>CAYRZX010000341.1:0-7411 GCA_964428665.1 uncultured Gemmatimonas sp.
CAGCATCCCCCTGATGAAACCCAGCCCATAGGCCCAGTATCTGTGGCCCCAGTCAGAGTCCCCCTCGACCCGGATATGGTGGTCAGGGGCGAAATGGCCCCTGTAGCCCGCGTCACGGAAGGCTTTCATGACTGCGACCATATCCGCATCCCCCTCGTCCGGGAAGGTCTCCACAAACTTCTCCGTGGTCCCCTTGATATTCCGGAAGTGCACCCAGGCCAGCTTATCCCGCTCCCCGAAGTAGCGGATCTCGGCGGGCACGTCGGCGCCCATTTCGGTGAAGCACCCGACGCAGAAGAGGAGCTTGTTGTTCTCGCTTGGAAACATCTCGATCAGCTTTCGGAACGCCTCCGGGCTGCGCATGATGCGCGCCACCCCGCCGATCTGGGGCACCTGCGGGTCGTCCGGATGCATGGCCATCGTGACGCCGGCTTCCTCCGCCACCGGCATCACCGCATTGAGGAAGTAACGCAGGTTGTCCCACATCTCCTCGTCGCTGATGGGACGACGATGCTCCTCCGGAATGAGTTCGGTATTCGCGCCGCCCGACGCGAACAGCGGCGCGTTCCTGACAAGATCGGCGTCGAAGCTCGTGCTGAGGGCGCCCCCGCGCACCGGCGCGTATGAAGAGGTGCGGTAGTACCGGAGGGCGTGGATGTTGTACGTGTAGATCGGAATGCCGGCGGCCCCCATGTTTCGGATCGTCCGCTGGAGGTTCTCGATCTGCTCGTCCCGCCCGGGCAGCCCCAGCATCCACTTGTAGTGCCACGACCAGGGCGTGTTGCCGCCGATCGCGGCCAGTTCCATCCCGTAGGCCGCAACCCGTGTCTTGAGGTTCATCAGGCGGGGGAAGCTGTGGTAACCTGCATCATCCGCCCTCCCTTCGAGGTTGGCCATAATCCCCTCGACGCCCATCTGCTGCAGGAACTTCAGTTTCTCATCCGTGATCTGGCCGATGTGATCCATACCTAGTTTCATGTCTGCCTCCGTGGATGGCTTTGTGTCCTGGCGACCTGGTGGCAGGGTTGTCTCACCTGAGCCGGTTGATCTGCGTGATTTCGATCTTGAGGTCTTGTTCCGGCCCCGGGTGGGCCTTCTCATCTCCTGCCCTCCCGATCCGATAATGTAATATGATCGAGAGGGTCATCACAGAAAAAAATGGCAGACCCTGAGGCGCCAAGGCCGTTCGAGAGGACGGCCCTTGTGTTTTTTCCGGGAGGTGGTGCCGGTGCGGTCAGACAGCACTCCGCAGGAGGTGGCCGCGGTGCGGGCGGCGGCTAAAGCTGCGGGTGTGAAGTCATCCATGCTGATCGGCGGGCCGAAGCTGGACCTGGGGCTGGAGGCGGCCGTGGAGGACTACAGGCGACTGATCGACAACGCGGCCGCGCTGGGGGCCACGTGGCTTTTGAACGGCGGGACGAGCCAGGAGGCGCATTACGAGACCTTCTTCGAGTTGATGCGCCGGGCCGCGCCCTATTTCTCGCTGAATTCCCGGGCGGCGTGCAGGTCGATGTCGTTGATCACCACGTCCGCCCCCAGCCGGGCCAGGCGCAGGATATAGGCCCGGCCCAGCCCCCGCGCCCCCCCTGTAATCAGCGCCACCTTGCCCTTCAGTTTCATAAGCCCCTCCGGCGTCACCCAGGCGCTGGGCGGTAGAGGAATGTCCCCGCCGCGCAGGCCTGTCGCGTGTCTGTCGCGAGTTCAAGTACGGTCACCTGCTCCGTCGAGAGGGCGCCCTCCCTGAACCGGGCATTGCCGATAAATTTCTCATATATTGCCGATAAATTGCCGATAACTCATATCCCCTGGCCCGATTCGAGATATTGGCGACCTTCAGCCAACCTTCACTGACCCACCCCTTAAGCAGTACCCTGGCCATGCGGTCAGAAAGCCCCAGCGCCTGGGCCACGTCTGCAGAGGTGATCCGCTCTGTCCTGGAAAACAGCGCCAGCACCGTCCGTGCCCGGCGGTCCATCCGGCGCAGGGCTTCGGGCTCAGCAGGTATCCCTTCTCTGGCCAACCGCAGGGCTTCTTGCTGGGAGTCCGTGAAGACCTCTGACAGGGCCGCAACGAAGTATTCCAGCCAGGGCGTGAGGTCTGCGCGCTCCCGCCCCTCATAGTAATTGTGGTGCGGATGGGTCACCAGGGCGCGATAGTACCCGGCCAGGTCACGGGCGTGGTGCTCTTCCAGGGAGAAGAATCCGTTCAATCCATATCCGCCCCGATGGAGGAGAAAGGTGGCCAGCAACCGGGCTGTCCTGCCGTTCCCATCGTAAAAGGGGTGGATGGTGACGAACTGGTAGTGCGTCAACCCGGCGATGAGGGGCACGGGCAGGCCCTCTTTTTCTGCCTCCTCAACCCACCGCACCAGGGCGGCCATCAGGCCCGGCACGTCTCTGGCCTCCGGGGGCAGGTAGACCAGGGCGCCGGAGGCGGAATCTCGGATGGCGTTCTGCTCTTCCCGGTAGGGTGTTGGCTTTGCCCGTGCGCCCTTTTCGACCAGGGCGTGCAGCCGGCGGATGAGGGCCTCGCTCAAGGGGGTCTTTTTCGCTGCCCACTCCTCCACCCGCAGCAGGGCGTTCCAGTAGTTCTGCACCTCGCGCCGGTCTCGCTCCCGGCCGTGAAACCGCACCCTCCGACCGGCGATGACCTGTTCGGCCTCGGCCAGGGTCAGGCGGTTGCCCTCGATCCGGGTCGAATAGTGTACGGAGCGCACCCGCGCCCTCTGGCGCAGGGCGGCCTCAGCAGCCGGCGGCAGGGGCGTATGGGCCACCACCGCGCGGGCCCCCTCAATCGCCATCAGTCCCCTGGCGATAGCCGGATTCAGCGTGTAGCGCGGCGTCCACCGCTGGGGTGTAGCGTTCGTCATGGAATTCCCTCAGCGTCAAAGGCAATTTCAGGCAGCCGGTCCAGAGTTTTCCGGCTGGCGCTCATACAGCCTCTGCGCAAGGTCTTCTATCCGCAACGCGCCATCAGATCGTCGATCGTTCGGGCCACAACGTACTGGGCTGGTGTCTCGCCCACCTGGAGCGCCTTGAAGTGGGCCTTGCCGCATTCGATCTTGGCGCTCTCCTTGTCGCGCAGGTCATCGGTGAAGAGGCTGCCTTTGGTCTCCACCACGAAGTAGAGGCGCTCAGCGCCGTCTTTTTCCACGAGCACCGCCCAGTCGGGGTTGTAGGTTCCCAGGGGCGTTGGGACTTTGAACCAGCCGGGGAGCTTCGCATACACCTTCACGGCCTCGTTCATCTCCAGTTGCTCCGCAAAGGTGCGTTCCACACCGGCGGAATCGTAAACCACGTGCTCGTAAACCGACCTCTTGGAGGGGAGCATACTCTTGAGGTAGCCAGTCAACTCCTCCTGCTCGAAGAGTTCCTGGGCGTAATAGTGTTCGTCGCCGATCCGCTGGTACTTGATGCCGTCCACCAGGGCGAGGCGCTTGGTACGGTTGATGGCCTCGGCGGCAAATTCGATGAACTGCTGAGGGTTGCGGGCAAAGTCGTTCAGCCGTTCGCTCTCGTTCAGGATGCGCACGAGGCTGCGGCGGGTGAGCGAGGTCTTGTCCTGCAAGTCCGTCAGCACGTCCGGCAGCTCGATGTCGCTTTCGCCAAGGGTGATGGGCGCGGCGGCGGCGGTTTCTTCGACGGCCACACCCCCCCGGCCAATGGCCAGGTCGGCCTTGCGAATGTGGACCCGCGTCCTGGTGATGGGCGGACAGTCCCGAATGGCCCTGGCGCAGTCGGCCACCAGCTTCTCGTTGTCGAACTGCACCCGATATGTGGTCTTGTGCTTGATGCGGTTCCAGAGGGCCTGAAACTCCTCGCTGTGGAGGATGGCCTGCCGGGTCTTCACCTGCACCCGTTCATCCGCGTTCTTGACGTCCAGCTTTCCGGCCAGTTTTCGCAGGACCTCCTTCACCTGGGGAAGCTGGTCCTGGAAGGGCTCCGGCAGTTGGAGCGTGTCTTCCTTGAGCGCCGTGCGCAAAGCGTCCTGCACCTTGCCCTTCGCGTCCAGGTAACCGGCCTCTTTGAGGTGCGTCCAGATGGCTTCTGACTGCGCCACGCCCAGCGCCCTGGTCCTGCCCTCCGCATCCGCCACCGGAATGGCGGCGAACTGGTGCTTTTCCACAATCCCGAAGCGGATGCCGGTGTCGGCCTCGATCTCCTTCTGGAGGTTTTCGGCGAACTGCTCGTAGCTCTCGGTGGCGATGACCGTGAGCGTGTTGATGTCGAAGCCGCGCAACCGTTCGCCCTGCTGGTTCACGCACAGGCGCAGGCCGCGTCCGATGGTCTGACGGCGCTCGCGCTCGGTGCCGATCTCGCGGATGGCGCAAATCTGGAACACGTTGGGGTTGTCCCAGCCCTCGCGCAGGGCGGAGTGGGAGAAGATGAACTTCAACTTTGTCTCAAAGCCCAGCAGCTTCTCTTTATCCTTCATGATGAGGTTGTAGGCTCGCTCAGCGTTATCCCGGTTCCCCTGGTTGTTCTCGGCGGTGTCCGTCCAGGCGCCCTTCCTGTCGATGGAAAAGTAGCCGTCGTGAACTTCGGTGGCGTCGGAGTCCAGGTCTACTTCGTTGAAGAGCGTGCGATATTTGGGCCTATTGGCGACCTTTCGATACTCCTCCTCGAACATCAGCGCATACTTGCCTTTTTGCGGGTTCCCCTCCTCGTCGTAGCGGCGGTAGTGCTCCACCGCATCGATGAAGAACAAACTCAACACCTTGATCCCCTGCGGTCGCAGACGAAGTGACTTGTCCAGATGCTCCTCGATGGTACGGCGGATCATCAGCCGTTTGAGGGCGTCGGCATCCACGTCGCCGACCGACTCACCGGGCCGCAACGGCTTCTCCAGGTGGTTGAGTTCCAGAAACTCTTCACCCACCTTGCATCCAATGTTCTGCACCAGGCAATCCTCGTACATCGCGCGATACGTGATCTGCTGGAGGTCATCGCCCGGTTGCACGGTGACGGCCTCACGTCTGACGTGCGCCCCGTACTGCACGTCCAGCTCCACCCTGGCGGTGAACTGTCCGCGCTTATTGCTGGTGGACAGCAGCTTGATGTATGCCTTGTTGTGGCCGCCTTCCACCTGGAGCGAGGCCACTTCGATCTGCTTCACAAGCTTGCGCTCGTAGGCATCCACCGCGTCGAGGCGATAGACCATGTGGTGCTTGTCCGCGTGGGTGGCGGAATAGCGCAGGGTGCAGAGCGGGTTCATTTCTGAGAGGGCTTTCTTCCCCTGCCCTTCCAGACCGCCGTCCACGCTCTGCGGCTCATCCACGATGACGATGGGCTGAGTGGCCTTGATGAGGTCGATAGGCTTTTCGCCTCCGGTCTTCTCGCTGTCCTTGTAGAGGTTGTTGACGTCCTTCTTGTTGATGGCCCCCACCGTCACAACCATGATTTGAATGTGCGGGCTGGTGGCGAAGTTGCGCACCTGGCCGAGCTTGGACGAGTCATAGAGGAAGAACTCAAAGGGCGTATTGGCGTAGAGGGTGCGGAAGTGGTCTTCGGTGATCTGGAGGGTCTTGTAAACCCCCTCCTTGATCGCCACCGAGGGCACCACAATGACAAATTTGGTGAAGCCATAGCGTTTGTTCAGCTCGAAGATCGTGCGCAGGTAAACGTAGGTCTTGCCCGTGCCCGTCTCCATCTCTACGGTGAAGTCGCCCGAGGCGAGCGAGGTGGAGGGCTTCAGGCCGTTGCGGATCTGGACGTCGCCCAAGTTGCTGAGCAGTTCGTCGTCGAGCAGGTGGAGGCGGTTGCCGATTCCCAGGTCATTCTGGGCAAACGCCAGGGATTGTTGCACCCCGAGCGCATCGCGGGTGACGGTGAACTCGGTGCGGCAGGTTTCCTGCCCACGGAACAGGTCGCAGACTGACTCGATGGCGGCGTGCTGGTAGTCCAGGTTGGGTTCGAAGTGGAGTTTCAAGGTCGCTTCCTCTAAAGGCTACGCACGTTCTCCAGCCCGTGCTGCTGGAGGATGGCGGTCATGTTGGTTTTGGCCACGTCGTCGGCGAAGGCGCTGTCGCGGAAGACCACCTGCGCGTCGCCGACGGGGGCCAACTCCCTGTGCCAGGCCGCGAGGCCGAGGGCGAGGGGTTCCACTTCCTCGCGGGCGATTGCCGGGGCGAGGCAGACGAGCAGGATGCCCGCGCCGACGCTGTAGACGGTCTTGCCGGAGATGGTCTTCTGTTCGATGGGCACGGTGAGGTCCAGGCCCAGCTTGAGCAGCAGTTCAAAGAGGATGTCCGCTTCGGTGCGGTCGGTTTTCAGGTGGTCGGAGGAATCAAGCAGTGTTTGTGGCAGGTTGTCGCGGTTCGGTTCCCAGGCGCGGATGTTGGAGGAGTCAAGCTTGAAGACGCGGAAGCCAAGGTCGCCCGCAAACATTGGGTTCTCGTCCTTAATTTTCTTGCCAGCCCGGCGCAGGCGTTCTTTGGCAATGTCTGCAATTGTCGGGTAGTCTTTGCGTTCAGTAGGCTCAGGTAGTTGAACCAAAACGAAACGGCGGTTGCCGCCATCGTTTCTGTTCATTTCCAGAACAGCATGGCCGGCTGTGCCGGACCCGGCGAAGAAATCAAGAACGAGGTCTCCCTGGTCAGGCGTGACAGCAATCTGAAGCATTCGCTGTACAAGCCGTATGGGTTTGGGGGTATCAAACCCGGAGTCCGGGAACAAGTTCATTAATTCCTTGGTGGCTTCCTGTGTGTGCCCCACATCGTCGTAAAACCAAATAGAGCGTGGCACCACGTTGCCAGCTTCGTTCAGAAACTTTTTCAATCGTGGCATCTTGCCCCGCCCGTCCAGGCCCCAATACAGCAGATTTTCCTTCACGTGGGTCGCATGTAAGTCCCGCGAATAAGCCCACACCGCAGTCTCCTTGGGCCAGACTTTTTCACCGGTATTTGGGTTCGTGATCGGATAATAGAGATTGCGCCGTTCGGTCTTGGTCTTATTACAGGTATATGTGGCTGAGTTCCAGGGTCCTCTGGCATCATTGTCGGGATTGGTGTAATAGCCCTTTTGTCTATCATTCATAGGAAGTCGGTATGGACGCCAGATTTCGCGCGACTTGGCGAGAATAACGATGCAGTCATGGTCGGTACTGAACCACTTCGCATCATTCGATGGAGAGACCTTCTTCTGCCAGCAGACCGTCGCGACGTGATTTTCCTCACCAAACACCTCGTCGCAGAGCCTAATAAGATGGGATAACTCGGTGTCGTCGATT
Source organism: uncultured Gemmatimonas sp. (assembly GCA_964428665.1). GTDB lineage: Bacteria > Latescibacterota > UBA2968 > SICM01 > SICM01 > SICM01. The sequence goes on from CAYRZX010000341.1 coordinate 7,228, forward strand.
GTAATGAACATGACTCCGTCGTCACGCAGCAGACTCCGCGCCAGCTTGAGGCGGGGATACATCATGTTCAGCCAGTCCGTGTGAAACCGGCCGGACGCCTCCGTGTGGGAGCTGATCTTCCGTCCATTACCATCGGGCGTAACCGGTCTTCCGCGTTTATAATAGACTGAAATTGTTTGACTTA
>CAYRZX010000342.1:0-7398 GCA_964428665.1 uncultured Gemmatimonas sp.
AGCCTTATATCCATATCAGGGCAAGCTAAAGTGTTACCCTGATTTGAACCATGCCTCAACTTTGCTCGCTGTCGAATGTCCAGACATGCTCGCTCTCGCGTCCAGGGGAGAGGGAAGTCATCTAGCCAATGATGAAACATTTCTTCCCACAACCTTGCTAACTCACGAGTTGTACAAGAAAGGACTGCCACCTTTTTTGAAATATTTTCAAGATCATGGACTTGATCATCGCCCAGTGGAGTTGGTAATCCATACAAATGATAGAAACCGATGTTATTGGAAACCTGCAAACGCAATATCCAATCAGCGACAAAGCTATTGAGTAGTCCAAGCAGGAAACATTGATTTTGAGCATCTGGAGGTTCAAGATTTACCGTGGCTAAGGAGTGACCACAAGGCATATACTTAGGAATTATTCCTACCAGTGCTGTTCGCTCATTAGTCTGTCCGGTCACAAGACAAATCCCCGGCTTGGAACCCCCTGAAAATGATTCTTTCCCATCAGCACCGTTTCTTCCTACAAAAAAATGTGGCGCAATCCGTTTTTCCTGCCACCCCAGTTCCTGCCACCTGGCCCGCCTGCCCGATCCAGAGACATAGGCTTTCTGGCAGTGATCAAACTGGTGGACCATTCGGCCTTCGTACAGAGGAACGTACTTTCCCCCTGCATAGACAGGTAAGATTTCTCGCTCGTCTTTTTCATGAGCCAGCACATAGCCGTTCAAACGATAGGCGATGCGTTCCTCGTTTATTTCCCCAGGCAAAAATATCCGGCCCCGGCTGTCCACCCATCGTTCCACCCGGGCGAAACGGTTCGGGTAGGCCTCGTACCACGACGCATCGGGCGTGGTCCAGTATTCCCCGCCTTCATCCGGCTCAAAAGGGGCTCCCTGGGCCGCCTCTGTCGACGAAGGCAGGCGGGAGTGAAGCGTTGCCCCCATCTCTTTAAGCCTGGCTGCATCCCGGAACAAAAAGCTGTCGTTAGTCATGTCAAATTCGCGGACAAAGGATACATTCCACGTGTCGTCCAGATGCTCTCCCAGGCGTGGGAACTGGCGGTAAATCCTGCGCAGAAGCTCCACTTCCCGCTGGTCGTGCAGTTCCACAAAGGTATATTGCTCCGGCGAAAGCTCCCGGTAGAGGCCGGCCTCAATTTCAATGCGGCGGGTGTCGGTATCAAGCCCCTTCAGGACCTCCGCCGTCTCCCAACTGAAGAAGGCGGCCTCGAACTTCTCGGTACGCCCGCCTCTGGCAAAAACAGTCAGGTCAAACTTCTGCCCGTGGAATACGCCGGGAAAGATGTATCGCTCGTTGTCCAGCTTGATCAGGGCCGAGAGCTGGCAGTGGTCCAGCAGAAGCCTTCGCAGGCCGGTGGTCCCGAGGGAGCCCTGAATGCCCAGGGGCACGATGATGCCCGCGCGGCCCCCTTCCCGCAGGAGCTGGTAGGCCCGCTCGGTGAAAAACTTGAAGGTATCCGGGTCTCCCCCCGTCTTCTTGCCTTCGACAACGGCAATCTGGTGTTGATATATCCCGCCTTCCAGAAGCAGGGCGGACAGGGTCTTCGTCTCGGACTCGTGGCGATTCCAGGCCTCCTGAGCCTGGGGGTTGTCGCGGCAGAGGGCGGCGATCAGGCGCTTCCTCTCCTGGCCCTGCACATCCCAGACGGTGGGGTCAAAATCGGAGAAACACTCCCGTTCGTTGGGCTTGATCTTGTCCCACGGTGGGTTTCCGATCACTGCGACAAACCCGCAACGGTCGCGGGCCTGGCCCTCGGGTCCGAAGAAGACCTCCGGGAACGCCAGTTGCCAGCAGAAGGCCCCCAGCTCCTCCCCCCTCTGTCTGGCAGGTTCAGCAAGCCTCCTCGCATCCTCTCCCGGCCTGCCGGTCTCGGACATCTCTTTCAACCACCGGTTGATGATCTCCACCTCGGAGATTTTTTCGAGGGACACAAAGTGCCTGCCGACCCGGAGGCTATGGAGGTCCCAAAAGGGTTGAAGCTCTCCCCGCATGGCCTCAAAGGCGGCCCGCTGCCCGGAAAAGTCACCCGGAGCGTCACTCATCATCTGTGAGATCATTCCCAGGTGCCTCAAAGCCATCTCAATCCGTTTGCGGAGCCATCGGGTTGTGTTGGTCACGATCTCCTGGGCCAGAACGTCCCCCAATAAAGGGGCATCGGAGGTCTGGCGCTTTCGCCTGGAGGCAGACCGGCGAATGGCGGGTTGGTCGGGCTTCAACAGGTGCGCCTCAGGCTCTTCCTCGCCTCCCAGGTACAGGGGCAGACCGAGCAGGCTGTCCCCCACCCGCAGGCGATGGTCCAGAAAGGTCAGGGGATGGTCCGTCGCGGCGGTCGCCAGCCAGAGGGACACCCGCGCCAGGTCAACGGCCAGCGGGTTCCTGTCCACTCCGTAGAGACAGTTTCCGGCTACCAGAAGCCTGCAGGCGGTCAATGCCCGGTCCTCGTGCTCCCAGTTGGCAGCCACCTCGGGATGGACGCCTGCCTCGATAAACACATCCCCCGGCGGAAGGTCCGCGTGGGACCCCAGAACCTCCTCATACCGTTTTCGATAGGCGGATAGAAGGTGTTCTGAAAGCAGCCGGCAGGCGCCGACCAGGAAGTGCCCGGACCCCATCGCCGGGTCGAGGACTTTGAGGGACAGGATCTCCTCAGGCGTCTTCCCCTTCGCCAGAGGTTCGATCGCCCGGCGGACAAGGAACTCGACCAGAGGACGGCCGGTGTAAAAGGAGCCCGTCTGTTTCCGGCCCATGCCGGCCTTCAGGTACATTGTTCCTTCAGGGATTTCACCAAGAACCCTCAGGGGGGTCCGTCTGGCCGGGCGCAGCGTCTCCTCCTCTGGCGCTTCAGCCTCGTCCATCTCCTCGTCATCGGCTTCTTCCTCCGGGGCATCCTCCTCATCCGTGTCTGACCCGGCTATGTTATCCAGAACCTCCCCCCGGCGTCTTGCCAGCCGGGCACGCTCGGCGGCGGTGACGATCAACTCCCTTTTGTCCAGGGAGACGCGGAACATGGTCTCGCTGGCGACCTGAGGGACCTGTTCGAGCAGGCTCTCATAGATCGCGCCAAGCTGTTCGACGTCGAGTTCGCGGTAGGACAGGCGGACCAACCCCCGGTTCTTTGCGGGGACCATCGTCAGCTTCTCAAGGACGCTTGCGACCGTCTCATCCCCCCAGGCCAGGTCCTCGACCAGCTTTGTCTGACTATGGTCAAACAGCGCTCCTCCATACTGGGGGATATAACCCTCAGGCCCGAGGTTTGCCCCCTGACGAAGCAGCTCGAAAAGCGCCCTCAAGCTCCATTCGAAGTATCTCCCCGAGGGGGTCGGCCTCCGGCGAGGATCGGTCTCCGGAGTGGTGACCCGATGGGCCAGCCTGGTCACGGAATACCCGTCCCGATACGTGGGCATGTCCAGAGGGAGGAGACTCCTGGATTCTCCATACAGGGCAAACAGGACGCGGTAAAGAACCCGCAGAGACTCCGCATAGAGCTGCTTCAGGTAATCCGGGGAAATGGGACGGGTGATTTTTTGCTGGTTCTCCGGGTGGAAGAGAATGCCCTGAACAAAGGCCACCACGGCCTCTTTAACCTGGGTTCCCAGGGCCTTGCCGACGCCTTCCTGGTGTTCACGGCCATATATGACTACCCGCTCCAGAAGAGGAGGGTCCGCCACGAGGGCTTCCGCTCGCAGGAGCGCCCAGAGGAGCTTCCAGGCATCCAGCCCGGACTGGGTCCCTTCGGCGATGGCAGTGAGGTCAAAGCTGATCTGAGAGGAGACGAACCCCTCCGCCCGGCGGATGAGACGCATCTCGAAGGCATTGAGCACAATGCCCCACGTCAGCTTCTGCTCTTCGAGCACGCGAACTATGCTCAAGGCCGGCGCAAAACGCCGGTGGATGCCCGTAGGGGGCAGATCGAGGGGGGCATCCGGAGAGATAGCGAGGACGCGGGCTACGATTTTGCCTTCTATGATCAGAGGGAACCCTGCATCCTCTGATCCTTCACCCGTTTCAACCGTCTCCTCCTCGCCCAGCGTCCATCCGAGCAGATTGCCCAGAGGATTTAAAAGCAGGGTCTGGGTGGATCTGGGGAGCTGACGGGCACGCAGGGCGCGCTGGCCGCGTGATATCTCCCCCGCCGCCCGGCGGAAAGAGGCCGTGACAGACGGCAAGCCCAGAAGGGGCTTGAGCTGGGGCTCCTCCCAGAGGAGCCGCGTCAGATAATATTCACTGAACGAGCCTCCGTAGAAGGCGAGGCTTTCCATCAGGGCTGCCTCCCTTCTGCAGGCACACGGAGGAGCACCCCGAGGGGCTCCACAACAGGGTCTTCGAATTGGATTCTTCTTTCCAGATACCCCTTCCGCTGGTCGTACCGCTCCTCGTGCTGGCGAAGCCGGCGCTTGATGGAGGGGGGTAATTCCGGTTTCCGGAAGAGGGTGAGTTGCGCCTTCGGGCCGGCATAATCACCCATGATGGCCCTGCGGGAGGCCTGGTTCCACTCCTCCAGTTCCCGCATCATCTGTTGCTGCGTCAGCCCTCGCGTGGCAATGATCCCCTGACGCCAACTGGAAGCCCGTCGGCGGGCTTCCAACAGGGCGCTGTCCCGAGTCTGCTCCCACCAGGAGCCGAAGAGACGAGACAGTATTTCCAATGCCACATTCCCCTGCCCCTCCACTCGAAGGGCTTCAAGGTCCTCCTCTCGTTTGCGGGAAACCTGGCCATCAGGCATAGCGCGCACGGCCTCCAGGCGTTCTATCTCAGCCCCTTCTCCGTCGCGGAGTTGCACAAGAAAAGTGGTGATCAGATCGGGCTTCGACAGGTTCGGCGTCAGGACGTACGCGACCCGATGGTCGTCCCTGGGGTCAAACCGACGGGCCTTGACCCATCGAACCGCAGCCGCGATCAAAGGGTGGTCTTCGTCTAAAAAGTGGTCGGCGTTGTCTTCTGACAACGCCTCGGGTGTCTGTATGATCAGCCCTTCGTAATGGGTCTGGACGGAGGCCGACTGCCAGGACGAGGGTGTCCAGACCCGCATCCTGTCACCCTGCCGCTCGGCATGTCCGCCGGCAGCCGTGACTGCCCGGTAGAGGAAATCGGCGAGGACGATGTTTTCAGCCCCGCCTTTTTGGGCCGCTTCTTCTGCGTGTCGGACCTCTTCCTGGTCCAGGCCGCCCTCTCCCAGAAGGCTATGCAGAGGCGCTCTTTCGACACGCGCGATCTCTTCATCGATCTCCTGTTCTGCTTGAGAGATGGCAGCCTGGAGGTCATCCGGTGAGCGGGTGAGGATCTGCTCAATGCGTTCTGTCTGGATTTGCCCGAGCACGTCTCCCACCGAACCCAACCGCTCGATCTGCCGCTCGATTTTATCTACAAGGCGGGATAGAACCTCCCCCTCATACGTGTCTTTTGCGTATAGAAAGCCCACAATCGGCGTCTCTGTCTGGCCGTACCGGTCAATTCGGCCGTTGCGTTGTTCGAGCCTATTGGGGTTCCACGGCAGCTCAAAATGGATCACCCTGTGACAGCGCCGATGAAGATTCAGCCCCTCCCCTGCCGCGTCCGTAGCCACAAGAACAAGTTTGTCTGGGCCGGCAAAAGTGGCAAGCGCCTGGTCTCTTTGAGCAGGCGAAAGGTCGCCGGTCAGCAGACAACTTTTATCAGCATAGTCTTTACTCACCTGCAAGGTCTGAACGACCGCCTCAACCGTATCAGAATATTCTGTGAAAACGATTTCCTTATCTCCGGGATGTTCGCGGTGCACGTCTCGGAGTTGTTGCAGTAGGCACGTCATTTTGGATTCCGGTTTTTCCTGACACTTTCGGAGCAGGTCTTCTACCTCCTCAACGGCGGCAACCTCATCTTTGACCCTTCGAACCTGTGTGCCCAGACGCCTTATGACAGACAGATAGCTCTTGTGGGCGTCCTGTTCAAGCCTGGCAAGAGCATCGTCAGGGATTGTGTCCCCACGTCGCAGGGCTCTCAGATGATCCCTCTGAACCTCCAGGTCTTCTACTCTTTCGGACAGGTTATTTCGTCGTTGTTCCAGCGTCTTCGCGAGTGCGTGATGCGAGGATGCAGCGCGTTTACGGAGAATGGTGGCGACCAGGCGTATGGCCTCAGCGTCTACCTGTCGACGGGTCTGTTGAGCGAGAAGTTCAAGCTCACTGGCCCGAGAAAGGACGGCAGCGTGCAACGCCACTTCTTCAGGATTCAGAGGAACTGGTATAGGGACAACTTGGCGCTTGAGAAATTTCAGAGCACCATCTTCGTTTTTAATATGTCCTTTTAAACGCCGCACGAGGTGCCGTCGATAACGCTCGAAGCGGATGTTCCCGTTCAGCGGAACCAAGCTGGGTTCTAACAGGCCCAAAAGGGACAAAAAACTTTCATCATAGCCGTCGTGAGGAGTGGCCGTTAAAAGAAGCAGGGCGTCCGTTGCTTCGGCCAACCACCTTCCAAGCCGATGACGATCCGTAATGTCATCCTCAGAGCGCCCTGCTGAGAGATGGTGCGCTTCATCCACAACGACGACATCCCACTTGACTGAGGAGAGTTCGCGGAAGGCCCCTTCGCGACGTTTGATGAAGTCCATGGACGCGATAACCCGTGACTCTACAGCCCAGGGATTAGCGCCGATCTCCAGTTGCTGGCGCACTTCGTGGAGGGTGTCGCGATCAAAGATTTTAAACTTAAAGCCGAACTTCCCCTTGAGCTCCTGCTGCCACTGGGTCATGATCCCAGCCGGACAGACGACTAGCGCACGGTTGGCCCGGCGCCTTGCAGCCAGGTCCTTCAGGATCAAGCCCGCCTCAATAGTCTTACCCAGACCCACATCGTCTGCCAGAAGAAGCCTCGGTCGAGGCAGCTCAAGAGCCCTCATAGCAGGCACGTATTGATAGGGCTCAAATCGAATCCTGGAACGACCTACCCCGACCAGGACATCTCCAGGAGGGGATAGTTTTAATTTGAAGGCGTCGTGAAGAAGCCGAAACCTGGGCAGCCGTCCCACTCTTTCAAGAGATAGATCAGGAACCTCATCGGGTTGAACCGACTCGATCGGGTACAGCACCGCAACCTCATTCCCTCGCGTTTCTTCTTCAAGAGAACGAAGGGTCAACCGCCATAGAGGAGTTCCCGAGGTCCCGGGCAGAGGTTCTGTTTCTACAATCGTGAACCGTTCACCGCGCGCGCGTACCGTCAGCCCCGTTGTCAGGTAAGTAGCCATAGGTCATCTATCACTTGGAAATTAGTCATCTGCGTGCGTAAAAACAACAGGCCGCACCTATCCAGATGCGGCTTGTCACCGTTGTCTTTGCTTGTTATGTGTGAGAGCGTGCATCCTTCTCCCTCCCGACGCCAGGGACGCGCAAAACGCGGTGGCCGGTG
>CAYRZX010000343.1:0-7396 GCA_964428665.1 uncultured Gemmatimonas sp.
ACCCGCCCGTGGAGAACAGGAACTCCCGCGACGACCCCAGCTCCTGCCCCCGCCTGCCCACCGCCGACAGGACCGTCAGCCGGTAGGTCGTCCCCGGCTCTAAGGGCACGTCCCGATACGTCACCTGCCTCCCCACCACCGAGGCGTCCTGCTGCCAGTTGAACTTCTTCGGCTCCGGCTGCAAATCCACCTCCACCGCCGCGAACCGGCTCCCGAACGCGAACACCTCGTCGCTGAACTCGATCGTGACCGACGTGGACGGGCTGACGTTCGTCGCCCCGTCCCTGGGCAGGGCGCTCACCACCCCCAGGGTGTCCAGCGGCGCCTCTTTGGCCGACCAGGGGACCTTCGTGAGGTCCTTTGCGCTGCTGTAGACGTAGACGAACCCCGACGTGGCCCGGTAGGGCCGGGCCGTGTACTCCGCGATGATCGTGTTCGTCTTCTGCGGGTCGATCTCGTTCGTGTCGTAGGATTTGATGACCACCTGCGAGTTGTCCGACACCACGTCGAAGACCTTCAGACGCTGCGACACGTTGGGGTTCTGGAGCGTGGCCGTGGCCTGGGTCGGGACATTGTAGGCCGTCGGCGAGAAGTTGAAGGGACTGCGGACCTCAAACGGAAGAACCGTCGGCGGCTGTACGTCGAAAGTCAGCGTGATGGTCAACCGGCCCTGGTTCGGGTCGTTGCTCACAATTGTCAACGTGGCGTTTTCCACCTTTCCGATGACCTCTGGCCTCAACGCCACCGTCACCGTCTGCGACCCGTTGACCGGCGCCTCAAACCGCGTCGCCGTCACGACCCGCACGAGCTGCGTGCCCGTCACCTCGATGTTGCTGACCGTTAACAAACTCCCTCCGATGTTCAACACCTTGAAGCTTTTCTCCACCGGCGTCGTGGACTGGACCACCGTCCCCCAGGCCAGGGCACGCGTCGTCCCCAGGTCCGTGTCGATTTTGGGCGGAGTGCCTACGGGGTCTACCGTGGCCGTGAGCTTGGCCGTAATGGGAGCGAGATTCAGGCTCGGATCGAACCGGATCGTCAACTTCCCTTCTGGCGTGCCCACGATAGACGGCGTCAGTTTTACCTGGATCAGCACAGTCTTACCTGCCTCCACGTCGAACCGGTCTGCGCTCGCCAGCTCGAACGGAGACGTGTTCTGCGTCACCATCTCCACGATTACGTTCGTCACTTTCAGGACACCGCCCCCGCTGTTCTTCACGTCCAGCGTCTTTGTGACCGCCGTTTGAGATTGCGTCACACGCCCGAACGGCAACTCCCGGTCCACCGCTGGCGTCGGCCCTTTGCCCGTCAGAGATACCGTTGTGGTCGTGGCCGTGGGCGCGGCGTTGTGACTCAGCGTCAACGTCGCCGTCTTGTCCCCGGCGCTCATCGGCGCAAACGTCACCGTCACAGTCTGTGGGGACGCTCCCGCATTGACCGTGAATGTCGTCAGGTTGACCGAAAACTGCGAGGCGTCGCTGCCGGTCACCGTGATACCTGTGACATTCAGCGCCGCATTCCCCGTGTTCCCGGCCGTGAACGTGAGCGTCTTCTGATCCCCGAACATCAGCGACGTCGCTGAGACCGCGATGACTGGCCTGGGGGGCTCTGCGCCCGTCCCGCTGACCGCATAGAGCAGCGGCGAGGCCACATTCGTGGCGTTGTGCGTCAGGACCAGGTTGGCGGACTTCGGCCCTGTGGCCGTCGGGCGAAACGTCACGATAACGGCCTGGCTGTTCCCCGCATTGACTGTAAACGAGGTGGGGCTGGCGCTGAACATCGTCGTGTCTGCGCCCGTCTTCGCGATGGACGAGACCGTCAACCCCGCTGTACCTGTGTTGGACACTGTAAACGTCTGCTGGCCGGACGCCCCGACGTTGACGTTTCCGAAACTCAGTGACGTGGGACTCACCGCGATCCCGGCCACGGCAGGGGCGACAGGGGTGACAGATGCCTGAGCCGACGCCGCGCTCCGGTTGCCTCCCGCATCCACCGCCACAAGTTTGTAGTAGTAGGTCGTGCCGTTGGACAGCCCCGTGTGCGTGACTGTCCTGGCGTCCGCATGGTTCACCCGGCCCACCGAGTCCGCCGCCGACGGCGTGAAGTTGTTCGTCGTGCTCCGGTAGATGACGTAGTAGGAAATATCCGATTCCGTGTTGGCCGTCCACGATAGGGTGGCCTGACCGTCGCCTGCGGTGGTTGCCAGCCCTGTAGGGGCGTTGGGCGGCGCGTCCCCGGTGAGGGTGACTGTCAACGGGCTGGCCTTGTTCGTCGCGTTGTGCGTCAGGTTCAACGTCGCAGACCGGTTGGCGCCGGTGGTCGGCGACGGCGTGAACGTCACCGTGAACGTCTGCGTGGCCCCCGGATTGACCGTCGCGGCCGCGTTAGGCGACACGCTGAACTGCCCTGCGTCGGTCCCTGCAATCGAGGGCGTGACCGTCATGCCCGTGTTCCCCGAATCCGAGACCGTCACCGTCAGCGGCGAGGGGCTGCTCCCCCTGAACGTCAGGGACGAGGGGGCCGGATCGCCGGCCTTCAGGAGGATCGTGATCGTCGCGGACGCCTGTGCGGACGCGCCGCTCCTGTTTCCCGCGCTATCGGCAGCCGCGATCTTGAAGTAGTAGGTCCCCGCGCTCAACCCCGCATTCGTGTAGGTCGTGGTCGGCCTGTCCACGCGAGCGATGGAGTCCTGCGATACAGGCGTGAAGTTGTCCGTCACACTCCGGTAGATGACATAGTGGGACAGATCGCCCTCCGCGCTGGCCGTCCAGTTGAGCGTGACCTGTCCGTTGCCTGCGGTGGCGCTCAGGCCGGTCGGCGCGTTGGGCGGCGTCGTATCGACCCCTCTACCGGAGAGGGCGATGGACGCCGGGCTCCCTGCGCTGTGCGCAATCGTGATCGTCCCCGACCTGTCCCCCACAGAAGTCGGCGCAAACGTCACCGTCACCGCCGCGCTGTCTCCGGCGTTGATGTTGAGGTTGGGCGGCACGGCCGGCGAGAAGCTGAACTGACTCGAACTGCTGGACAGCCCGGACACCGTCAGCGCCGTGTTGCCCGTGTTCTTGATGTAGAACCGCAACTGCGCCGACTGCCCCTTCTCCACATTCCCGAACGAAAGCGAGAGGGGAGACACGGCGATGGCCGACGCCTGGGCCGTGCCCGACAGCGCAACGGACGAGGGGCTTCCGGCTGCGTTATGGGCAATAGATAAAGTCGCTGACCGGCTCCCCGGCGACCCGGCGGGCGTGAAGGTCACCGTCACGGTCTGGGGCTGCCCCCCTGCGTTGATCGTGAACGAGGTCGGCGACATCGTGAACTGTGACGTGTCCGCGCCCGTCTTCGCGATGGACGAGACCGTCAACCCCGCTGTCCCTGTGTTGGACACCGTAAACGTCTGCTGGCCGGATGATCCCACGTTGACCGCGCCAAAGGACAGCGAGGAGGACGACTGACTGTAGACCGGCGCGAGGGTCGCGGACGCCTGGTTGGATTCCCCGCTCTTGTTCCCCGACGCATCCACCGCCTTGATCTTGTAGTAGTAGGTCCCGGCGCTCAGACCCGTATTGGTGAATGTTGTCCCCGGTTTGTCCACACGGCCAATGGAATCCGTTGCAGCAGGTGTAAATCCGTTGCTCGTGCTCCGGTAGACGACATAATAGGACAGGTCGCTTTCCACGTTGGCCGTCCAACTGAGTACGACCTGATTGACGCCTGCCGTGGCGCCCAGGCCGGACGGCGCGGCAGGCGGGGTCACGTCTTTGGCCGTTCCCGAAAGCGCAACGGATGCTGGACTTCCTGCTGCGTTATGCGCAACGGATAGAGTCGCCGACCGGCTCCCCTCCGTCCCGGTGGGGGTGAACGTGACCGTGACCGTCTGAGCCGCCGCGCCCGCGTTGATCGTGAACGAGGTGGGGCTGACTGAAAATTGTGGAGCATCCGTCCCGGATGCTGTAATCGAAGAGACCGTGAGCGCCGCATTGCCGGTGTTGGAGACCGTAAACGTCTGCGCAACGGATGAACCGATATTGGCGCTCCCCAATGACAGCGCAACGGATGAGAGGCTGATCGCTGGCGCGAGGGTCGCGGATGCCTGGTTGGACTCCCCGCTCTTGTTCCCGGCTGTATCCACCGCCTTGACCTTGTAGTAATACGTGCCTGCGCTCAGGCCGGTGTGGGTGTAAGTTATGGTGGGCTGGTTGACCTGCGCGATGGAGTCGCCCAGGGCCGAGGCGGATGTACTCCGGTAGACCACGTAATGAGAGAGGTCCGTCGCCGCGCTGGCGACCCAGGAGAGGACCACCTGGTTGTTTCCGGCTGTGGCTGTCAGGCCGGTCGGCGCGGGAGGCGGCGTGACATCGGCCCCGGTCCCGGACAGAGAGACTGTGGACGGGCTGCCGGAGGCATTGTGCGTGATCGTCAGCGTGCCGGACGCAGCCCCGGCGACCGCCGGAGTGAAGGTGATCGTGACGGTAGTGCTATCTCCGGCGTTGATGCTCAAAGGGCCGAGGGAGGACGACGAAAACGGCGCTATCGCGCTGATGGTCGTCACCGAGAGCGTCGCGTTGCCCGTGTTCTTGATCTTGAGGGTCTGCGTGCCGGACGACCCCACGTTGACGCTGCCGAAGGAGAGGGGGGAGGGAGAGAGCGAGATGACCGGCGCGGTCTGAACCCCTGTGCCGGACAGGGAGACTGTGGACGGACTGCCGGAGGCGTTGTGCGTGATCGTCAGCGTCCCCGATGCAGCCCCGGCGACCGCCGGGGTGAAGGTGATCGTGACGGTGGTGCTGTCTCCGGCGTTGATGCTCAAAGGGCCGACGGAAGACGACGAGAACGGCGCTATCGCGCTGATCGTGGTGATGGAGAGCGCCGCGTTGCCCGTGTTCTTGATCTTGAGGGTCTGCGTGCCGGACGATCCCACGTTGACGTTGCCGAAGGAGATCGGGGAGGGGGAGAGCGAGATGATCGGAGCGGTCTGAACCCCTGTGCCGGACAGAGAGACGGACGATGGACTTCCAGAGGCGTTGTGCGTGATCGTCAGCGTGCCGGACGCAGCCCCGGCGACCGCCGGAGTGAAGGTGATCGTAACGGTGGTACTGTCGCCCGCGTTGACGCTCAAAGGACCGACGGAGGACGACGAAAACGGCGCAACCGCGCTGATCGTCGTCACCGAGAGCGCCGCGTTGCCCGTGTTCTTGATCTTGAGGGTCTGCGTGCCGGACGACCCCACATTGACGCTCCCAAAGGAGATCGGGGAGGGAGAGAGCGAGATGGCCGGGGCCTGAGCCGTCCCGTTTACAGTCAGTTTGGCCGTCGCCGAAGTCGCGTCGTTGCTCGTGATCGTCAGGGTGGAATACTTTGTCCCCCCTGAAGTCGGTGTAAACGTCACCGTCACATTCTGGCTTGCGCCCGCGTTCACGCTGAAGGTCGTGGGCAAGGCCACGAACTGCACGTCGCTGGAGGTGATGGCGCTGACCGTGAGCGTGGCGTTCCCCTTGTTCTCAACCGTCATCGTCCGGGAGACAGGGGAGCCAACTGCGACAGAGCCGATGCGCCGGAAGGGAAGCCAGGAGGGCCACTCCTCAACCGCTGCATTGTTAGTCAATCGAGATTGGCCCGTCCCATCAGCATTCATTACATAAACCTCTTTGTTACCATCACGGAACGCACCAAAGATAATCTTTGTCCCATCTGGTGACCAACTTGGATCGTCATCTTCTAATGCGTCATTTGTTAATCGGGTTTGGCTTGAGCCATCTGAATTCATCACATAGATTTCATCGTTGCCATCCCGAAGCGACCGAAAAACAATCTTGCTTCCGTCCGGAGACCAACTTGGATTACTATCACGTGCTCCGTTGTTGGTCACCCGTGTTTGGCCTGAGCCGTCGGCATTCATCACGTAAATCTCTCTCGCCGAGTCCACGCCCTCGCCGCCATCACGATCTGAGTCAAAGGCGATCTTCGTCCCATCCGGGGACCAGCTTGGAAAAACATCATTTATTGAGTTGTTGGTCAGCCGTGTTTGGCCTGAGCCATCCGCGTTCATCACATAGATCTCGTTGTTACCATCGCGCTGTGACTGAAAAGCGATCTTTGTTCCGTCCGGTGACCAACAGGGATAAACATCACTCGCTGAGTTGTTAGTCAGCCGTGTTTGGCCTGAGCCATCCGCATTCATCACATATATCTCATAGTTGCCGTCGCGGTTCGATTCAAACACGATCTTATTTCCATCCGGCGACCATATTGGCTTCAATTCGCTTGCTGTATTGTTGGTCAGGCGGGTCAGACCTGTTCCATCCGCATTCATCGTGTAGATTTCAAGGTTGCCGTCACGATTTGACGTAAAGGCGATCTTCCCGGCGATCTGGAGGTCCGACGCCGCGCCCGTCCCGCTCAGCGTCACCGTGGCCGGGCTGCCCCCGGCGTTGTGGGCAACGGATAGAGAAGCCGTTTTTGATCCAGCGGATGAAGGCGAAAAAGTCACTGTGAAAGTCTGGTTGGCCCCCGCCACAATCGTGGCCGTAGTCGGAGACACGCTGAACTGCGCGGCGTCCGTGCCGGACAGGGTGATGCCCGACACGCTGAGCGTCGCATTGCCCCGGTTCGTGACCGTGAAGGTGGTGTTGCCGGACGACCCGGTGTTGACCGTGCCGGCGCTGACCGTGCGGAAGAAGGGAGACCAGGAAGGTCGATAGTCAGTTGCCGAGTTGTTGATCAGCCGCGTTTGGTCAGCCCCATCGGCGTTCATTACATAGACCTCATTTTGACCATCCCGGTCTGACTGGAATACGATTTTGTTTCCGTCGGGGGACCACCATGGATGTCCATCACCGGAAGCGTTATTCGTAAGACGGGTTTGTCCCGTTCCATCCGCATTCATCACATAAATTTCATCATTTCCATCCCGACGGGTATGAAACGCGATCTTACTCCCGTCTGGCGACCAACTCGGAAGGGCATCATCCGCCGTATTGTTGGTCAGGCGTGCCTGGTTACTCCCATCCGTGTTCATCACGTAGATTTCGTAGTTACCGTCCCGATTCGACTGAAATGCGATTTTACTGCCATCTGGAGACCACCTCGGATATTGGTCACTTGCCGAGTTGTTGGTGAGTCGGGTTTGTCCCGTTCCGTCCGTATTCATCACGTAGATTTCGTCGTTACCGTCCCGGCTTGACGTGAAGCCGATCTTTGTTCCGTCTGGAGACCAGGAAGGATAGGTATCGGCGGCCGAGTTGTTGGTGAGTCGGGTTTGTCCTGTTCCATCCGTATTCATCACGTAGATTTCATTGAACTGAATATCATTGCCATCACGGTCTGATTGAAAGGCAATCTTTGTCCCATCTGGAGACCAGGAAGAATGGGTATCGGCGGCCGAGTTGTTGGTGAGTCG
>CAYRZX010000344.1:0-7378 GCA_964428665.1 uncultured Gemmatimonas sp.
AGCTATACCCCCCGGCATCTGACCGAGCGCATCCTGACCGAGCAGGCAGCGCTGGAGGCGCGGGCTGCGCCGGATGGGGAGCGCAAGACGATCACGGCCCTGTTCGCGGACATCAAGGGGTCGATGGAGTTGATCGAGGACCTGGACCCGGAGGAGGCGCGGGGGATCGTGGACCCGGCCCTGCAAGTCATGATGGACGCGGTGCACCGGTATGAGGGCTACGTGGCGCAATCCACGGGCGACGGCATCTTCGCCCTGTTCGGGGCGCCGATTGCGCACGAGGACCATCCTCAGCGGGCGCTGTATGCGGCCCTGAGAATGCAGGAGGAGGGCAGGAGATACGCCGAGAAGCTGCGGTTAGAGAGAGGGATTAACGTCCAGATTCGGGTGGGGGTCAACACCGGGGAGGTGGTCGTGCGATCCATTCGCAAGGATGACCTGCATACAGACTATGTGCCTGTTGGACACTCCACAGGGTTAGCGGCCCGGATGGAGAACCTGGCCACGCCGGGCGCCATCCTCGTGAGTGAGCACACCTACAAGCTGACGGAGGGGTATTTTACGTTCAAGGCCCTGGGGGCGGCGCAGGTGAAGGGCGCGCACGAGCCGATCCACATCTATGAGGTGGTGGGGATAGGGCCGCTGCGCACGCGCCTGCAGGTGTCTGCCCGGCGGGGGCTGTTGCGGTTTGTGGGCCGGCAGGGGGAGCTGGCGCAAATGCGCCGGGCGCTGGACCTGGCCAGGGGAGGTCACGGGCAGATCGTGGGGATCGTGGGGGAGCCGGGCGTGGGGAAGTCCCGCCTGGTGTATGAGTTCAAGGTGGTCTCGCAGCGGGGATGCCTGGCGCTGGAGACCTTCTCGGTCTCGCACGGCAAATCGGCGGCGTACCTGCCGCTGATCGAGTTGCTCAAGAATTACTTTCAGATCAGCTCCCAGGATGATGAGCGGAGGCGGCGGGAGCAGGTGATGGGAAAGGTGCTCGCGCTGGACCGGGGCCTGGAGGACACGCTGCCCTATCTCCTGTCCCTGCTGTCGGTCTCCGAGTCCACGTCGCCCCTGCAGCAGATGGACCCCCAGATCCGGCAGCGGCGCACGTTCGAGGTCATCCTACGGCTGCTGCTGCGGGAGAGCCTCAACCAGCCCCTGATCCTCATCGTGGAGGATCTCCACTGGCTGGACAACGAGACCCAGGCCTTTCTCAACCTGCTCAGCGAGCGGGTGGCCACGGCGCGCATCCTGCTGCTGGTGAACTACCGCCCCGAATACCACCACGCCTGGGGCAGCAAGACCTTCTACACCCAGTTGAGACTGGATCCCCTGGAGCAGGAGGAGGCCCAGGACCTGCTGGCGTCTCTGCTGGGAGAGGGACTGCAGGGCCTGAAGCGGCTCATCCTGGAGAAGACCGAAGGCAACCCCTTTTTCATGGAGGAGATCGTCCGGGCGCTCGTGGATCAAGGGGTCTTGGTGCGAGACCCTGTCGGGGCGGGTTTGAAACCCGCCCTTACACCCGCCCTTACGACCAGATCGTTCACGGACCTCCACCTCCCGCCCACCGTGCAGGGGGTGCTGGTCGCGCGCATCGACCGGCTAAGGGGCGAGGAGAAGGCCATGCTCCAGACCCTGTCCGTGATCGGCAAGGAGTTTTCACTGGGCCTGGTCCGGCGGGTGGTGGAGCAGCCCGAAGAGGAGCTTTACGGGCTGTTGTCTCACCTCCAGGAGGCGGAGTTCATCTACGAGCAGCCGGCCTTCCCGGAGCCAGAGTATACGTTCAAGCACGCCCTGACGCAGGAGGTGGCCTATAACTCCCTGTTGATCGAGCGGCGGAAGGTCTTGCACGAGCGCACGGCGCGGGCGATGGAGGCGCTCTTCCAGGGCCGGCTGGAGGAATACTACGCTGAACTGGCCCATCACTACAGCCACGGCGGAGACGCCCAAAAGGGGAAAGCCATCGAGTACCTGGTCAAGGCCGGGCAGAAGGCGGCAGGCCGATACGCCAATCCGGAGGCGCTGGACTATTTTCAGCGGGCGCTGGACCTGATCGAGGCCGGCTATGCGTATGACCGGGTGTTGGAAGACCGCGCGAGGCTGCTTCTGGGCCTGTTCCGTGGCAGGGAGGCCTCCAGGGACTACGAACGGTTGCTCGCCAGCGCGCAGGGGAGCGGGGACCGAAGGCAGGAGCTGACCTCGCTGCTGGGCCTTGCGTCGGCCTCTTTCATTGTGGCCCTCGATGAGCCGGACCATGCCTCCATCTCCCTGAACCTGTACCGGCAGGCCTACGCCCTCGCCCGCGAGCTGGACGACAGGCCGTCCATGGTCCGGTCCCTGACCCCAACGGTAAAGTTCCTCTCCTTCCGGCCCGACTACCGGGACGAGGCGGCCGCCAACGCCGGGGAGGCGGTGGACCTCAGCCAGGAGCTCGGAGATGAGGACCTCATCATCGACAGTCTGATGGCCAGGTCGCACTTTCTGAAACCTTTTGAGGCGGAGGGGCAGGGGGAGGACCTGCTGCGCCGGATCGAGGCGCGTCACGACCTGCTCAGGCTCAAGGAACACTATTTTCATCTCATGTGGCTCCATCTCTCCCGGGGCAACTTTGAGCGGTGTATCGCGTGCTGCGACGCGAGCATTCACCTGTCGGCCGAGGTCGGCGCCCCTCCGGTGCAGTACCCGACGATCAAGGCCTTTGCCCTCCTGAGTCTCGGCCGATACGACGCCGCGTGGGCATCCCTCCAGGAGGAGGTGGCGGATGAGGCCCACCCCTTCGGAAGCGCCTTCAAAGACCTCGGCGCGGGCCGGTACTTTCTGGAACTGATGGCCTTTGAAAAGGCATCCCGCGTGTTTGAGGGCGTCATCGAACAGGCAGGGCGTCTCAGACGCGCCTGGCTGAGGCGCGGGGCCCGGATAGGGCACGCGCGGTCGCTCATCCGGTCCGGGCGGCTCGATCAGGCGCAGCGAGAGGGCGTGGTCCAGGACCGCGCGGACCTTGCGGATATGGGCGCGGGGATGAGCGCGGTGCTTCCGTTCGAGATCCTGGGAGAGGTCGACCTTTTTGAGGGGAAGCTTGACGAGGCGCTGCAACAGGCCCTCTCCGCCTGCGCCCAGGCGGAAGAGGGCGGCCGCCGGCCCGACCAGGTCTCCGGGATGGAACTGCAGGCGCGGATTCTGCTGCAACTCAACAGGCCAGGGGATGTCCCTGGGCTTGCCGATGCGGCGCTTCGAATGGCAGAGGAGATGGGTTATCAGCCGATGGTCTGGCGCTTGCGGGCGGCCAAGGCGCGGGCGCTGGCGATGCTTGGCCAGGCTGAGGCCGCCGCACAGGAATATGAGACCGCCGCCGGGGTGATTTTGAAGCTGACAGAGACGATCGGGGATGTGGACCTCAAACGCGGATTTCTGTCCGATCCCCTTGTGTCGTCGATTCTCGCAGCCTCCCATCAGCCCTTGAGAAAGGAAGAGGGACCTCTATGACACTGCGACCCGGAACTTCCGAGGAGGTCAGCATGTCCGAACCCATCCACGAGATTGAAGTGGAGCCGCACGTGAAGGTTCCCATGCGGGACGGCACAAAGCTCGATGCGACCATCTGGCGACCTAAGGAGCCTGGCGCATATCCGGTCATCGTTGAACGGGTGGGGTACGAGTTGATGCAACGCTGCACCCAAAACGCCGAGTATTTCGCCCGGCGCGGGTATGTGTTCGTCGGGCAGAATGTGCGCGGGGTCTATGCCTCGGAGGGGGAATACGGGTTTCTTCGGGACGACGGTTGGGGCGTCAACCGGGACGGCTACGACACGGTCGAGTGGGCCGGGACGCAACCCTGGTCGAACGGGAAGGTGGGCATGGTGGACGGCTCGTATTCGGGGGCCACGCAGTACCGGGTCGCGCCGACCCGGCCTCCCCATCTCACGGCCCTGTTCATCCGGCAAGCCGGCGGGGGTGGTTATCCCTTTCGCGGCGGGGCGTTCAAATTGTCATATTTGGGGAGGGATATGCGACACATCTTCCAGGACTTGTTGCATCCCGAGACAGCCCCGCCGGAGATGGCGAAGGTACGCGCCCGGCTTGAGGAGGCGATCAAGGAGGAGGGTTTCTGGAAGCGCCACCTGCCGTTGAAGTCCTGTCCCCCCCTGGAGGGCATTCCGTACGCGCACCGCTATTTCGAGAGCCTGAATCACCCGGAGGACGGCCCCTACTGGTGGCCAATGGATCTGTCGCTGAAGTACGCGGAGGTGGACGTCCCCATCTTTCACCTCGGAGGGTGGTTCGATATCAACCTGGCCGGTACACTCCGGGCGTTCCAGGGTATCGCGGCTCACGGGCGGACGGCGCACTGCCGGCAGTCCCAACGGCTGCTGATCGGCCCCTGGATTCACGCCAATGTCGGAAAGCGGGAGGTAGGGGAGATGGACTTCGGGCCGGAGGCGGAGTTCGACCTATCAGCCTTCCGGCTCCGCTGGTACGACCACTATCTGAAGGGGATAGACAACGGCGTCATGGACGGCCCCGTCGTGCGCGTCTTCCTGATGGGGGAAAACCGGTGGGTGGGCCTGGAGACCTGGCCGCCGAAAGAGGTCATCGACACGCCCATTTATCTCCGGGAGGGGACGGGGCGTACGGAGGCGTCGCTGAATAATGGCGCTCTGACGTTTGCGCTGCCCGACGTCGCCGAGCGCCCGGATAGCTTTGCCTATGATCCTGAGGACCCGACGCCCAGTCTGGTCGGCAATCTTGGGTTCGACTACGGGCCGTGCGATTACCGATCTGTCGAAGGGAGGGTGCTTACTTACACCTCGGCGCCTATGGAAAAGGACCTGGCCGTGATCGGCCCGGTGAAGGCGGTTCTCTACGGGCTCTCCTCTGCCCCGGACACAGACTGGGTGGTCCGGCTGTGCGACGTGCACCCGGACGGGCGATCCATGTCTGTTTGCGACGGCATCCTGCGGGCCAGGTACCGGGATTCCTTACAAAGGACAGAGTTGATGGTTCCAGGGCGGGTCTACCGGTTTGAGGTGGACCTGTTGGCCACGGCGCATAGCTTCAGGGCAGGCCATTGCCTTCGGGTTCATCTGACCAGCAGCGATTTCCCCCGGTATGACCGCAACCTGAACACCGGCGGGACATTTGGTGAAGAGGTCAGTGGCCGAACAGCGATCAACGTCGTTTTTCACGACCAGACGCGCCCGTCACATCTGATCCTTCCTGTATACCCGTAATTCAGACTCAAAATAGAAGGAGGTCAGCATGTCCGAGTTTATCCACGAGATCGAAATGGAGCAGCACGTGAAGATCCCCGTGCGCGATGGCACAAAGCTCGACGCGACCATCTGGCGACCCAGGGAGCCGGGCGCATACCCGGTCCTCGTCGAGCGGGTGGGATACGAGCTGATGGGGCGCTGCACCAAAAGCGCCGAGTATTTCGCCCGGCGCGGGTACGTGTTCATCGGGCAGAACGTGCGCGGGGTCTATGCCTCGGAGGGGGAATACGGGTTTTGCCGGGACGACGCCTGGGGCGTCAACCGGGACGGCTATGACACGATTGAGTGGGCCGGGACGCAGCCCTGGTCGAACGGGAAGGTGGGCATGCTGGACGGCTCGTATTCCGGGTTCACGCAGTACCTGGTGGCGCCGACCCGGCCTCCCCATCTGACGGCCCTGTTCGTCCGGCAAGGTTCGGCGGGTGGCTATCTCAGGGCTTTTCGCGGGGGGGCGCTCAAATCGCCCGGGGGAGTGTCCTTGATGGGACGCATCCTCCAGGATTTCTGGCGACCTGAGACGACCCCTCCGGAGATGGCGAAGGCACGCCTGCGGCTCGAAGAAGCGATCAAGGAGAAGGCGTTCTGGACGCGCCACCTGCCGTTGAAGTCCTGCCCCCCCCTGGAGGGGACCCCCTACGCGCACCGCCATTTGGAGACGCTGGACCATCCGGAAGACGGCCCTTACTGGTGGCCGCTGGATCTTTCGCGGAAGTACGGGGAGGTGGATGTCCCCATCTTTCACCTCGGAGGGTGGTTCGATATCCTCCTGGCCGATACGCTCCGGGCGTTCCAGGGCATTGCATCTCACGGGCGGACGGCGCACTGCCGGCAGTCCCAGCGGCTGTTGATCGGGCCGTGGATTCACTCCCCCAGCAATATCGGAAAGCGGGAGGTCGGGGAGTTGGACTTCGGGCCGGAGGCGGAGTTCGACCTGCCTGCCTTCCGCCTGCGCTGGTACGACCACTGGTTGAAGGGGGTCGACAACGGTGTCATGGATGGCCCTGTCGTGCGCGTCTTCCTGATGGGGGAGAACCGGTGGGTGGACCTGGACTCCTGGCCGCCGAAAGAGGTCACCGACACGCCCATTTATCTCCGGGAGGGGATGGGGCGCACGGAGGCGTCTCTGAACAACGGAGCGCTCACGTTTACACCGCCCGAGGGCGCGGAGCGCCCGGATGGCTTCGCCTACGACCCCGAAGATCCGATACCCAGTCTGGTCGGTCTGGCAGGTTTTGACCTGGGCCCGCGCGACTACCGATCTCTCGAAGGGAGGGTGCTTACCTACACCTCGACGCCTATGGAAAGGGACCTGGCCGTGATCGGCCCTGTAAAAGCCGTTCTCTACGGTCTATCCTCTGCCCCGGACACAGACTGGGTGGTCCGGCTGTGCGACGTGTACCCGGACGGACGCTCCATGTCGGTTTGCGACGGCATCCTGCGGGCCAGGTACCGGGATTCGCTGCAACGGACGGAGCTGATGGTTCCGGGGCAGGTCTACCGGTTCGAGGTGGACCTGTTACCCACAGCGCATAGCTTCAGGACAGGCCATTGCCTCCGGGTTCATCTCACCAGCAGCGATTTCCCCCGGTATGATCGCAACCTGAACACTGGCGGGACATTTGGGGAGGAGGCCTGCGGCCAGGTGGCGATCAACACCCTCTTCCACGACCCGGTGCGCCCGTCGCATTTGATCCTTCCTGTATACCCATGATACAGAAAGCGCCGTTGGGAAAGGCACGACGTTCAGGGTGAGGCTCCCTCTGACGCGCTAAACAGAGCGCGGGGATTCATCCCCGCGCAAGGGGTGCTGGGGGAGGGCATATTTTTGTCGTAGCGCGGCGATTTATCGCCGCGTGAGAAGGATGCGTTTGTCGTAGCGCGGTGATTCATCACCGCGTAACTGGAGGGTCCAGCGGATGCGTTGCGCACAGTGCAGGTTTGAGAACCGGCAGGGGGTCCGCTTCTGCGAGGAGTGCGGGGCGAAGCTGGAGCAGGCGTGCCCGGCCTGCGGGGCTGCGGTGCCGCCGGGCCGGAAGTTCTGCGGGGCCTGCGGGCAGACGCTGACGGCTGCGCCACTGACCCATTCCAGGTTTGACCCCGGTGAGCTTGGTGATGTCGTATTG
>CAYRZX010000345.1:0-7352 GCA_964428665.1 uncultured Gemmatimonas sp.
GATGGTCGGATTTGCGGTGGTCGGCCTGGGGATGGGCTACAACCGGGCGAAGATGATTCGGGAGACGGCGGGGGCGGACCTGAAGGTGGTGGTGGACCTGAACGCGAAGCGGGCGGAGGAGGTCGCGTCGGAGCTGGGCTGCGCCTGGACGGCGAATTTAGACGAGGCGCTGGGAAGGAAGGACGTGGACGTGGTGATGGCGATGACGCCGAGCGGCGCGCACGCGGACATCGGGGTCCGGGCGGCGCAGGCGGGCAAGCACGTCATCACGACGAAGCCGATGGATGTGTCCACGGCGGCGTGCGACCGGCTGATCGCGGCGTGCGAGGGCGCGGGGGTGAAGCTGGGCGTGGACTATCAGAGCCGGTACGTGGACAACAACTACCGGGTGGCGGAGGCGCTGCGGCAGGGGTGGCTGGGGAGGCCGATTCTGGGCGAGGTCCGGTTCAAGTGGTTCAGGGCGCAGGAGTACTTCGAGAGCAGCGGCGGATGGCGCGGGACGTGGCGGATGGACGGGGGCGGGTCGCTGGCCAATCAGGGGGCGCACCTGCTGGACCTGCTGTCCTGGTGGATGGGGGATCCGGCGTCGGTCTACGGCGAGATCGCCATCATGAACCACAGGATCGAGACGGAGGACATCGGGCTGGCGATCCTCAACTTCAAGAGCGGGGCGAAGGGGACGGTGCTGGGGACGACGACGTTCCCGAAGAGCGTCTACTTCAGCGCCGAGGCGCACGGGACCGAGGGGGGGGTGCTGATGGACGACGTGCTGGGGGGGCAGATGCGGGTCTTCGGGGAGGGGCTGGAGGCGCGCCTGAGGGAGGTCCAGAACACGACGCACAGCATCGTGGAGGACGTGGTCAGCGCCGTGACGAAGGGGACGCCGCTGCGGGTGGACGGGCGGGAGGGGAGGCGGACGGTGGCGCTCCTGGAGGCGATCTACCGGTCGGCGCGGGAGGAGAGGCTGGTGAAGTGTTGATTTAAAGGGAGGGGTTCTATGATGAGGACTGTACACGCCTACCACGTGATTCCGTCGATCCCGGAGCGGCTGATGGCCCTCCAGGACCTGGCCTTCAACCTGCGCTGGACGTGGGACCACGAGACCATCGCCCTGTTTCGCCGGCTGGACCGGGAGCTGTGGGAGACGGCGGGCCACAACCCCGTGCGGATGCTGGGCACCATCGACCAGCGGCGTCTGCGGGAGGTCGAGCAGGACGAGTCGTTCCTGGTGCACATGGACCGGGTGCATCTGTACCTGGAGCTTTACATGACGGAGCCTGCGTGGTTCCAGAGGGCCTATCCCGAGCTCAAGGACCTGCGCATCGGCTACTTCTCGGCGGAGTTCGGGCTGACCGAATGTCTCCCGATCTACGGCGGAGGGCTGGGCATCCTGGCCGGGGACCACCTGAAGTCGGCCAGCGAGCTGGGCGTCCCCCTGGTGGGCGTGGGCCTTCTCTACCAGAAGGGCTACTTCCGCCAGTACCTGAACGTGGACGGCTGGCAGCAGGAGCGCTACCCCACGAACGATTTCTACAACATGCCCGTGCGGCCCGCCCACCGGGAGGACGGGACGCCGGTGGTCGTGGAGATAGACCTGCCGGGCAGGAAGGTGAGGGCGCAGGTCTGGCGCGTCCAGGTGGGGCGCGTCCCTCTATTCCTGCTGGACACGAACCTGCCGGAGAACCGCCCGGAGGACCAGGACATCACGGACGAACTCTACGGCGGGGACCGGGACGTGCGCATCCGGCAGGAGATCGTGCTGGGCGTCGGGGGCACGCGGGCGCTGGCGGCGCTGGGCATCCGGCCCGATGTCTGCCACATGAACGAGGGGCACGCGGCGTTTTTAGGCGTGGAGCGGGCCCGGATGCTCCTGCGGGAACACGGGCTCACCTACCGGGAGGCGCGGCAGGTCAGCAGCGCGGGGAACGTGTTCACCACGCACACGCCGGTGCCCGCCGGGTTCGACCTGTTCGACCCCGGCACGGTCCGGCACTATTTCAACGGTTACGCCGCCGACCTGGGCGTGCCTTTTGAGGTGTTTCTGGGCCTGGGGCGGAGCAACCCGGACGACCCGAATGAGTCTTTCAACATGGCCACCCTGGCCATGAAGCACGCCTCGTCCTGCAACGGGGTCAGCCGGCTGCACGGACGGGTGGCTCGCCGCATGGTCCACGCGACCTGGGCCGGTTTCCCCGAGCACGAGGTGCCCGTGACGTCTGTCACGAACGGCGTCCACATCCGGTCCTGGATCTCGTGGGAGATGGCCCAGTTGCTCGACCGGTACCTCGGCCCCCGCTGGATGGAGGACCCCACGGACCTGTCGGCGTGGGAGCAGGTGGCGCAGATCCCGGACGAGGAGCTCTGGCGGACGCACGAGCGGCGGCGGGAGCGCCTGATCCACTTCGTCCGGCGGTGTCTGCTGCGGCAGATGGAGCAGCGCGGGGCCTCGGAGCACGAACGGGCCACGGCGCAGGAGGCGCTGGACCCGGAGGCGCTGACGATCGGGTTCGCCCGCCGGTTTGCGACCTACAAGCGGGCCACGCTGCTGCTGCGGGACGCGGATCGCCTCAAGCGAATCCTGAGCGACCGGGAGCGGCCCGTGCAGATCCTCATGGCGGGCAAGGCGCACCCCCACGACGACGGGGGGAAGGAGCTGATCCGGCAGGTCGTCCACTTTTCGCGGGACGAGCAGGTCCGGCGGCGTCTCGTGTTTTTGGAGGACTACGACGTGGCCATCGCCCGGTATCTCGTACAGGGGGTGGATGTCTGGCTCAACACGCCGAGGCGGCCCATGGAGGCCAGCGGGACGAGCGGCATGAAGGTCCTGGCCAACGGCGGCCTGAACGTGTCCATCCTGGACGGCTGGTGGGACGAGGGCTACGACCCGGAGGTGGGGTGGGCCATCGGGAGCGGGGAGGAGTATGAGGACCACGAGTACCAGGACCGCGTGGAGAGCAGGGCGCTCTACGACCTGCTGGAGCGGGAGGTGATCCCGCTGTTCCACAGCCGGGGGACCGACGGCCTCCCGAGGGGCTGGATCGCCAAGATGAAGGCGTCCATGCGGAGGCTCTGCCCCGTCTTCAACACGAGCCGGATGGTCCACGACTACGTGGAGCGCTGCTACCTGCCGGCGGCCCGCCGCTTCCGCCGGCTGACCGAGGGGGACATGGAGCGGGTCAAGACGCTGATCGCGTACAAGACGAGGGTGCGGGAGCGGTGGGGGGAGGTCCGCATCGAGTCGGTGGATGGGGACGCGCAGGAGAGCGCCTCCGTGGGGACGGCGATCCAGGTGCGGGCCAGGGTGCGTCTCGGGGCGCTCGACCCGCAGGACGTGGCCGTGCAGGTCTATCGCGGGCCGCTCGACCCCGACCGGCAACTGCGGGAGGGGGAGGCCATCCCGATGGGCTGGGAGCGCAGGGACAGCGACGGGTGCTACCTGTATCGCGGGGAGATCCCGTGCGAGGCCACCGGACTGCACGGCTACACGATCCGGGTCATCCCCCGCCACGAGGACGCGGTGATCCCTCTGGAGCTTCCGCTGGTGGTGTGGGAGTGAAAGGATAGCGCGAAGGCGCGATGAATCTCGTCATCCTTATTTTTGCCCTCCTCCTGCTACCATTCCCCCTTCATGCCGCTGACCCTCCCCGCTATGCCCCCCGCGAGATCCTCGTGAAGTTCCGCGTGGACCGGAGCGCCAAGCCGGTCGCCGCGGAGGTGGACGCCCTGGCCCGGAGGGCCGGGGTCCGGGCGGGGGAGCCTCTGCTGCCGCCCCGCCCAAGGCGGGCGGCCAAGCCCATTCCGGGGCGGGAGGACCTGGAGGCGGTCGTCCGGCTGAGGCTCGCGCCGGGCGCGGACGTGAGGGAGGCAGTCGCTCTGTATCAGGCGTCCGGCCTGGTCGAATACGCGCAGCCCAACTTTCTCTACCGGACGATGGACGCGCCGGGCGACCCCCGGCTCCCGGAGCAGTGGGGGCTTCAGATGATCAACTGGCTGGCCGGGTGGGAGGCGACTCGAAATGCCCCTCCCAAAAAGACGCCGATCATCGCGATCGTGGACTCCGGCCTGGACTACCGGCACGAGGACCTGGCCCCGGTCGTCTGGATGAACCAGGCCGAGGCGAACGGGAGGCCGGGGGTGGACGACGACGGCAACGGCTACGTGGACGACGTCCGGGGGTGGGACTTCACCGACGCGCCGGACCTCCCCGGCAGCGGGGACTATCTCGGCAGGGACGACGACCCGATGGACGAGGGGGGGCACGGCACGCACGTGGCCGGGATCGCGGGGGCGGCGGCGAACAACGGGGCGGGGATCGCGGGGGTCTGTCCCGTGGCCAGGCTGATGGCCCTGCGCGCGGGGTTCACGTTCGACGGATCGACGTTTCTGGAGGACGACGACCTGTCGGCGGCCATCGCCTACGCTGTCGAGAACGGGGCGGATGTGATCAACGCGAGCTGGGGGGACGACGATGTCTCGCCGGTCATCCGGGATGCGGTGCGCTACGCGGCGCGGAACGGGGTGGTCTTCGTGGCGTCGGCGGGCAACGAGGGGCGTCCGTCCCTGGCCTATCCGGCGGCCCTTGCCGAGGCGATCTCGGTGGCCGCGCTGGACAGCCAGGCCAGGCTGGCGGGTTTCAGCAGCTTCGGGGAGCGGCTGGACGTGGCGGCCCCCGGCGTGGGCATCCTGAGCGCCCGCGTGGGCGGGGGGTATCAGATCCGGTCGGGCACGTCGATGGCCGCGCCGTGCGTGGCGGGGCTGGCCGCGTGGACGCTGGCGTATCACCCGGAGTTCTCGGCGGAGCAGGTGCGGGCGGTCCTGAGGCGCTCGGCGTCCGACCTGGGGGCGCCGGGGCGCGACGCCTCGTTCGGGTGGGGGCGCGTCGATGCGGCCGCGGCGCTGGCGGTCCGAGCCGCGCCGGTGGTCCAGATCGTCTCTCCGGAGTCGGGGTTCGGGGTCTCAGGGGACACGGACGTGACGGGCATCGTGACAGGGGTCGACTACCGGCTCGAATGGGGGAGGGGGACGGACCCGGCCGCGTGGACCCTCCTCCGGCAGGGGCAGCCGACCGGGAGGGCGCAGACGCTGGGCCGCTGGGGCGTGGCAGGGCTGCCGGATTCCGTTTATACCCTCCGGCTGTGGGCCCGGCTTCAAGATGGGTCTGAGGCGGAGGACCGGGCCGTGGTGATTCTCGACCGGACGCCTCCGGCCCTCCGGTGGCGGGCCGTGACCGCCCGGCTGGACAGCGCGCAGACGAGGTTCTTCGTCGAGTGGGAGACGGACGACCGGGTCTTTGCGACGGTCCAGGTCCGGTCTGCGGGCCGGCCCGACGCGTGGCTCGACTCGCCGTTCATCGCCCGGCAGCACGCGCTCCCTCTGCCCGATGACCTGCCGGAGGGGGCGACGACGGTGCGCATCTCTGCGCGGAATGTGGCCGGGCTGTCGTCGGAGGGGGGAGACACGACCTTCGTCCTCCGGCGGGAGGTCGTGAGCGGCCTGGGGTTCTCGGAGGTCGCGACGCTGCCGGACGGGTACCTGGTCAACCGGGCCTCGGACTTCGACGGGAACGGGAGGCCGGAGGTCGCCCTGATGCCCTACGTGACGGGCCAGGCGTTCAGCCCCGTGAAGCTGTTCGAGCGGGGGGACGGATGGGCGTTCCGGGAGGTCTTCGCGAGCGCCGAGGGGTTTCTGCCCTGGGGCGTGGGGGATGTCACGGGGAACGGGCGGCAGGAGCTGATGGGGGCCAACACGGGGCGGTTGAGGCTGTTCGAGGGGCCGTCCGCCGGGGCGTGGCCGACGCGGCTGGTGGCGGAGGACGCCGACGCCTGGGGCGGGGACCTGACCGATCTGGACGGGGACGGGAGGGTGGAGGTGGTGGCCCGGTCGTTCCGGCAGCGGGAGCTGCGGGTGCTGAGGTATGAGAGGGTCGCCGTCGGGGGGCGAGACACGTTCGCGCTGGCGCAGGTCGCCCTTCTGCCGAACCCCACGGCCGGGACGAGTCTGATCGGCCCGCGCTACGCGGTCGCGGAACTGGACGGGGACGGGAGGCCGGAGGTCGTGTTTGGGGATTCCGACGGGGACCTGGTGGCCTACGAGAGGCAGGGCGGCGCCTTTGCCTTCGAAAATACGTGGACCGAGCGGGGCCGCCCCGGCTCGGACGCGCGCGTGGTGGCGGGGGGGGAGGACCTGGACGGGGACGGGAGGCGGGAGTTCGTGGTGGCCCGGATCGACTCCCTGCCTGGGGACGACGTGCAGCGGCGCTGGATCGTGTCGGTCTACCAGGCGACCGGGGACAACGCCTATGCCGTGGAGTGGCGGACGGAGATATTGGGCGTCAAGCCCACGGGCAACGGGGTCGCCGTGGGGGACCTGACCGGGGACGGGCGGGCCGACTTCGCGGTCTGCGCCCTGCCGGACCTCTATGTCTTTACGGCGACCGGGCCGAACGCCTACCGGCCGATCTGGCACGCGCCCGTGGACCTGACCTATGTCCCTCTGGTGATGGACCTGGACGGGAACGGCCGGGCGGAGATCGCGTTCAACCGGGGGGGGGTGGTCCGCATCCTGGAGCGGGACGCGGCGACGCCGGGGCCTGCTGCGCCGGAGCGGATTGCCTTTGTCGCCCTTGTCCCGGACCGGGTCCTGCTGACGTGGAGCGGGCAGGCAGGGGTGACGTACCGGGTCTACCGGGGGACCTCGGCGGACAGCCTGCGCCTCCTGGCGCAGGGGCTCACGAGCGCGGCCTACACGGACACGCTTTCGACCGCTGTGAAGGGCTATTTTTATGCGGTGACGGCGGTGAACGGGGCGGGCCGGGAGGGCCGGAGGTCGCAGGTCGCGTCCGTGCCTGCCTTTCCGATGGACTCTTTTCGCGCCGCGGAGCCGCTCACGCTGCGCCACGTCGCGCTCCTCTCCCGCGTGCCGCTGGACCTCGACACGGCGCAGCAGCCGCGCCACTATGTCCTCCTGCCGGACTCCATTAACCCCACGTCCGCCAACCTGGACCGGGACAGCAGGCGGGTGGTGCTGGGGTTTGAGCGGGAGCTGAAGGCTGGAGGGTCCTATGAGCTTTTCGTCGAAGGCGTGAGGGACACGGCGGGCGTCCCGGTCGCTTTTCCACTCAGGGGGGTTGTCGTGCCTGTTTTGATGCCTGGCGGCCTTCCCACCGCGCCGTTCGACCTGGACCGGGACGGCCTGGTGGGGTTCTCAGACTTCTTCCTGTTCGTCGAGGGGTTCGGGACCGCCCTGCCGAGGTTCGACTTCGACGGCGACGGCTTCGTGGACCTTTCGGACTTCTTCCTGTTCGCCGAGGCGTTCGGGAGGCGGGTGACAAGATGAGTTGACTTGGCAAGGGA
>CAYRZX010000346.1:0-7351 GCA_964428665.1 uncultured Gemmatimonas sp.
TTCTCCCCGTGGTTGCCCCGACCAGCCGCGGTGCGAGGGCAGCCGGGCCTTTTTTTAGAGGACATGCGGAGTGCATGGAGAAAAGTGAAACGGGGAAGCGGAGAAGGGGAGAAACGGGGAAAAGAATCTCCCCGGTTCACCGTTTCCCCCTTCTCCGATTCATTTTGGTGATAGGAGGGGACCTTGAGCCAAGCATTGAGGCTGGCTGTGGTGGGCGTGGGCCGGATCGGGGTCTTTCACGCCCGGCACGCGCAGGAGCTGGGGCTGGAGCGCGGCGCGTGCGAGCTGGTCGCGGTCGTGGATGCCTACGGGGACACGGCCCGGCGCGTGGCGCAGCAGCTGCAGCCGCGCCAGGAGGCGGAGATTCGCCCGTTCAGCCGGGTTGAGGATCTGATCGACGCCTGGCTGATCGACGCGGCGGTGGTGGCCTCCAGGACCGAGGAGCACGACCGGGACGCCCGCGCCCTGGTCGACGCCGGGCATCGCATCCTGCTGGAGAAGCCCCTCACCCATTCGGTCGAGACGGCCAGGGACCTCGTCCGCCACCTGAGCGGCGATGAGCGGAAGAGGCGGGCGCTCATGCAGGCGTTCATGAGGCGCTTCGACGAGCCTTTGAGATATGCCAGGGCGCTGCTGAAGGAGGGGCGGATCGGGAGGCCGTTCAAGGTCGTGTCCGTGCTGGAGGACCCGATCCCGCCGCCGGCGGGGTACAACAGTCCGGGGATCCTCACGGACATGGCCGTCCACAACGCGGATGAAGTGATCTGGATGCTGGGGGAGAGGCCGGAGTCGGTCAGCGCCCTGGGCGCGAATCTCTATAACTTTAAGGTCAGCCCGGTGAAGGAGGACTTTGACGACGCCTTCATGCAGGTCCGGTTCTCCGGGGGCGCCCTGGCGCAGGTCCAGGTCAGCCGGAACCACGTGGCCGGATACCGGAACGAGACGTGGGTCTTCGGGGAGGGGGGCGTGATCCACGTCGGGGGCTTTCAGGAGGACCCCCTGCGGGTGACGGTGGAGGTCTACGGTCGAGAGGGGGCGGTCGAAAAGAGGGCCTTTCAGATGAGGGACTACGGGGAGAAGGTCCCCGTGTTCATCGAGCGGTTCGGCCCGGCCTACAGGGAGGAGGTGGCCCACTTCGTCGAACGGTGTCTGAAGGATGAGCCTTTCTCCGTGACCCAGGAGGATGGGCTGAGCGCCGTGCAGGTCGTGGAGGCGGGCGTCCGGTCCCTGCGGGCCGGGGGAGGAGAGATGGGGGTCGCCTCTGCGTAGGATTCCCCTTGACAGGAAGGGCTGATCCTTTATCGTTTATACAGAATCATGTTCACGGACAGGTTGTGCGCGCTCGTTTCGGGAGGGGACCGATGGGCGCTCGCATGGGCCGCATCGGGAAGAGGTGCGGCCCTCTGTTTTTCCTCAGTGGAAGGGGGTACGTCATGGAAGGAAAGAACTACATCGGCGGAGGGTGGGGGGCTGCCCTGTCCGGGGAGACCTTCGAGCGGCGGAACCCGGCCCGCACGGACGAGGTGGTGGCCGTTGCGCCCCGGTCCGGGGACCGGGATATCCACGAGGCGGTGACGGCGGCCAGGGAGGCGTTCGAGGGGTGGCGGAGGCTCTCGCGCATCCGGCGGGGCGAGGTCCTGGACCGGTTCGTGGAGCTGGTCAGGGCGGACGCCGAGGACCTGGCGAGGCTCGTGACCAGGGAGTCGGGCAAGCAGATCAACGAGGCGCGGGCGGACGTGGTGGAGGGGATACACACGGCGCAGTACTGGTTCGGGCGGGCGAGGATGGCCTCCGGGGAGGTCCATGCCTCGGAGGTGGCGGAGAAGGAGAGTCTCGTGGTCCGCAAGCCCAAAGGGGTGGTCGCGGCGATCTCGCCGTGGAACTTCCCGTTCGCCATCCCGCTCTGGCTGATCTGCCCGTCGCTGGTGGAGGGGAACGCGGTGGTGTTCAAGCCGGCGGAGGAGACGCCGCTGACGGGGCAGCGGGTCGTGGAGCACTTCGAACGGGCCGGGCTTCCGCCGGGGGTGCTGAACCTTGTACATGGACCTGGCGAGGGGGCCGGGTGGCCCCTGGTGACGCACCCGGGGGTGGACGTGGCGCTGTTCACGGGGTCTTACGAGGTGGGGTCCAGGATCAGGCAGCACTGCGCCTCGGACCCCCGGAAAATGGCGGTGTGCGAGATGGGGGGCAAGAACGCCGTGATCGTATTCGAGGACGCGGACCTGGACCTGGCCGCCCGCGCGGCGGTCCTGAGCGCGTTCAAGACGGCGGGCCAGCGGTGCGTGTCGGCCTCCCGGCTGATCGTGCAGGAGGGGGTCCTGCGGGCGTTCGAGGAGCGGTTCGTGGGGCTGGCGCAGCGGCTGCGCGTGGGGGACCCGCTGGATGAGGGGACCTTCATGGGGCCGCTGGTGTCCGAGGCGGCGACGAAGAAGGTGGAGTCGTACAACGATCTGGCGAGGCGGGATGGGGCGAAGGTCCTGCTGGACGGGGGCCGCGTGCGGGGGGAGGGGTACGAAAAGGGATACTTCTTCTCGCCGTTCATTTACGAGATGGCGGCGACCTCCCCGTCGCGGGCGATCCGGGAGGAGGTGTTCGGGCCCCACGTGGCCGTCCTGCCGTTCAGGGCGATTGAGGAGGCCATCCGCATCTACAACGACACGGACTACGGGTTCGCGCTGGCGGTGATCAGCGAGGACTACCGGAAGGTCCGGCGGGTGCGGGAGGGGTGCGATTTCGGCGTGGGGTATGTGAACCTGCCGACCATCGGGGCGGAGGTGCACCTGCCGTTCGGGGGGGTGAAGCGGAGCGGCACGGGGATGCCCTCGGCGAGCGCGCTGTCGGACGCGGTGACGCACCGGGTGGCGTGGACGGTGAACCACGCGACGGAGATCCAGATGGCCCAGGGGCTGAGCGCCAGGGTGACGTGAGGAGGGGCGCGCTGAAGGCTGAGAAGAGGCCCTGGCGACCGAGGCGCCGGGGCCTTTTTTCATGTTGACATCGGGCGGGATTGGAGGCATGATTGTCCCGTTGCGAGGGAGGTCTCTATGCGTACAGTCATGCAGTGGGCGCATCTCGTGTCGGCAATCGTGGCCGTGGGGGGCACGGCCTTTCTCCGGTTCGTCCTGCTCCCGGCGGCAGCGGGTTTGGACGAGGGGGCGCGAAAGGCGCTCATGGGGCGCGTCCTGGGGCGGTTCCGTCCGGTCCTCTGGTCCTGCATCGGGGTGCTGCTGCTGACGGGGCTGCACAACGCGGCCGCGGCTTTCGGGACCGCTTCGCCGCTCTACCTGAATATCCTGCTGGTGAAGATCGCCCTGGCCTTCATCCTCTTCGGGGTGGCGTTTGCGCTGACGATTCCGGGGTCGATGTTCGCGGGGATGCAGGCGCGGCGGAAGACCTGGCTGACGGTGAACGCCGTGCTCGCGCTGATGGTCGTTTTCCTGTCCGCATACCTGCGGAGGATGCAGGCCGATTAACCGCTGGAGAAAGGAGACGCTGTGCCGGTTCTGAGTGAGCAGGATCGCGCGTTCTGGGAGGAGAACGGCTACGTGGTGGTCCACGACGCCGTGCCGCCGGAGAATCTGAAGGCCGTGGTGGACGTGATCTGGGCGTTTCTGGGCATGGACCCGAACGACCCGGATGACTGGTACCGGGAGCCGCACCGCAAGGGGGGCATGGTGGAGATCTACCAGCACCAGGCGCTCTGGGACAACCGGCAGCATCCCCGCATCCATCGGGCGTTCTCAGAGGTCTGGGGGACGGAGAGGCTCTGGGTGAGCTTTGACCGGGCGAACATGAAGCCGCCGGTGAGGCCGGACAGGCCGGAGTGGGACCACCCGGGGTTCATCCACTGGGATCTGGACAGCACCGCCCGGCCGATCCCGTTCAAGGTGCAGGGGGTGCTCTGCCTGACGGACACGGCGGAGGACCAGGGGGGGTTCCAGTGCGTGCCCGGCTTCCACCGGCGGTTTGAGACGTGGGTGAAGACGCAGTCGGAGGATCGGGACCCGCGCAGGCCCGACCTGACGGGGCTGGAGGTGAGAAAGATTCCGGGGAGGGCCGGAGACCTGATCATCTGGCACAGTCTGCTCGCCCACGGCAACGGCAGGAATATGACGGACCGGCCCCGCCTGGCGCAGTATATCACGATGTTTCCGAGCCGGGAGAAGAACGAGGAGGAGCGGGAGCGGCGGGTCCGGGCCTGGCAGGAGCGCCTGCCGCCCATCGGGTCCGCGTTTCCCGGCGACCCGCGCGAGGTCGAGCAGAAGCACGGGAAGACGGCGGAGTTGACGGAGTTGGGGAAGAGGTTGCTGGGGCTGGAGGTGTGGGATTGACCTCTTACGATTGGGAGGCAGCATGGCCAGGAAAAAGATTCGACTAGGGCTGATCGGCTGCGGGGGGAACATGCGGGGGGCGCACGTGCCGCGCATCCAGGCGGACGGGAACGTGGAGCTGGTATGCGTGGCGGACCCGGCGGAGGAGCAGGCGCGGGCGCTCATGGAGAAGTGGGGGAGTCTGGTGTCTTACTACCCCGGCCACCGGCAGATGCTCCGGGAGAACGAGCTGGACGCGGTGTTCATCAGTTCGCCGCACTCCATGCACTACGAGCAGGCGAGGCTGGCGCTGGAGAAGGGGCTGCACGTGCTGGTGGAGAAGCCGCTGACGATCTCGTCGAGGCACACGAAGGCGCTGATCGCCCTGGCGGAGAAGCGGAGGCGGTATCTGATGGTGAGCTACCAGCGGAACTACTACGCGCCGCACGTGTACGCCCGCGAGCTGGTGCAGAAGGGGGCGCTGGGCGAGCTGCGCGGGGTGGTCTCCTACGTGACGCAGAACTGGGGCGGGGTGAGGGGGTGGCGGCTCGCGCCGGGGCTGTCCGGCGGGGGGATGTTCATGGACACGGGGAGCCATCTCGTGGCGTCCACGCTCTGGGTCACGGGGTTGGAGCCGCTGGAGGTGTCGGCCTTCGTGGACAACGCGGGGAAGGCGGTGGACATCAACGCCGTGGTGAACGTGCGGTTCAAGGGGGGGGCGGTGGGGACGCTCAACACGCTGGGGAACGCCAGCCGGCACGACGAGCGGATCGCCATCCACGGGAGCGAGGGGTGCATCGTGTTCCACCTGCACCAGTGGCGCATCAAGGCGGTGCTGGTGAACGACGAGCCGATGCAAATCCCGTCCCGGATCAAGGAGACGACGCCGGATGCGGCGTTCTTCGGGTGGATCAGGGACGGGGGAAAGGGCTACGCGCCGCCCCATTTCGCCCTCCAGGTGGCCCGGCTCTCCGAGGCCGCGTACAGATCGGTCAAGCTGAAGCGGCCGGTCAGGGTGGCGAGGTGAGCCGATGGCCAAGACAGACACGATTCAACTCGCCGGCCGCTATTACCGCACCTATCCGCCGGGCAGGCCGCTGGGCTACGCGGAGGAGGCGCTCACGCTCAGGGTCCGGGACACGGCGTTTCTCCTGGTGGACGTGTACGGGGTGGGGTTTGACCCGGACCGTGACCTCGGGGACGCGCCGGAGTTCTACCGGGTGGCGGTGGAGCAGAACCGGGACATCGTGGTCAACCGTATTCGACCCGCCAGGGACGCGGCCAGGCGCATCGGTATGCCGGTCGTGTATGTGACGAACTATCTGGCGCCGTCCACGAACGAGCGGACCGAGTGGCGGAACATGTCGATCCGGACGTGCGGGGTGGATGTACTGGAGGCGTGGCAGGAGCCCAACGACATCCTGGCGTTCTCGCGGGTGATCGCGCCCCAGGAGGGGGAGTATCTGATCAAGAAGCAGATGTACAGCGGTTTCTTCGAGACGCATCTCGACTCGCTGCTGAGGAGCCTGGGCGTCCGGAACATCGTGGCCGTGGGGTTCGACTCCCGCATCTGCCTGGGGACGACGGTCACGGACGCGATGTACCGGGGCTACCGAATGGTCGTCCTGCGGGACTGCTGCAGCACCTCGGAGTACGAGGAGACGAAGGAGGGGGGCTGGGCGAACTTCATGGCCATCCGCTTCATCGAGACGTGCGTGGGCTACACGGCCACGGCAGAGGATTTTGTCAAGGCGTGTGATAAGGCGTGAGGCGTGAGACGGCAGACGGCAGACGGCAGACGGCAGACGGCAGACGGCAGACGGCAGACGGCAGACGTGAATGGAGTTCTATATGCCAGATGTCCTGGACCGAATCCTGGAGGCCGTGGACGGGGCGTGGGTGGCCGAACGGACGTTCGAGCTGGTGCAGGTCCCCAGCGTGACGCTGGAGGAGCAGGAGGTCTGCGTCTGTTACGCGGAGCAGATGCGGGGGCTGGGGCTGGACGTGGAGGCGCGGGAGGTGACGCCGGGCAGGACGAATCTCTACGCGCGCATCCGGGGGACGGGGGGAGGACCGACGCTGATGCTGAACGGGCATCTGGACACGATCCCGGTGGGGAACTGCCCGCCGCCCCGGCGGGAGGGGGACCGGATCTACGGGCGGGGGTCCACGGACATGAAGGGGGGCATGGCCGCGGTCCTGGGCGCGGCGCGGGCGCTGCTCCGGTCGGGCGTGAGGCTGAAGGGGGACCTGTGGCTGACCGCCGTGGTGGGGCACGAGGAGACGGAGGCCCGGAAGGACGGCATCCGCGCCATGATCGAGGACATCCGCAACGGATGCCTGGCGTGCGACCGCATCCTGATCGCGGAGGGGCGGGACGCCCTGTGGGTGATGAGCATGGGGTCGGCGGTGTTCACGATCCTGATGGAGTCGGACAGGGGCGGGATGCACACGCAGTACGTGTCGTTCGGTGAGAATCCCATTCGATACATGGGGGACCTGATCCGGCGCATTTACGAGCGACAGGGGGAGCTGGACGCAGGCGCTGTTCATCCCTTAGCCGGGCCGGAGCGGATCGACCTGGGGATTGCGCAGGCGGGGGACTACTTCAACCGCACGCCGCTGAGGTGCGTCCTGACGGGCACGCGGCGGTGGGCGCCGGGCCGGACGGCGCAGGACATCCTGGCGGAGCTCAGGGCGCTGGCGGGGCCGGTTGCGAAGGCGGGGGGGTTGAAGCTGACGGTGAGCATCGAGCACGAGCGGGAGCCGTTCGAGACGCCGGTGAGCGACCCGGCGGTGCGGGCGACGGCGGAGGCGGCGCGCCGGGTGACCGGGAAGGACCCGGAGGCCGTGGGCATGCGCATCGTGGGGGACGCCAACCTCTACGTGCACGGGGCGGGCGTGCCGACGTTCTACTACGGGCCGTCCAACGAGACGGCGCACGCGGACGTGGAGTGGGTGTCGGTCGCAAGGCTGGAGGGCGCGGCAAAGGTCTACGCCCTGACGGCGGCGCTGTATTGCGGGGTGGCGGGGTAGGCTGA
>CAYRZX010000347.1:0-7348 GCA_964428665.1 uncultured Gemmatimonas sp.
CCCGGTCCGGCGTCCGGTGTCGCATCGCCAGGGCCATGCGTTCGCGAGAAGTCATCTCTTTCGCCTTTATTTGTACCAGCTCTCCTCCAGCGCGACCCGGTAGGCCATCTCCACCTCTTCGACCGGCGTCCCCGGCTGCACCATGTGGGACGTGCAAAAGAGGTAGCCCCCGCCCGGCTTGAGGTCCCGCATCAGCCGCCGCACCTCCGCCCGCACCCCGTCGGAATCCCCCCGGCCCAGCGTCGTCCGCACGTCCAGCCCCCCGTAGATCGTCAGCCGGTCCCCGTACTCCCGCTTGATCCGCAACTGATCCATCCCCGACGACGCCTGCACCGGGTGGAGGCACTGAAAGCCGAGTTCAATCACCCCGTCCATCACGTCCATCAGGTACCCGTCGCAGTGGAGGGACAGCGGGGCGCCCATTCTCCGCGCAAAGTCCGTCGTGATCTTCTCCGCCGGATAGACCAGCTCCCACCACGTCTTCGGGCTGAACAGCATCGCCCCGTTCATCCCCCAGTCGTCCGACACGTGGATCACGTCCACGCCGATCTCCAGGGCATTCTCGATATACCGGAAGTTCCACCGGGCGATCCGCTCGTAGAGCCGCCGGATCAGGCCCGGCCGGGTCAGCATCTCGGCCATGTTCGTCTCCAGGCCGATGATGCCGTTGGACGCCTCGAACACCCCCGGCGTCTGCAAAAAGATCGCCCGCCCCTTGCGCCCCTTGTGGTGCGCCACCTCCTCCCGGATGCGCGCGTAGGTCGCCTCATCGTCCGGGTCCGTGAACGGGACCTCCAGCGCCTCCTCCAGCGTCATCTCGTTCCCGTAGGTCCCCCGGCCGTAGGGCGTCTCAACCGTCACCGCGTCCGGGTGGGCCGGACGGCTGGGCGCCAGCCCCTTCGACGGGAACGTCTGGCACATGTCCAGGCTCAACAGGTCATAAAACGCCTCGATGCCCCCGTGCCGCGCCTCGATCTCCTGCAAGACCCCCGGCTGCCGGAAGACCCACAGATACAGCGGGACCCGGTCCGGCTCCCGGTGCGCCATGGCCTCAAAGACGCGCTCACGAGAGATCATATCTGCGCCTCATTCAATCCCAGTTCGCGATCTCATTGCGCACGCCCCACTGCCGGAAGGCGACCCTCGTCAGCGCCTCCACCTCCTCCGGGGCGTGGCCGTACCTCCGGCGGAACTCCGCCTCCATCTCCTTCTCCAGCTCCGTCTCCTCCTTCAGCGGGAGGTCCACCCAGACATTCCCCCGCCTGGCGCTCTCGCGCATCGCCAGAAGAATCTCGATGTCCCGGCAGGCATTCTCCGGCCCGTAGGCCGGCGCCCCCCCCTCCGTGATCGCCCGGTGCATGCCCAGCAGGAGGTCCATCCGCGCCACCTCGTCCCCGTCCTCCGCCTGATAGTCCCTGTAAGGGTTCTCAAACACCACCGCCGGCCTCGTGTCCACCCGGATGTGGTCCAGCGTCCTCTTCCCCCGCACCTCCGTCTGCTCCGTCACGAACGGGTAGTGGTCCGCCTTGCTGTGCGACCCGATGTAGAGGTTGTCTCCGACGAGCTGGCCCTTCGTCCCCTCGATGTCCCACCTTGCCGTCATCCGCGCGCGGGGCGGGCTCGAAAACAGACACGTGGCGCCGCCCTCGAACTCGATGATCGCGTGGTCCCACCGGTCCTCGCTCCGCTCGATCCCCGACCAGTGCGTGAACGTCGGCACCCGGACCTTCTGCGTGTAGCCCAGGACCCGCCTCTCCCGGCCCCGGACGAGCATCCGCGCCCCGTTGATCCCGTGGTAGTCCGCCTTGTTCGTGTAGTAGAGCCGGGCGTGCGCCACCTCCCCGATCAGCCCCGCGTCGATGATCTTCCGCTTGAGCTGCTCCTTTGCCCAGAGCCAGACCTGCTCGCAGACCTCCAGCTTGAGGTTGTGCTCATTCGCCGTCTGCATCATGAACCGGGCGATCCGAAGGGTCGGAGCGACGGGGATCTCCACCAGCGCGTGAACGCCTCGCCGCGCCGCGATGCCCACGGCTATCACATTGCAGTCCGGCGGCGTGCCGTTCAGCACCACGTCCACCTTTTCGCTGTCCAGCAGCGCCACCAGGTTGGGATACGCCTTCATCCCCCACTTCTCGCCGCTCGCCTTCGCCTTCTCCGGGACGACCTCGCTGAGCGCGCAGAACTCGTAGAACCCCGCCTCCGTGAGCTTCGTCAGCGTGGACATCCAGCTCTGCCCCCGCCCCGACCCGGCCCCGTTCATCGCGATGCGCAACCGTTTCATGGCATCAAGCCTCCTCTATGTGACCCGGCCTTCTGCGGGCCGGTTTTGTCGCCTTAGTGCGGGAATGAATTCCCGCACTACGAATATAAAGTCCGCTGAAGCGGACTCCCGGATTTGGTTGGCACAATGTACAGGTCCAAAGAAGGCGCGCCGTCGAAACCCCCACCACCGGAGCCAGGCAAAATCACCGAACATGCCGGGGGCACAAATCCCGACAGGTCGCAGGACGTCAAGGTTACGGCGCGCCAAGCCCCTCCGGCGTTTGAGGAGCGTCCTTCTTTTGTGCCACTTTTCTTGGACGAGCAAGAAAAGTGGCAATATGGGAGGGGTCAGGGGAGGGGGAGGCGTTTTCCTCCGCCTTCTCCGGCCTCTCCAGCGCCGGCTCCGGGTGGATCAGCGCCCGCTCCAGGTTCGGAATCTCCCGCTTCAGCCGCTCCTCGAACGCCGTCAGGGCGCTGTGCACCTCCCCCATCAGCAGCCGCCCATCGAACAGGCAGTGGGCCGACAGGAACAGGGACCTCCCCGCCTGCCGCACGGAGATGTCGTGGCAGCCCCACATCCCCGGCGTCTCCGACGCGATGCGCCGGACCGTCGTCACCACCTCCTCCGAGCCCCACGTCACGTCCCGGTCCTCCATCACATCCCTCTGGCGGGGCTCCATGTGGACGTTCACCCGGAAGACCTCCGGCATGCGCGCCTTCAGCGCCTCCTCCAGGCGCGTCGCCTCCTCGTGCGCCTCGTCCAGCGTCAGCGCGCGGTCCACCTCCAGGTCCAGGTCCACGTACACGTGCTCCCGCCCCCGGTGGACGAAGACATTGTGCACGGAAAACCCGCTGTCCAGGGCCACGTCAAAGGTGCGCTCCACGAGACCCTCGTCCGCCCGCGCCCCCGGCGCCGTGTGCACCACCACGTCCGCCCCGCGGACCAGCCCCTGAATCCGCGATTCGATCACCGAGGCGATGTCGTGCGCCTCCTCGAACGGCAGCGTCCGGTCCACCGAGACCTCCACGTCCACGAACGTCTCGTTCCCCGAGGGCCGCAGGCGCGCCCGCTCGCACGACAGCACCCCCTCCACCCCCTCCACGGCCCGCCGCACCCGCCGCACCAGGTCCGCCGGCGCCCGGTCCAGCAGCGCGTCCACCGCCCGCCGCCCCAGCCGCACGCTCGCCCACACCACCAGCGCGGCCACCATCAGCGCCGCCCCCGCGTCCGCCTTCAGAAAGGCGTCCGCATCTCCGTATCGCCGCCCGGCCCAGACCAGGGACAGGCCCAGCAGGACCACCGTCGAACTCCAGACATCCGTGCTGAAGTGGAGGGCGTCCGCCTCCAGGGCCTGGCTGTGGTGCCTCTTCGCCGCCCGGCGCAGGGCGCGCGACCGGGAGAGGTCCACGGCGATGGACAGGACGATCACCCCGAAGGCCCAGGCGTTCGGGTCCACCTCGACCGGCCTGAAGAACAGCCGCTCCACCGCCTCGAAGATGATCCACGCGCACGTGATCAGCAGAAGCCCCGCCTGCACGAGCGCCGACACGTTCTCCGCCTTCCCGTGCCCGTAGTGGTGGTCCTCGTCGGGCGGCAAGTCCGACACCCGCACCGTGAACAGCGTGATCAGCGCCGCGACCAGGTCCAGCCCCGAGTGCGCGGCCTCCGAAAGGAGGCCCAGACTCCCGGTCCAGACCCCCACGCCTAACTTCGTCCCCGTCAGGACCACCGCCGCCCCCGCCGACGACAGGGCCACGAGCCGTTTTTCACGCTGCGCGGAGTTCATCCCCCTGTCACCCACGTCAGGTCCAGCTCCGCCAGCCGCGCCTCTGTCGGAAACCCCGTCTCCGGATCCCACCCCTGCATCTCATAGTAGAGCCTCAGCGCCCGCCGGAACTCCTCCCGGTCGATCCCGACCCCCTTCAGCGCCCCGTTCTCCAGCCCCTCGAACATCCGGCCCGGCAGGGCATCGTCCTTCGGCGTGAACCCCTCCCGGCAGTTGAAGGCCCGCGCCATCGCCTCCGACCGCTCCGCCACCTTGAGCAGCTCCCACAGGCTCACGCCCCACCCGGTCACCGCCTGGACGTAGTCCACGAGGCGATTCAACTCCACCGGCCCGATCGGGACCCCCACGAACGTGCACATCCCCACCGCATTGTAGAGACTCCAGACCTTCTGCGCATAATGATAGACCCGGACCTTCCCCGGCCCCAGGTCCATCCGGCCCACCGGCGACAGCAGCCCCAGAGACGCCAGGGCGCTCGTCCCCTGCGGGTCCAGCCCCTCGAAGAACGGGTCGTGCGGGGCCTCCATGTGGTCCGCCCCCGTCGGCGACGTGGCGTAGGCCAGGGCCAGGCTCCGCTTCCCCCTCGGCTCGTGCATCGGCAGCTCCTGCCCCTTCACGTGCATCGCGAACCGCTCCGCGCCCCTGCCGATCCTCTGCGCCGCCCGCAGGACCCCCTCGGCCAGCAGGTCCCCGATCCCCTCCCGCCGGGCGATCTTGTGGATCAGCGCGATCACCGCCTCCTCATTCCCGAACCGCAGGTCCAGCCCGTCCGTCTCCGCCTTCTTCAGCAGGCCGTTCTCGAAGCACTCCATGGCGAACGCGACGGTCGCCCCCGTCGAGATGCTGTCCAGCACGTAGAGGCCAAGCAACTGGTTCGCCAGCGCGATCTGCTTCAGGTCCCCCACCCCCGCGAGCGACCCCACGGCGGCGATGGTCTCATACTCCGGCCCCCCCAGGTTCGAGGTCACGCCTAATTCAGGGACCTCCACCTCCCGCTTGCACGCCACGGCGCAGGCGTAGCAGGTCCCCCGGTCCGTCAGGATCGTGTTCGCCATCGTCTGCCCGCTGACCTCCCGGGCGTGCTCGAAGGACCCCTCCCGGAAATTGCGCGTGGGCAGGATGCCGTCCCGGTCCAGGGCCTGGACGCCGTTCGCCGTCCCCCACAGGTGCCGGGGATCGCTGCCCCGGTCGTACTTCTCCTGGAACCACTTGAGTACCCGCCTGGCCCCCTCCGGGTCCGCGGCCTCCGGCTTGCTGTGCCCCCGCACGGCGATGGCCTTGAGGTTCTTCGACCCCATCACCGCGCCCAGCCCCGTCCGCCCGTGAAAGTGCTTGAGCTGATTGACCAGGGCCGCGAACCGGACCCGCCTCTCCCCGGCGACCCCCGTCTGCAGCACCCGGATGCGCCTGTCCCCGAGCTCCTCCTCCAGACCCGCCTGGACCTCGTCCGACAGCTTTCCCCAGTAGCGCCCCGCGTCCCGGACCTCCGCCACCCCGTCGCAGACCCACAGGTAGACCGGCCTCTCCGCCCTCCCCTGCACAATGATCCCGTCGAACCCGGCGGCCTTGAGCTCCGGCCCCCACCACCCCCCGGCCTCCGACTCCCCGAACCCCCCCGTCAGCGGCGACTTCCCCGCCGCGCTGTAGCGGTTCAGGCCGGAGAGCGCGAACCCGTTCGTCACGCTCGTCATGAACAGCAACAGATTCTCCGGCCCGAACGGATCGCCCCCCGGCCTCATCTCCCGCAGCATGTAATGCAGCGCCAGCGCCCCGCCCCCCAGGTAGCGCCGGTACGCGGCCTCCCCCGGCTCCTCCGTCCAGACCCTCCGGTCGGACAGGTCCACGCGCAGAATCTTTCCGTTGTACCCGTTCGGCATGGCGGCGCCCTCCTTTTTAACCGCACTGGACCAGCTGCAAAAGCTCCTGATGATACACCCTCTCATCC
Source organism: uncultured Gemmatimonas sp. (assembly GCA_964428665.1). Classification (GTDB taxonomy): domain Bacteria; phylum Latescibacterota; class UBA2968; order SICM01; family SICM01; genus SICM01. The sequence continues at coordinate 5,995 of CAYRZX010000347.1, forward strand.
CCCTGCCGATACCCGGAATATTTGGAGACCACCCTGCCCGCCGGGCCGGCGATCCAGATGGAAGGCTCTGCCGGGATCAGGTCATACGCCGCCCAGGCCGGCCTGCCCGGCAGCCGGCTCAGGTCATAGTCCCGCGCCGTCTCGAAGCAGGCCACGATGTTCTCCACCGGCACGTCGTACATGATCTCGTTCGCCGCCCGCAGCACGAACGCCCCGTCCCAGGCCATGTCCTCGATCCGCCTCCGGACCTCCGCCCGCACCTCCTCGACCGTCCCGAACGGCAGCGTGCTCTGCACGCCGATGGTCCCGTGCACCACGATCTCCCGCCCCCACCGCTTCTTGACCTCGACCACGTCCATGCACTCCGGCTGGATCGGGTCGATGATCGTGAACCCGACCTCCACCAGGTCCGGCATGATCGCCGTCAGGTCCCCGTCGCTGTGCATGAAGACCTGGATGTCCGGCTTGACCCGTTTGACCTCCGCGATCATCGCCGCCAGCCGGGGCTTGTCGATCCTTCGCCAGCGGTCCGGCCCCATCAGCACCCGGTCCTGCATGGCGATGTCCCCCCCGATCCCGAACTCGTCCACGCCCGCCCTGGCAAAGGCCACCCCCATCGCCGTCTCCATCTCGTAGATGTGGTCGTAGGTCCTCTCCACAAACGCGGGATCGCCCAGGTAGTCGGCCAGGAAGTTCTCCAGGCCCCGCAGCTCCCAGGCCAGCTTGAACGGCTGCGTCACGCCCCCGCTCACCCACAGGCCCTGCGCCTGCTGCCTCCGCACCCGCTCCGCCAGGTCATCGGGGATGAGCAGGCGGGCCGGGCCGGGCCAGTCGTAGTCGTCCGGGTCGTCCAGGCGCGCCAGCGGCCCGTCCACCCACTGCACCAGCCTCCGGTCCGTCCCCACCCGCCGGACCGTGCCCCAGGCGTCCTCGAACGTCCGCTCGTCGTGGAACACGTAGTCCCGGCCCCCGAACATCATGTGCCCATCGAGACGCCCGTTGCACCGCTCCCGGTATCCGGGGAAGTCAATCCCGACCCCCACGCCCCCCCATCCGTCCGCCCCGAAGAAGCGCTGCGCCTCCTCCAGCCCCGACAGGCCCAGGCGTTTCAGCAGCGCCGGCTGAATCTCCCCGCGCGTGTGGAACTTGATCGGCACCCGGTCGGGGACCTCGTGCCGGACCACCTTCATCATCCGCTCGCGATTGGTCATCGGTTATCCCCTCTACTTCCCTGAACCCACCGACAGCCCCGCCTCAACCTTCGCCATTTTTCATCCCTCCTGCGCCCTGCACCTCCGCCCACAGCGCGGGCAGGGCGTCCCCGGCCCTCCCCAGGATCAGGTCGTCCGCCACG
>CAYRZX010000348.1:0-7346 GCA_964428665.1 uncultured Gemmatimonas sp.
CTCAAGCGGACGATTCAGAGGATGATCGAGAACCCGCTGGCGCTGGACCTGCTGGAGCGGAAGTTCGCGGAGGGGGACACGGTGGTGGTGGATGCGGAGGGGGAGCGGATTGTGTTCAGGAAGGGGAGCGCGGAGCAGAAGGTGGCATAAGATCATGGCGCGCGTGCAGGAGACGTAGGGGCGGGGTTACCCCGCCCCTACGTCTTTTTTGTCCCTATTTTAACCCTGCCTTTTTCCAGATGCCGTCGAGGGCCGCGTGGGTGGCGCGGGCGGCGTCGGGGGCGGGCATCTCGCGCACCCTCTGGCTGAAAGGTTCCGGGGTGACCGGGCCGTCGTAGCTGAGGCCGGACAGAATTTTGAGGAAGTTGAGGAGGTCTATGACGCCGGTCTCGCCGGGGAGGCAGCGGACGCTGTCGATCTGCTCGTCGATGGGGACGCCGGCCGGGGCGTCGTTCACGTGGACGTAGACGACCTGCTCGACCTTCAATTTGCGGAGGTCGTCGAGCGTGCCGTGGGAGGTGTACCAGTGCCAGCAGTCGAGGAGGAGGCCCACGTTGCCGGTCCCGACGGCGTCGCAAAGTTCCAGCATGCCGGCCATGGTGTAGATAAATTCGTGCTTGTGACCGGCGCGGAGCGTCCTGGGGCCGATGAACTCCAGGCCCAACGAACAGCCGTGGTCTTTGAGGATGACGGCCATGCGCCGGAAACGGTCGGCCAGGAAGTCGAACTGCTCCTTGAAAGGCCGGTCGTCGGAGTAGGGGAGCACCCAGGTGGGCACGCGATAACAGCCGAGGGCCGCGCCGACCCTGGCCTGGCCGGGCAACTGGGCCAGGCCAGCCTCAAAGGTCGCGTCGTCCTTGCGCCAGTCCACGGGCAGGCCCCAGCCGCCGGGCCTCAGGCCGTGCTGCGCAAATAGCCCTTTCACGTGGTCCATCGAGGTCTCGGCGGCGAGCTTCGAGACCTCGTTGATGCTGACGTCGATGCCGCCGAATCCCGCCTCCTTCGCCAGTTTCAGGGCCTCCGGCAACGTGGCGCGGATGCCGACTGCGCCGGGACTCAGGTTCTTGAACATGACAACTTCCTCCCTTCCACGGCGCGATCCCCGATCGCGCCCTACAAATATGTACGGATCACCTAATTCTGGGTCAGATTTGGCCAATTGCGTAACTCGTATTTTACTATATTTGGAGGGTCACGTAAAGGGAATTTCCAAAGGCGCTATTCGCAGAGAGACTCCCTGTCCCTCGGCAGGCCATTTTCTCACAGACGGAACGAAAGGATGAGTCCATGAAGCTTCAGGACAAGGTCGCCCTGATCACGGGCGGCGGCAGCGGAATCGGCGCGGCCACGGCCAGGCGAATGGCCGCCGAAGGGGCGAGGGTGGCCGTAGCGGGGATTCCCGAAGACGGCGTCCGGGCGGTCGCCGCGGAACTGGAATCGGCCGGTCGCTCCGCCCTCGCGATTCCCTCGGATGTCTCGGACGCGAAACAGGTTGAGGCCTCGGTCGCCCGGACGGTCGAGAGATTCGGGCGTCTGGACATCCTGGTCCCCAACGCCGGCATCCAGCTCCACGGCAGGGACGTGAACCTGCACGAACTCCCCGAGGAGGTCTGGGACCGGACGCACAATGTGAACTACCGCGGGGTCTACCTCACGGCCAAGTACGGCCTGGCGCAGTTTTTAAAGCAGGGGGGCGGCGGGGTCATCGTCATCGTCGCCTCTGTCACGGCCCTCAGCGGGTCCTCGGCCAACCCGGCCTACATGTCCGGCAAACACGGGCTGATCGGCCTGAGCCGATATATCGCGGTCCATTACGCTAAATATGGCGTCCGCTGCAACGCGGTGTGTCCGGGCGCCCTGGAACGCACCCCCAACCACGACAATCACCCCGACCCCGAAGGCCGGAAGGCCCGGCTGGAGGGCGCCATTCCGATGGGCCGTCTCGGGACCCCCGAAGACATAGCCCCTTTCATCACCTTTCTGGCCACATCGGAGGCGGGGTACGCCACGGGCGCTTATTTTGTCGTGGATGGCGGCCTGACGGTGAGTTGAAATCTCCGTCATCCGATAGATTCCTGCGAACCCCGAAGCGCTACATCCACGGCGGGGGGGAAGAGGCGGGTCACGTCGCCCTCCAGGCGAAGGCTCAGGGCGGGCTGGCGGCGCTTCCAGACGCCCTGGGGACCCCGGAAGTCGGGGATGCTGCTGGCCGTGGAGATGCCCGCGCCGGTGAAGATGAGGATGCGGATGGCCTGGCGCAGGCAGGCGACCAGGCGAGGGTCGGGCGATTCGGTCACGTCAGGCATTGTCTTTGGAGGCGTATTCTTTCAGCTTTGCCGGGTCCAGGGCGACGCCCAGGCCGGGGGCGTCGGAGACGCGGATGCTGCCCTCCTCGTAGCGGAGGGGGGAGCGGGTCACGTCGTCCACCAGGAAACCTGGCCCCACGATGTCGGAGGCCACGGTCACGGCCTTTGAGGCCTGGGCCAGATGGAGGGACGCTGCCGTGCCGGGGCCCAACTCCACGGTGCTGCCGAACAGGACCTGAACCCCGGCCTGCTCGGCCAGGTGGATCAGGCGCTGCGTGCGGGTCAGGCCGCCGGACTGGGCGGGGATCACGTTGAAGATGTCCACGGCCCGGTGTTTGACCAGGGCGAGGGGGAAGGCGTCCGAGAAGTCCCCCACGTGCTCGATGATCCGACAGGGCACGGCCGCGCGCACCCGCGCCAGGGCCCGGGCGACCTCCTCCGCATTTTTGTCCACGAGTTCGGGGTTGTCGTTGCCCTTCCAGCGGGCGACGGCGGAGATGGGGGTTTCGACGGCGTCCAGGCCGAACCCGGACAGGCGGCGGATGTTCGAGATGGCCTCCTCCTCCTCCCACTCCCCGCTCACGTCGATCCGGAGGTGGACGCCGGGGCCGGCGACGCGCCGGAAGGTCCGCACCCGCTCGTAGTCCAGGTCGAAGCCGCTCCAGCCCGCCTTCAGCTTGAAGTTCCGGAAGCCCTCCCTGAGCTTTTGCTCGATCTCCCCCTCCAGCATATCTGCCCCGCGCAGGTAGGAGACCCAGGAGACGGGGATCGCATCCCAGTAACGCCCGCCCAGGAGTTCGTAGACCGGCACGCCGAAATGCCTGCCGGCCAGGTCCAGCAGGGCCATGTCCAGGGAGGCGGCCACGAGCTGCCGGTACTCGGGGTGGGTCGCGGCGGGGATGGCCTCGCAGACGGCCTCCCAGGCCCGGCGTCGTCTCAGGGGGTCCAGGCCGGACAGGACGCCGGTCAGGAGGTCGCGCAGCTCCGGGGCGGAGAGGGCCTTCATCCTGGCGGAGACGTCCGAGACCTCGCCGATGCCTCTCAGGCCGGTGTCGGTCACCAGCTCGTAGAGGAAGTAGCGGGACGCCACGCCGGGCCGGACCTTCTGGACCTCTTCGGGTGTCTTCGCGATGTAGCGGTAGTCGCGGGGCATGGTCACCCGGTGGATGTGGACGTCGACGATTTTCATGCGGGGCCGTCTTTCGGGTTTGGGTCCTTTATCTCCGGCGCGAGTGTCACCAGCGTGGCGCCCCAGCCGCCCGCGTCCTCGCCGGCCGGGCGGAAGGCGACCACCTCCGGCAGGCGGGAGAGGAGGGCGTGGACGGTCCGGCGCAGGGCCCCGGTCCCCTTGCCGTGAATGATGCGGATGGCCAGGATGCCGCGCCCCCGGCAGGCGGTCAGGTAGTCGGGGAGGAGGTCCTTCACGTCCTGGGGGCGGAAGGTGTGCAGGTCCAGAACGCCGTCGATGGGGAGTTCTATGGCGGTGTCTTCGTCCATAGGCGTCGCGCGTCACATGTACCATCCGTAGTCGTTCACCGCATCGAAGAAGGCGACCAGGTTGTCCCAGGGCACGCCGGGCTCCAGGTCGTAGGCGGGGGCGAGGACGAGGCCGCCGTTCTCTCCAAGGGTCTCCATCCGGCGCCGGACCTCCTGCCGGATGGCCTGCGGGGAGGCGTAGAGCATGGCGGTCTGGACGCCCACGGTCCCCCACAACGTGAGCCTGCCCCCGGCCCGGGCGCGGACCAGGAGGGGGTCCATGCAGTCCGGTTGAACGGGGTGGAGGGCCGTGACGCCGATCTCGACGAGGTCCCGGACGATGGGGAGGAGGTAGCCGTCGCTGTGGTAGAGGATGTGGATGGCCGGGTTGACGGACCGGGCTGCGGCGATGATCTGCGCCATTCGGGGCTTGATGAAGCGCCGCCAGAGGTCGGGGCTGATGAGCATCCGGGTGGGTTCGCCGATGTCGTCGCCCAGGTAGATGGCGTCCACGCCGGCCCCGGCGAGGACGCCCGCGTTGACCCGGTTGAAGAAGGTCATCTGGTCGAGGAGGCAGGCGGCCAGGTCGGGGCGGGCGACGAGGTCGATGAAGAAGGCCTCGAACCCCCGCAGGCGCCAGGCGGCCTCGAAGATGACGCCTCCGAGGCGGGGAGGGCGGCCGACCACGGCCAGGCCGCGGTCGTGGAGGGCGGAGACCTTTGCCCTCAGGTCCTGGTAGCGGCGTTCGGCGGTGAGGTCGGGGAAGACGAACCGCCTCATCTCGTCCAGGGTCTGGACTTCGCCGAGGGGGTTGACCTCCTGATGCCCTCGCTGCGCGGTGGGCGGGACGTAGCCCCACTCCGCGTAGCCGAGGAGGGTCTCGACGTCCCCCAGCCACGCCTCCTCCGGGAGCTGTTTGAGGTAGCGGGCGAGGTCGGTCTCCCGGACGCCCGCTTCGAAGCTGACGGAGCGCACGTCCACGCCGAGGTGGTCGGCGGGGTCGGCGCCGTTCAGCGAGGACCGGACCTGATCATTCAGGTCCGAGGCCGCAGGCGCTCCGCCGCCGATGGGGACGCGGTCGGGGAGGCCGCTGTTCAGGACTGTGAGGACTCTTTCGCGGGATGTCATAGTTTTCCCTCCCGGCGCAGGAGTTCGAGCGGGGACTCCTGGATGCCGAGCGGGAGGGGGACCCAGGCGTTGCCCCGGCGCTCGGACTCGTAAATGGCCGAGATGACCTCGACGGCGGCGCGGCCGTCAAGGCCCGTGCAGCGGGGCTGGCGGCCCTGCTCGATGGAGTCGATGAGGTCCCGCGCGGCGCGGAGGACCGGGGTCTCCGGCCAGGCCGGGTCGGGCAGCGGGCCGGGGGTCAACTCCCACCACCAGCCCTTCTCGAAGGCCTGCGGGCGGGAGCGCCAGAGGCCGGCGTTCGTGCCCATCCGGACAACCCCTTTCTCGCACTGAAACTCCACGTCCCACCGCTCGTATTCCGTCAACTCGTCGCTGATCACCACGCCGTCGATCCCGCCCTCGAACCGCAGGAGGGCGTAGCTGGTGTCCTCCACGCGGAACTCGCGGCGCATCCGGCGCGTGGCCGTGCCCAGGACCGAGGCGATCTCTCCGGCGAAGAGGCGGAGGGTGTCGAAGGTGTGGACGGCGTCGTGCAGGAGAGGGCCTTCCGTGTCGGCGACCCACTCCGGGAAGGGCTTGCAGCCCTGGCAGTGGGCCACGACGTGGAGGAGGGGGCCGAGGGCGCCGGAGTCGATCAGGTCCTGGACGGCCCGGTAGTGGCCGGACCAGCGCCGGGAGCAGTTGACCAGGAGCTTTGTGTTAGACCGCTCGCAGGCGCTGAGCATGGCGTCGCACTCGCCCAGGCTGAGGGCCATCGGCTTCTCGCAGAAGATGCCCTTTGCGCCGGCCTGCGCGGCGGCGACGGCCATCTCCGGGTGCAGGGGCGGGTGCGTGGCGACGCAGACGATGTCCAGGCGCTCCCGGTCGAGCATCTCGCGGTAGTCGCGGTAGAGGGCGCTCACGTTCCAGCGCTGGCCGAAGGCGCGGAGCTTCTCCTCGCCCCGGTTGCAGGCGGCGACGAGCTGCGCATCGGGCAGGGCCGCGAAGGCCCCGGCAATGGTGGCGGGGCGCGCGACGCCGGGCTGGTCCTCCATGGCACTGGCGATGCGGCCGCAGCCGACGATGCCGACGCGGTACATGGGATGCGCTCTCCTGAAGGGGCAAAAAAGGAGGCCGTGACTCTGATGCCTCACGGCCTCCTTATAACGCGAAATCCGCCGGATGTCAAGATAAAAAAGGCAGGGCCTGAAGGCCAGTTTTTATCTCTTTCGCCTTGAGAAAGGGCTTGACTCACAAAAGGCATATTCATACACTTAGGGCGATTTGGCGACCGCGAAAAGGTCTTTGAGGGCAAAACGCACGGCACGTGCGAAAGTGAAGGAGAGAAAAGGCCGGCCAAAGCCAGACAGGATCAAAAACTGGCCTTTGCGAGAGCGCCCACGAGAACGGTTGATCACAGAAGGCCCGGAACGGCTCACGGACGCCGAACTGCTGGCTATCATCCTTCGGGTCGGTCGTGGGACCTTTAAGAAGGGCGTCCGGGGTGAGACGGCCCTCACGCTCGCCCGGTCTCTCCTCGCTGACTTTCGAGGGTTGCACGGGATCGACCGCGCGGACCTCCGCGAGCTTCTGGAGGTGGACGGCCTGAACGTCGCCAAAGTCGCCCAGATCAAGGCTGCCTTTGAGCTTGGAAAACGCCTTCGGACCAACGCCCTCAGACCCCGCTCGTTCGACTCCGCCTCCGAGGTCGCCGCCTACTTCCAGCCCCGCCTGGCCGGGGCCAGACGGGAGACGGTCGTCGCCCTCCTCTTAGACGGCCAAAACCACCTGCTTGCCGAGAAAACAGTCACCGAGGGGACACCGACCCAGGCGACGGTCTACATTCGCCGCGTGCTGGAGGAGGCATTGCGGGCGTCTGCCGCCGCGATTGTGCTGGTCCACAATCATCCTTCAGGTCATCCGGAACCTTCGCCGGGAGATGACGAGACCACGCAGGACCTGGACAGAGGGGCAAGGCTCATCGGCCTTGTCCTGATTGATCATGTGATCGTTGGCGGAGAAGGCTATTACAGCTACGCCGATTCAGGGCGACTTCAGGAGCTTCGAGAGGAATAGGAGGGGTTTCCATGGGGGAGAGACGCTATCCCAAAGTTGACGAGATGCGTATCCGGGGGAATGAGGTCCTCAGCCTCATCCGCCGGAAATGGCTGCAATTGACCCCTGAAGAAAAGGTTCGCCAGGAATATCTGCGGGTTCTGACCAACGAATACGGTTACGAACTGGATCAGATGGACGAAGAGCTGGAAGTCACCGGGAGAGGTTCGGGACACGCCCGCGCCGACTTCGTGATCTGGCGAAGCGCGCAAGACAAGCTGGATGAGAAGAACCCGCTCATTGTTGTGGAGTGCAAGGCCGACAACGTCACGATCAAGCCGTCGGACTATCAGTAGATCACGAAACGGTTGAGAGTTCATTCAAACTACGTTACCTGCTCGA
>CAYRZX010000349.1:0-7333 GCA_964428665.1 uncultured Gemmatimonas sp.
ATAAGTCCCTCCGAGACGGAGCGGGGAGATCGTCAACTCCACCGGGAACTCGCGTCCGTCCCGGTGCAGGGCCGTCATCTCGATGCGCCGGTTCAGCACGGGCCCCTCGCCGGTGGCCAGGAAGTGGGCCAGCCCCCGCCTGTGCGCCTCCCGGTGCTGGGGGGGGATGATCGTGTCGGATAGGGGACGCCCGAGGACCTCCTGGCGGGTCCAGCCGAAGGTGGCCTCGGCCTGGGCGTTCCAGTTTGTGATCAGGCCACGGGCGTCCATGGCGATATAGGCATCCTGCGAGGTCTCGACGATCAGCCGCGTCCGTTCTCCGCTCTGGCGCAGGGCCTCCTCGGTCCGCTTGCGCTCGGTGATGTCGATAATGGCTGCGATGGTGCCAACGATCTCACCATTGGCATTGTGATACGGGGTGGCGTTTATATCAGCCCAAAACGGACTTCCGTCTTTATGCCAGATCTGCATCTCATAATGTTCAGCAATGCCTTTGCCCCGTTGCTTATTTCTCTGAAGCATAAATGGCCACTGTTCCTGCGGCAGGAGAAACTCGTACGCCGGTTTTCCGGTCATCTCTTCTGGAGTATAACCTGTGAGTTTCGACATGGGCAAGTTCATGTATAGGACCACGTCGTCCAGGTCTGTGACAAGCAGTCCTTCTCCCAGGCTCTCAATCACTGTTCGGAATCGGGTTTCTGATTCCCGTAGCGTTTCCTCCATCCTTTTGCGCTCGGTGATGTCCCGGATCGCCGCTATGACCAGCGCCCCTTGCGCCGTCGTAAGGGGACTCAGGCTGATCTCGACGGGAAACTCGTCCCCCTCCTTCCGCAGACCGTAAAGCTCCATCCCCATCCCCATCGGGCGCGCCTGCGGGGCCGAAAAATAGCCCTCCCGGTACTTCAGATGCCCGCCCCGGAACCGCTCCGGAACCAGCGTCTCCGCCTTCTGTCCGATTAACTCCTCCCGCTTATAACCAAACGACCGTTCGATCTGAGAGTTGACCAGAACGATCTCGCCTTTAGAGTTGACAATCACCATGGCGTCCGGGGCAGACTCCAGCGCCTCGCGAAACTGCTCCTCCGCCCGCTTGCGGTCAGTGATTTCATCCTGGAGTTTCTGGTTGGCGGCCTCGAGTTGCCCTGTGCGCTCCGCCACGCGCTCCTCCAGGGTCTCGTTGACCGCTTTCAGCGCCTCCTCCGTCCGCCTGCGCTCGGCGAGAGCGGCGGCCAATAACATCATGGTGACTGCAATCACGCAGACGAAAGATTGCAGCGAGAGGAGGGACTCATTCAACGACTCCCCGACAAAAGGGCCTGACCCGCGCACCGTGTTCCATACCGCAATTCCCGAAATCAGGGTGACCGCCGTCATCGCCTCCCGCAGGCCAGAGCGAAACACCACCCACAGGAGGAATGGAATAAGCAGATAGGACCGAGGACGGAGGACGCTAACGGGAAACCATCTTCCGAACACCGTCTGGCCTACGGCCAACAGCACGAGAAACAGGAGCGCAATTTCCAGGAGCCGCCAGGGTTCCCAGCGGGGCCGGGGCTGTCTCCACCAGGCCAGCAGCATCGGGGTCAGGATGAGAACCCCTGCCACGTCCCCCAGCCACCAGGTGAACCAGACCGTCCCGTAGATCGTCCACGGGACGACCCCGGCCAGGCACAGACCGGTTGGACCGACGGCGGCGCTCATCGCGCACATCAGCAGCGCCACGCCCACGAACTTAAAGACGTCCTGGACCTGGCCGAAGGGGCTGTCCTGCTTTACGAAGCGGTGAATGAGGCGTGCGCCGATCACGGCCTCCAGCGTGTTTCCGGCCGCTATAAACCCGGAGACCGCGAGAATGGTCAGGGTGTCCGCAGCCTGGTTGGAGAGAAAGACTGCGACGTTTGCGAGGAACGCCCCTACGGCGACGCCGGGCCAGGCACGATACCCCAACAGCAAGACAGCCGTGAACGCGAAGCCCGAGGGCGGCCAGACCGGCGAGGCGTTCGTCTTTTCAAAGGCCAGGAACAGGCCCAGGCGCGCCGCCCCGTAGTAGAGCGCGGCGACACCCCCAATCCACAACCACCCCACCGCCGGAGAAAGCTGAGATCGGGATTTCATGGGGACACTCTCTAAGGAATCTACGACACCAACAGGGCGGATTTGAGGCGTTCGATCTCCTGTTCGAGCGCCGCGCAGGCATCTTCGGCGCGGGTCAGGTCCCCCTTTCGGCTCATCTCCTCCAGCCTCAACACCGCCTCAAAGGCCGCCCTGGCGGACAGGTTGCTGACCGAGCCTTTCAGGGCGTGCGCGGCGCGCTCCAGCGCCCGGCTGTCGCGGTCTGCGACGGCCTGACGGATGTCGGACAACATCCTGGGGCAGTTGTCGAGGAACAGCCCCGCGATCTCTCTGAGCAGGTCTTCATCGCCGTCGAGGCGAGTCAGCGCCTCGGCCCTGTCAAAGACTTCGTCGAGGCGCTGCCCTTCGGGCGCGCTGACTTCGGCCGGTCTCTCAGCCGGGTCTTTCCGAATCCCAAATTGCGCAGTGAAGTGGAAGGCGCTGCCTCTGCCGACCTCGCTCTCCACCCAGACCCGTCCCCCCATCATCTCCACCAACTGAGACGAGATCGCCAGCCCCAGCCCCGTGCCCCCATACCGGCGCGTCGTGGAGCCGTCCGCCTGCTCAAAGGCGTGGAAGATGACCTGCTGCTTGTCGGGTGAGATGCCGATGCCGGTGTCGCGAACGGAGAAATGCAAAAGACATGAGTCCTGAGTCCTGAGTCCTGAGTCCTGAGTCGCAGGCTTTGACCCTGGACCCTGGACCCTGGACTCGTGACTCTTGATTTCCACAACGACCTCCCCCTGTTCCGTGAACTTGACGGCGTTGCCGACCAGGTTGACCAGGACCTGGCGCAGCCGGCCCGGGTCGCCTATCAGGGCGTCGGGCGCATTCGGCGAGATGCAGCATGTCAGAGAGAGCCCTTTCTCGCGGGCCTGAAAGGCAAACCCCTTGATGGTGTCGTTGAGGAGATCGCGCAGGCTGAAGTCGATGGCTTCGAGGTTGAGTTTCCTGGCCTCCATCCTGGAGAAGTCGAGGAGGTCGTTTAACAGCCTCATCATGGAGTCCGCGGACGTCTTCACCGTCTCCAGGTACTCCCGCTGCTCCGGGGATAACTCCGTGTCCAGCGTCAACTCTGTCATGCCGAGGATGCCGTTCATGGGGGTGCGGATTTCGTGGCTCATGTTGGCCAGGAACTCGCTCTTGGCCCGGCTGGCGGCCTCGGCGGCCTGCTTGGCTTTTTGCAGTTCCGCATACAGTCGGGCGTGCTCCAGGGCAATGGCCACCTGGTCCAGCAGGGGACGCATCGCCTCGATCCGGCGGAGCACCTCTTCCTTCTCCGCCGCCCGGCTGCCCGTGGCCAGGACCGCCAGCACCCGGTCCCCCTGTTTGACCGGGATAAAGTAGGAGACCCGATCCTGATAGTTCTCAGGCCGTTCGACGTTCCGGCCAAACCGCTCGTCCCACCCTTCGATCACCTGCATCGCCCCGGTGCGGGCCACCTCTGCGGTGACGTTGTCGTCGTCCAGGGTGTAGCGGATCCCAACTCCACCGCTGCCTTTGCGAATGGTACCGTCAGGGCGTCGGCCCATGCTCCTGGCGATCTTCACGGCCCTCTCCTCCTCATCCACCAGGGCCACCATCAGGCTGCGGAAGATGCCGGCCTCCACGATCTGTTCCGCCAGGTTGTCCAGGATCTGTTCCAGGTCCAGGGGGGAGAGGACCATCTGACTGAGCTGGCTGAGCGCGGTCAGCAGCCGGTTCTTCTCTCCCAGCTCCTGCTCCGCCCGCCTGCGCTGGATGATCTCGAAGGCGTTCGAGAGGGTGGCCCCCACCTGGTCGAGGAACGGGCGCATCCGGTCGATCTCCCGCAGGACGATCTCCTTGCTCTCCTGGTTCGAGCCGGTGCAGACCACGCCGATGGCGCGGCCTCCGGCGAGGATGGGGATGAAGAAGGCCGTCTGTCCGGCGTTGAAACCTTCGGGACACTGGCGGTAGAGGATGCTGCCGTCGGGCTGAGTGACCCGCTCGTAAAAACGGGGGTCCCATCCGTCAATGACCTCCATCCTGCCGGTGCGGGCCACGTCGGAGAGGAGGTCGGGGTGAGAGAGGTCGTAGCGCCAGCCGAGGGGGGCGCGGGTGACGGGGTTCGGGTTGTGGGCGTAGATGACCTCCACGAACCCCTCCTCGTGGTTGACGAGGGCGACGTTCATGCTGCGGATATGGAAGGCGTTGAGGACGCCCTCCTCGAAGATCGGAAACATCTGCTCGGGGTCGCGGACGCCGAGCATGTCGCGAGTGATCCGGCTGAGCGTCCGGAACTCCCTGTGGGACCTTCCGAGTTCCACCAGCGTCCCCCATCCCGGCGATGCTTCGGGGGAGATGTCTTTCGACCGGTCCAGGTCGATCAGCGCGCCGAGGATGCCGTCCAGGGCGTCGCCCGCCAGGGCCAGGGCCACGTGGATGATGCGGGGATCGCGGTGAGACCCCGGAACGTCCCGCAGCATCTTGTGGCAGGCCGCCCAGAGGGCCATCTGGCCGGAGAGGACCTGACCGACGGCTGCGCCCTTCAGCGCCGCCCGGATGCCGTCCACCGTGCGATGGGGGAATGGCGCGCGGATGTGCCCTATCGCCAGCTCGAACAGGGTCCGATGAATCGGCAGGAGGCAGGCCGCCTCGGGCCTTTCAGGGCTCTGGGACAACTCTTCCACGATCCGTTCGCGCTGGGCGTCCAGAAAGGCGGCGGTCAGCTCCCGCACGCGGTCGTCTGTTTCCATAGTCATGGGGCCTTTTGACAGGGCGACAGGATGAAGCATCTCCCCCTGGAGGAGAGGGACAGGAAGGGTCTTGATCAGGTCAGGCTCTCCACGTGCTCGCGGAGGCCCTGGGCGACGGGGGTCGCAGGGACCTTTGCACCGGTGGACCGCAACCGGGTCAGATCGTAGATTCGATGGCAGAGGAAGGGGGCGGCGTCGGGATGGGCCGCAAGGTGCTGGCTGACGGGGATCTCCTCAAGGTTGAGTTCGACGCCGAGGAGATCGGCGATGATCCGGTAGTAGTCGCGGGACTCGAGGATGTCGGGGCCGGCTGCGCAGAAGGTCTGATGGCAGGTCCGCTCGTCTCCAGGGAGGCTCAGGATGAGGTCGGCCAGGTCGCACGCCAGGATGGGCTGCTGGAGGAAGTGGCCGCCGCCCACGAGCCGGAGGGGTTCGCCGGCCCTGAGCCTTGCGAGGAGGTGCGGGTCACGGCTGTGCAGGGGGAGACAGCCGGGCAGGGAGCCGGGGCCGTAGATGTGGCAGGGGCGCAGGATGGTCCAGGCCATGTCCCCGGTGTCTCCGTGGACAAACTCCAGTTCGCAGAGGCGCTTTTTTCCGCCGTAGCCGTCTGAGGCGTAGGCGTCGGCCTCCTCGCCCTGCGGAAACCGGCGTCGGGCCGGGTCGTAGACGAAGTCGGTGGAGATGAAGATGAGGTGGGGCGTCCGGCCCCGGAAGACGGCGATGTCCTGCCGGGCGTCGGCGGGGTCGTAGCCGATGCAGTCCACGACGAGGTCCCACTCCGTCCGGGCGCTGGCGACGGCCTGCTCGAACGTTGTCTGATCCTGGCGGTCGGCGATCAGGGGGGTGACGCTGTCGGGGAGGGGGCGCTGGCCGCGCGTGACCGTCCAGACGCGGTGGCCCTGAGCCACGGCCCTGCGCGCGAGGGTCCCGCTCACGAAGCCGCTGCCGCCGAGGATGAGGAGGGACAGGGACATAAAAAACGTGTTCCGTTCAGTTCAGCGAGCAAGCGCCGGGGCCACGGGGATCGCCGCAGGTGCGGCAGGGGCCCACAGGCTCCCTAACGGCCAGGCTGGCGCTGCGTCCGCCCACGGCGAAGACGGAGAGCTGCTTCTCCAGGCTCCGGCTGCCGCAGGAGGGGCACTCCGGCTTCGCCGGTCCCTGCACGAGGGTCTCGAAGTGATGATGACATTTCTTACAGACGTAGTCGAAGATGGGCATGGGGTTCGCTCCTTGCTTATCACGCGATGGGAGTGAAGTCAGGGTTTTCTAAATCCGAGAGCATGCGTCGAACTGTCTTCATCAGTGTCTCGATGTGGTTTGTGCAGACAGAATGGACAACTTCAGCATCGATATCGAAATAATGATGGCTTAGAACATTCCGCATTCCCATAATTCGTTTCCACTCGATGTCCGGATAACGAAGTAGCAGTGCGCCTTCAGTCACCTTATCGAGATTCTTGACGCTTTCGCCAATTGCAATCAGTTGCATACAAATAGCATCGAGCTTTTCCAGCCCTTCTTCAGAGCGCAAAAAATCTTCAGGAGAGGTGATAGGAGCAGATCGCCTGGCAACTGTCTGAGCGGAGTAAAGCACCTGTCGAAGAATCTCTCTTACCAGTTCGATGTCATACATAGACCGCTTCCTCTTCGATTCGTCGTTTGAGGAATGGGTTCATTTTGTCCCGATAACGCACGACATCGACTGGCTGACGCAGAAGTTCCTCCAGTTCCTGCTTGATGCCGACCAGTGTAAGCAAATCAGGACGGTCAAGTTCCACCACAATGTCCACGTCGTTGGCGTCGGCAGCCTTATTTCTGGCCACAGATCCAAACACACCGATGCGAACAATGCCAAACTCGTTCTGTTTTAGCTCCCGAAATCTGGCCAGGGTACGCAAGATATCATTACGGTTCATCGCATATTCCTCCGTGAGCCAGCTTCGACGCGCCACTTCTTCGCTGTCAGGTTCTTCAAATCCCGGATGTAGGGTTCGTGCGGATTTGCCTTTTTCGGTGTGTTCCGCATAAGGTTGTGCAGGTGCTTTAAAAGGACGAAGCCGACGGCGTGAACCGCCTCGTGCCGGTCCAGGCCGTCCCGGAGAAGCCTGCCCATCGCGCGCCGGGCCTCCGGAGGGTCTCCCGACGCCAGTTGATTCTCCACCACGGCGTGGACGGTGGCGTGGAGATGTAGATTCGGCAATTCCACTCCCTCACCTTCATGGTACTCTTCGATCAAATAGACCCGTTCTCCCTCATCGAGCGCCAGCCATTCCTCGGGGGCCGGGGTTTGAAGAGGGTCGTAGGTTTCCATTTTCTATCTCATTCTTCTTTTATCCAGCAGACGGCGCGTATCAATCGCTCGTGGTCCAGAAAGAATTATATCTATCTCACCGGGCTTCTTCGATTTATCGCCATATAAAGCTGTCTGAGTTTCCTTCGCGTATGGTTGTTTACATAAATCCAACTTGAAATTTTTAGATTAGAAAGCCATCTTCTCCTGAGAC
>CAYRZX010000350.1:0-7314 GCA_964428665.1 uncultured Gemmatimonas sp.
GCCGTTAGCAAACCTTGGGCCATTCGTTACTGGAAAAAACTTGAAGATCGAGTATAAGGTTAATGGAGAAAAAATCACCTTTCGTTTAGGCATGTCTCATAAAGAAATTATGGCGGTTTCTTCTTCACTAAAAAATTGGTACAAGATGACTTCTAAAGGAGATAATAGAGAGTTCGAATGGATAGTCATTCGCAATCGCTGTTTCTTAGCACCAGAGTTAAGAATAAAACATGAGAGAGAAGTTCGCCCATTTGTTCCGTATAGTTTTAGCCCTGGGAGTATATTGCAAGACAGGCTCTTTATAGGTTGCATTTCTGATCTGATTCACGTTCCTGGAGTAAGAGGCGACCTGAAACGAACTCGTCCCGTGACTGACACCGCTTCAAAGTTGTCAGGATCATTTGAAGAATATTTTGCCAGTATCATTTTACGATGGCAGGAAGAGAGAAACGAAGATCAACTTAAAAAATTGTATGGAGACCTTGAAAGTCTTGGTTTAACGTGGAAGGTCACTGCGAAATGGGTCAGCAACACACAAATCGAGCTACTGGTGGGACGACTTCCTCGCGCTATCAGAGGTGGGACACGCGACATGGTCCATATCGTAGATGTCGGCTCTGGGGTGTCGCAGGTCCTGCCGGTGCTCATTGCGCTACAGTGGGCCAGGCCGGGACAGGTGGTTTATCTGGAACATCCCGAATTGCACCTCCATCCCCGCGCTCAATCTGCTCTGGCTAAGGTCCTGGCTGACGCCGCCAAGCGTGGCGTCCGGGTGGTTGTGGAGACGCATAGCTCATTGCTCCTTTTAGGGATTCAGACGCTGGTAGCTGAAGAGGAACTCCTGCCTGAGAAGGTCAAACTGTATTGGTTCCAGCGCGATAAGGAGGGGCACACAGAGGTAAAGCCTGCCGATCTGGACGAGGCCGGCGCTTTCGGGGACTGGCCGGAGGACTTTGCAGATGTCTCCCTGAAGGCGGAGAGCCGGTATCTCGACGCAGCCGGGACACGGCTGAAGGGGCAATGAAATGCCCGTCAGGAGGTCGAGACGCCTTGTCATTGACGCCTCTGTTGCCGGAACCTCTGGCGAAAAGAACGAAAGGGGTCAGCGTTGTCGTAATTTTCTCAACGCCGTTCGGGAAATATGTCATCACGTCGTCATGACCTCCGAAATAGAGGCTGAGTGGAAAAGGCATTCTCATCTGTTCGCAAGGCAGTGGCAGAGGTCGATGACGGCGCGCAGGAAGGTGCGTTTCGTAAATCTCGCTGTCGATGATGAATTGCGTGATAAAATTGGGCGTTCTGCCGCTCGCACCAGAGATCGCGAGGCCATGCTAAAAGATGCCCTTTTGATTGAAGCAGCGATGGAGACGGATCACACCGTTATCTCGCTTGATGAAACTGCAAGAGGGCTGTTTGGAAAAGCAGCCCGGAGCGTGGGCGAGTTGAGAGGCATTGTCTGGGTAAATCCAGAAGAAGTGGACGAATATCCGATTCCCTGGTTGGAGGATGGGGCAAAGTCGGAAAAGGGGCGCAGACTCAGATCTGGTTCAAAGTGATCTAAAGCAAAGCGCAAGCAGGCCAAGCTGTCGCGTAAAATCAACCGCAAAAAACGAAAGCGGAAGTAACTCTTGAGACACACTAAAATAATCTGCACCCTCGGCCCGGCCAGCCGGTCGCCGGAGGTCGTCGAGGCGCTCGTCCGGGCGGGGATGGACGTGGCCCGGCTCAACTTCTCGCACGGGACGCAGGGGGAGCACGCGAAGGCCGTCCGGCTGGTGCGGGAGGCGGCCAGGCGGGCGGGCAGGCCGGTGGGCATCCTCCAGGACCTTCAGGGGCCGAAGATGCGCGTGGGGCCGGTGGCCGGCGGGTCCGTGGAGCTGAGGGCCGGGGCGTCGTTTGCGCTGACGACTCGGGACACGCCTGGGGATGCGTCGTGCGTCTCCATGACCTACAAGGACCTGGCGCGGGACGTGGGGCCGGCGGATCGGATCCTGCTGAACGACGGGCTGATCGAACTGCGGGTGACGCAGGTGGAGGGGGAGGTGGTGCGGTGCGAGGTCGTGTGCGGCGGGCCCCTGAGCAGCCACAAGGGGATCAACCTGCCGGGCGTCAAGGTGAGCGCCCCGGCGCTGACGGAGAAGGATCGGGAGGACCTGCTGTTCGGCCTGGCGCAGGGGGTGGACTACGTGGCCCTGTCGTTCGTGCGGCGGGCGGAGGACGTCGAGGAGGCCAGGCAGGTCATCCGCGAGGCCGGGGCCGACGCGCCGGTGATCGCCAAGCTGGAGCGGCCGGAGGCCATCGACGACCTGGGGCGGGTCCTGGAGGCGGCGGACGGGGTGATGGTGGCCCGGGGCGACCTGGGCGTGGAGCTGTCTCCGGAGCGGGTGCCGGTCCTGCAAAAACAGATCATCGAGGAGGCGAACCGGGCGAAGTCGCCGGTGATCACGGCCACGCAGATGCTGGAGTCGATGACCGCGAGCCCGAGGCCGACGCGGGCGGAGGCGTCGGACGTGGCCAACGCCATTTTCGACGGGACGGACGCGGTGATGCTGTCCGGGGAGACGGCGGTGGGGCGCTATCCTGTGGAGGCCGCCGAGATGATGGCCCGGATCGTGGACGAGGCGGAGCGGAGCCTTCTGTCCCGCCCGGCGTTTGTGCGCCGCCGGGCAGGCGAGCGGATGCTGACGTTCCCCGAGGCCACGGCGGAGATGGCCTGCCTGGCCGCGCAGGACCTGGGGGCGCGAGCGATCGTGGCGTTCACGCAGTCGGGGGCCACGGCGCGCCTGATCTCCAAATACCGGCCCCGGTGCCCGGTGATCGGGCTCACGCCGCAGGGCCGGGTCGTGGGCCGGATGGCGCTCTACTGGGGGGTTCTGCCCCGGACGCTGGGCCGCGTGGTGGGGACGGACGAGATGATCGCGCAGGTGGACGAGGCGCTGCTGCGGGAGGGGGCCGTCTCGCGGGGAGACACGCTGGTGATCGTGGCCGGCGCGCCGCTGAACCGGCGGGGGGGGACGAATTTCGTGAATCTGCACCGGGTGGGGGAGGGGGAGAAATAAAAGGCGGAAGGCGGAAGGCGGAAGGCGGAAGGCGGAAGGCGGAAGGCGGAAGGCGCGGAAGAACCCCTGCCTTCTGCTTACTGCTTACTTCCTACTGATCTCATAGAGGAGGCATACATGAAGCTTGTCAGTTACGGTGAGGCGGGGGCCGAGCGCGCAGGGGTCGTGGTGGGGGAGCGGATCCTGGACATCCACCGGGCGGCGCCGGACCTCCCCTCCGACGTGAAGCGCATTCTGGAGCGGGGGCTGCTGCCGGCGGTGGAGAGGCTCGTCTCCAGGGCGGGGGGCACGCGGGACGACCGGTTCGTGGGTTTGAAGTCGGTCCGCCTCGGCGCGCCGGTGACCAGGCCGGGGACCCTCGTCTGCATCGGCCTGAACTACAGGGACCACGCGGAGGAGAACAACGTCCCGCTGCCGAAGGCCCCGCTGCTGTTCTGCAAGGCGAGCTCCTGCGCCGTGGGGCCGGCGGACGACGTGGTCCTGCCCCCGCACAGCGGGAACATCGACTGGGAGGTGGAGCTGGGGGTCGTGATCGGCCAGGTGGCCAGGCGGGTGAAGGCGGCGGAGGCGTTCGACGTGGTCGCAGGATACGTGGCAGTGAACGACGTGAGCGGCCGGGAGGCGCAGTTCGGGGACGGGCAGTGGTTCCGGGGGAAGAGCTTCGACACGTTCGCGCCGATGGGGCCCTATCTCGTCACGAAGGACGAGGCGCCGGACCCGCACAACCTGAACCTCTCGATGAAGGTCAACGGGGAGTACAAGCAGCGGAGCAACACGTCGCAGCTCATCTTCAAGGTCCCGGCGCTGATCGAGTACGTCACGGCGGGTCTGACCCTGTATCCGGGGGATGTCATCTCGACGGGGACGCCGGCGGGGGTGGGGGCGTTCCTGAAGCCCCCGCAGTTCCTGAAGGCCGGGGACGTGATGGAGCTGGAGGTGGAGGGCGTGGGGGCGCATAAGACCAGAGTCGTGAAAGGCGAGTGAGGAAGGTATGGCAGGCCGGGCGGAAGCCGAGGTGGGGGTCGGTCTGATCGGGGCGGGGTTCGCGGCGGCGCAGCACGCGCAGGCCTACCGGGGCGTGCGGGGGGTGAGGGTGAATCTCGTGGCGGTCTGTTCGCGGGACGTGGACCGGGCGGAGGCCTTCGCCCGGAAGCACGGGTTTGGGCGGGCCTATGGGGACTATCGGCAGGCGCTGGCCCATCCCGACGTGGACCTGGTGGATGTCTGCGTGCCGAACAGCCTGCACCGGCAGGTGGTCGTGGAGGCCGCGCTGGCGGGGAAGGACGTCATCTGCGAGAAGCCGCTGACGGCGTTCTGCGGGGAGGGGCTGGACGACCTGGTCGGGATGACGACTCCGAGGCAGGAGATGCTGCGCGTGGCGCTGGACAACGCCCGGGAGATGCGGCAGGCGGCGGAGCGGGCCGGGGTGAGGCTCATGTACGCCGAGAACTGGGTCTACGCCCCGCCCATCCAGAAGGCGCTCAACCTGGCCTGCGCCGGCGGGGGCGCGATCCTGGACATCCGGGCGGAGGAGTCGCACAGCGGGTCGCACTCGCCGTTTTCGAAGCGGTGGAAGTACGCCGGCGGGGGGGCGCTCATCCGGCTGGGGTCGCACCCCATCGGGGCGGCGCTCTACCTCAAGCGGGCGGAGGCGGCGTTCCACGAGCGGCCCGCGCCGCACCCGGTCTCGGTGACGGCGGAGGTGGGGCAGCTCACGCAGTCCGCCGCGTTCCGGCGGCGCGCGGACCCCTATCTGGTCCAGGACTGGCAGGACGTGGAGGACTGGTCCCTGGCCGTGGTCACTTTCAGCGACGGGACGAAGGCCACGATCCTGGCGACGGACGTGGCGCTGGGCGGCATCCAGAACCGGGTGGACGTCTACATGTCGAACGCCCGCATCGCGTGCCACATCAACCCGAATTCGACGGTGCTGGCCTACGCGCCGGACGCCGCGACGTTCGAGTCGGAATACATCGCGGAGAAGATCTCCACGAAGGCGGGATGGAGCTTCGCCTCGCCGGACGAGGAGTGGATGCAAGGGTACCCGCAGGAGGTCCAGAACTTCGTGGAGTGCGCGGCGTTCAACATGGCGCCGCTGTCGGACGCGGGGCTGGGCGAGGACGTGGTGCGGGTGATCTACTCGGCCTACGTAGCCGCGGAGCGGGGGGCGAGGGTGGAGATCGGATGAAGCAGACCTCACCCTCCCCCAATGCTGTGGATAAAGCCCTTGTTGCCCCTCCCTCTCCTAAAGGGAGAGGGAGGGGGTAGGGGGTGGGTGAGCCGGTTGTAAGCCGGTCCCTTAATCTCTATGGCCGCGCCTGATAGACGATGTTGAAGGGGGTCTCCGCCGCCCGACGGAAGGTCGAGAACCCGGCTGAGATAAAGCACTGGCGGGTCCTTTTCTCGCCGGCCTGCGCGCCCAGGAGGACCTCTGAGCCGTTCTGGCTCATCGCACAGGGGGTGCAGAACACCGTGGACCCCGCGTAGTAGACCCGGCCGACGGGATTCAGGTTCTCCTCGACCGTGTCGAAGGCAAAAGGTTCGACGAGAAAACAGGTCCCATCCGGTTTCAGAGAAGCGCGCACGTGCCGCGCAATGCCGACGGGGTCGCCCATGTCGTGGTAGGAGTCGAAGAAGCCCACCACGTCGTAGACGCCGGGATAGTCTTTGGACGAGGCCACGCGGAATTCCACGTTCTTCGCGCCCCACTCCGCGAGATTCGCCTTTGCGTGTTCAATGGACGGCTCGTGGTAGTCGAATCCGACGAACCGCGAGTTCGGAAAGGCCCGGGCCATAAAAAGGGTGGAGATCCCGTGTCCGCAGCCTATGTCGGCGACGGCGCATCCGGTCTCCATCCTCTCCTTCACCCCCTCCAGGGCGGGAATCCATTCCGGGACCAGGTGGGTGGAATAGGTGGGCTTGAAGAACTTGGCGGTCGCGCAACCGCATCCCTCGTTATGGGCGCCCCACGACAGGCCCGAACCGCTCCTGAACGCCCCGGCGATCTTGTCCAGGTCGGCGTAGATCACCGGCACGAACTCGAATGCGCCCTGCATGAAGAATGGGCTCTCCTCCTGGACGAAAATGGCCTTCTGCTCCGGGGTCATGCTGAAGCGCCCGGTCTGGGAGTCGTAGTCCACATAGCCGGACGCAGCCTGCTGACAGAGCCATTCGTGGATCATCGGTCTGGCCGTTCCCGTGGCGCTGGCCAGCTCTTCGGGCGTAACCGGCCCCTTCGCAGAGGCGATGGCCTCGTACAGGCCCAGCCGGGTGCCTATGTTCACCAGGGCGCTCCCCAGCATCGGCCCCAGGTCGGACACGATCTTCTGGAGAAGCGATTCCATCTTCTTCTGATCTATCGACATGGCTTCCCTCCTTTACACGGTTGGAATCTCTGAGCCACGATCCCGTGCGCCTTCAGCAGCACGCGGATAAAGGGCGACTCGCTGCGCAGCGTCACTCTTTCTTTCGACCAGCGCCGCAGCAGCGCAATGCCCGCCTCGTCGATGGACTGGACGCCGGTGAGGTCCAGGGTCAGGCATCCGGCCTCGTGGAGATGGCGCGTCCCCTCCTGCTTTAGGAGGGCCACGTCCTCCCCGGACAACTCGCCTTCAATCTTCAGAATCACCCCCTTTTTCGCCTGCGATACCTCCGTGATCCGCAACATCGGTCTCTCCTCTATATGTCATCCCTTTTCGCAATTCCCATGCCAAAAAAAGCAGCCACCTGAGGCGGATCGTCTCAAGTAGCTGTTTATAAGAAAACTATAAAATATGATAATAGGGCTATGGCAGACTTAGACCCTTTGAATACCCCTTGCCGAGGCGTGAGATTTCACGCCAGAATTTCGCTATAAATTTCTCATTTCGTTGTTTCATATTTAGTTATAAGAAAAAATAGAAGGTGTGATATTTCACGCCATCCCTGAAATATCACACCCCATTTCGCACCTTTCGGATGCCCAGCTTCTTCATCCGGCTGCGGAGGGTGGCCTCGTGCAGACCCAGCAGGGCCGCCGCGCCGCGAGGCCCTTTGATGATCCCCCCGGTCTTCTCCAGGACCTCCTGGATATACCGCCGCTCGTGTTCCTCCAGGGACACTGTCTCCTCCTCCGCTGTCGGGCTGTCTCCCGCCTTCCCGAATTCGAGGAGGATGTCCGAGGCCCGGACAGACGGCCCGCGACAGACGATCACGGCCCGCCGCACGGCGTGCTCCAGCTCCCGCACGTTGCCGGGCCAGTCGTAGGCCCTCAACA
>CAYRZX010000351.1:0-7224 GCA_964428665.1 uncultured Gemmatimonas sp.
CAAAAGGGCCGTCAAAGTAAGGGCGGCGGGGCGGGGCGGTTTCGCGCCTTTCGGCTTTTTTTCGCGCCTTTCGCGTTCCCTCACTCCTTCTTCCAGGTGTCGGTGTAGCGGTTAGGGACCGTCACCGTCAGGCTGGCCCCCTCGAACGCCTGCACCACCCCATTGCCATAGGTCAGCGTCGTCTTCTTGCCGTCCACCGTGAGCCGGCCCTCCAGAGCCCTGGACGCGGTGTCCGTCTCAACGGGACCGTCGCCGTGCAGGTAGGACCGGCCCATCAGCAGGGATCGCTCCATCGAAAAAGCGGCCGCGGAGACCGTGCAGGTGTTGTTCTCGAAGTCATAGGTCCTCTGCCCGTCCCCCTGCCCGGTGATGGCGACCGTGACGTGCCCCCGTCGGTCGTTGATCGCAAACCACTCCATCAGCCCTGCCACATCGGGCGTCTTCAGCGTCGTCCCGTCCGGCAGGGTGCGGGCCGTCAGCTTCCAGGTCCCCTTCAAGTTGTCCTGGACAGTCAGCTTCTCCTCCCCGCAGTTGATGAGCAACGTTCCGGCCACCATCAGGGCCAAGAACCAGGGCCGTGCCATGAAACCTCCGATGACGAGGCGTGAGAATCAGGGTTTGGGACTACGACATGAAGAAAGACTTCAAAACAAGAGACACAACACCAGCCAATAAAAGGCCGATCATCCATTTGATCAGGTTGATCTCACCTTTAATCGCTTCAAGCTTGTTGTCGATCTTCAACTCCGTCTCTTTGAGATCGTGCCTGGTAGCCAGCTCTTCGAGATGGACCTCTTGGGCTTTCTTTAAACCGTCAGCGAGGGCCTCAGCCTGGGCTTCTTCAAACCCGGATTCCCTGAGCCGTTTTACGAAGGCATAGGTATCAAAAGTGACTCCGGCCATAGGATGACCTCAACACACAGAAGTTCCGTTTAATCTATGCTATGCTAAACGGCCATGTTGTATGGAAGCCGTTTTTGAAGATAACGACAAAAAGCCCGGCCTGTCAACCTCTATTTTGTCCGCCACACAGGACTTGACAAACGGGCTAAACTTGTGTATTCTCTTGGGCGTTGTTCAAGCGATCAGCATTCAGCGATCAGCATTCAGCAAAAACCAAAAATTGCCCGATTTTTTGCTGAAAGCTGACGGCTGATAGCTGAATGCTTCTCTTTGGAAAGGAGCCTCTTCATGCAACTGGCCGAACGCCTGTCTAAAATCCCCCCCTATCTCTTCATGGAGCTGCGCCAGAAGATCGGAAAGGCCCGCGCCGCCGGGGTGGACGTGATCAGCCTCGGCGTGGGCGACCCGGTGGAGCCGACCCCGGACGGCGTCATTGAGGAGCTGGGCAGGCAGGCCCGCAACCCCGCCAACCACCAGTACCCCCCCGACGAGGAGAAGGGCATGGGGGCCTTCCGGCAGGCCGTGGCCGATTTCTACAAGACCCGCTACGGCGTCAGCCTCGACCCCGCCACGGAGGCGCTGGCCCTGATCGGGTCCAAGGAGGGCATCCACCACTTCTGCCTGGCCCGCGTGAACCCCGGAGACGTGGTCCTGATGACCGACCCCGGCTACCCGGCCTACCGGGCGAGCATCCTGATGGCCGGCGGGGAGCCCCACTCCATCCCTATCCTGCCGGAGAACGGCTACCTCCCCAAACTCGGCGACATCCCCTCCGACCTGGCCAGAAAGGCGAGCGCCCTGTTCCTCTGCTACCCCAACAACCCCACCGGCGCGCTGGCCACGAAGGTCTTCTACGCAGACCTCGCCCGCTGGGCGAAGGACTACGGCGTGGCCATCTGCCAGGACGGGGCCTACAGCGAGATGGTGTTCGACCCCGCAGACCGGGTCAGCTTCCTCCAGGCCCCTGGCGCGATGGACGTGGGAGTGGAGCTGGGGTCCCTGTCCAAATCCTACAACATGACCGGCTGGCGGCTCGGCATGGTCATGGGCAACCGGGACCTGATCGCCGGCATCTCCAAGGTGAAGGAGAACACCGACTCCGGCGTCTTCGCGGCTATCCAATATGGGGGGATTCACGCCCTCCAGCGCGAGAACAACAACATCGACAAAATGCTCGGCGTCTACCGGCGGCGGCAGCAACTCGTCGTGGAGACCTTCAACGGCCTGGGCTGGAGCTTCCGGCCCCCGAAGGGGACCTTCTACCTCTGGCTGCCGGCGCCGAAGGGGATGTCCTCCATCGAGTTCACGAACCTGCTGTTCGACAAGGCCCAGGTGGTGGTGGCCGCCGGGACCGCTTACGGGCAGTACGGCGAGGGATTCGTCCGCATCTCCCTGGCCGTGCCCGACGCCCGGCTAACCGAGGCCATGGAGCGGATCAAGAAGGCGTTGAGGTCATAAATGGAAATCCGAGACAATAAACTCTTCCTGGGCGGCCTGTCCGCCGAGCAGCTCGTGGCCGAGTTCGGGAGCCCCCTCTATGTCTACGAGGAGGACACGCTCCGCCGGCGCATCTACGACCTCAAGACCCATATCACCTACCCGGACCTCCGCATCCACTACGCCTGCAAGGCCAACACGAACGTCACCCTCATGCGCATCCTGCGCGAGGAGGGGGCCTACCTGGACGCCGTGGCCCCCGGCGAGGTCTTCCTGGCCCTCCGGGCGGGATACAGGCCGGAGCACATCCTCTACACCGGCAACAGCGCCTCCCGCGCGGACCTGGAGTTCTGCAAGCAGCACGGCCTGCTGGTGAACGTGGATTCCCTCACCCAGCTCGACGCCTACGGAGAGATGAACCCCGGCGCCCGGATCGCGGTCCGCATCAACCCCGACGTGGGCGCGGGCCACCACAACCACTGCATCACCGGCGGGCCGGACAGCAAGTTCGGCATCTATCAGGACCGGATCGGAGACGTGATGGACCTGGCGGGACGGCGCCGCCTTCAGGTCGTGGGCCTGCACAGCCACATCGGGTCGGGCATCCTGGACCTCTCCATCTACCTCGAAGTGATGGACATCATCCTCCGGGTGGCGCAGGAGTTTCGGGAACTGGAGTTCATCGACTTCGGCGGGGGGATCGGCGTCCCCTACCGCCCCGGCGAGAAGTCTATCGACATGCCGGCCTTCGGAAAGGCGGTGACGGAGAAGTTCTCTGCCTACGTGAAGAGCAGGGGGCGACAGATGGCCCTGGCCCTCGAGCCGGGCCGGTATCTGGTGTGCGAATCGGGCTTCCTGCTGACCACGGTGAACAACGTCAAGGAGACCCCGAAGCACAAATTCGTCGGGACCGACACCGGCTTCAACCACCTGATCCGCCCGATGGCCTACGGGTCCTATCACGAGATCCTCAACGCCTCCAGCGTGCAGGACGGGAGAGAGGCCGTCGTCGTGGCCGGGAACATCTGCGAGTCCGGCGACGTCTTCACGCGGGACGAGCACGGCCCCGTGGACCGGGAGCTGTCGAGGGTGCGCATCGGCCACGTGCTGGCGATCTGCAACGCCGGGGCCTACGGGTTCTCGATGGCGTCCAACTACAACTCCCGGCCCAGGCCGGCGGAGGTCCTGGTCAGGGGCGGACAGGCCAGGGTCATCCGCACGGCGGAGACGATGGAGAACCTCCTCTACGGGATGGAATCGTAGGGGTCGCGATTAAAATCTTGTGCATGAAACGGTGTCGCGTGGTGTACAGGCCCTCACCCCGTCAGGCTACGCCTGCCACCCCTCTCCCGTGTACGGGAGAGGGGAAGCCGAGCGAAGCGAGGCGAGGAGAGGGCCAGAGCTACAGCGATTTTCTAATCAGGCTCTCGATATAGCCCCCTGTCCAAGAATTGTGAAAAGCTATATAAAATGACAAGGCCCCCCGCGCTGAGGCGCAGGGGGCCTTCCTCTATCCCCCTCACCCCCCTCTCTGCTTCCTCTCGATCTTGGCCCAGGTGTCTCGCAGAGACACCGTCCGGTTGAACACCAGCCCCCCCCCGGAGGAGTCCGGGTCCACGCAGAAGTAGCCCAGCCGCTCGAACTGGTAGCGGCTTCCGGGGGCCGCGCCGGCCAGGCCCGGCTCCACGCGGCACCCCGTCAGCGTCTCCAGCGAATGGGGGTTCAAAAAGGCATTGAAGTCCTTCCCCTCCTCTGCGCCGAGCGGGTCTTCGGCCAGAAAGAGGCGGTCATACAGGCGGACCTCCGCCTCGACCGCGTGATCCGCCGAGACCCAGTGGATCGTCCCCTGCACCTTGCGCCCGTCCGGCGCCGCCCCGCTCCGCGTCTCAGGGTCATACGCGCAGCGCAGCTCGACCACCTCCCCGGTCCTCTCGTCCTTCACGACCCCCACGCACCGGATAAAGTACCCCCACCGCAGCCGCACCTCGCGGTCGGGGGCCAGACGGAAGTACTTCTTGGGCGGGTCCTCCCGGAAGTCGTCCTGTTCGATGTAGAGCACACGGGAAAAGGGGACCTTCCGCGTCCCCGCGCCGGGGTCCTCCGGGTTGTTCACGGCCACCAGCTCCTCCACCCGCCCCTCCGGGTAGTTTTCGAGGACCACCCGCAGGGGGCGCAACACGGCCATCGCGCGCGGCGCCCGCCTGTTCAGGTCATCCCGGACGCTGTTTTCGAGCAGGGTGACATCCACCAGATTCTCCCTCTTGGCGACCCCGATGCGCCTGCAGAAGTCCCGGATGGACTCCGGGGTGTAGCCCCGCCTCCGAAGGCCCGACAGCGTGGGCATCCGGGGATCGTCCCAGCCGGAGACGCGCCCCTCCCGGACCAGCTCCAGGAGAAACCGCTTGCTCAGAACCGTGAAGTTGAGGTTAAGGCGGGCGAACTCGATCTGCCGGGGGTGGTAAATCTCCAGCTGGTCCAGAAACCAGTCGTACAGAGGGCGGTGATCCTCGTAAAAGGTGTCGCAGAGCGAGTGTGTGACCCCTTCAATGGAGTCCGACTGGCCGTGCGCCCAGTCGTACATGGGGTAGATGCACCACCGGTCGCCCGTGCGGTGATGGGATGCGTGGATGATGCGATACATCACCGGGTCGCGCAGGTTGATGTTCCCGGAGGCCATGTCGATCTTGGCCCGCAGGACCCGCGATCCCTCGGGGAACTCCCCCGCCCGCATGCGCGCGAACAGGCCCAGATTCTCCTCCACCGAACGGTTGCGGTAGGGGCTCTCCCTCCCCGGCTTGGTCAGGGTGCCGCGATATTCGCGGATCTCATCGGGGCTCAGGTCGTCCACGTAGGCCTTGCCCTTCTGGATGAGCCTCACGGCGTATTCGTAGAGCTGCTCGAAGTAGTCGGAGGCGTAGAATTCGCGGCCTTCCCAGTCAAACCCGAGCCACCGAATGTCCTCCTTGATGGCCTCGACGTATTCGACGTCCTCTTTGATCGGGTTGGTGTCGTCGAAGCGCAGATTGCACTTGCCCCCGAACTCCTCAGCGACGCCGAAGTCAATGCAAATGGCCTTGGCGTGCCCGATGTGCAGATAGCCGTTCGGCTCCGGCGGAAATCGGGTCATCACCCGGCCCCCGAACCGGCCGGTTTTCACGTCCTCTCTGATGGCCTCCCGGATGAAGTCGGAGGAGGAGACGGAATCGGTCGTGCTCATAGAAAAGATCGCTCCTTCACGTTTCTGGTCCGTTATCGAATGGGGTCAGATACGGTTAAATATATTGATTAAGCCCTGATAAGACAACACCTGAATTGTCCCCCTCACCTTTTTATTATTGACATTACCTCACCTTATCTTTATATTTTTCTCCTATTCAGGAGGGCTAGTCCTAACTGGTAAGGCATCGGCCTTGAAAGCCGACGGGTGCAAGCCCTTGGGGGTTCGAGTCCCTCGCCCTCCGCCACAAACAGAGTGCTGAGTTGCGAGTTCTGAGTCCTGAGTCAAAAAACAGTCCTGAGTCCTGAGTTTCAAGTCCTGAGTAAAGGCAAAAACTCTATTCCTTATGCTTTTACTCAGCACTCAGCACTCAGCACTTTCTTCTGGCACTCAGCACTCAGCACTCGTGACTGTCTTTTACGGAGAGGTGCTGGAGCTGGTCGAACAGGGCAGCCTGCTAAGCTGTTGTAGGGGGTGACCTCTACCGGGGGTTCGAATCCCCCCCTCTCCGCCATTCTGGTAGGGGCGAGGCATGCCTTGCCCCTACGAGTATTTTATATGCCTGACATCCTCCGCTTCGCCCCTTCCCCCACCGGCGCGCTCCACGTGGGGGGCGTTCGCACGGCCCTCCTCAACTATCTCCACGCCCGGCGCTACGGCGGCAGGCTCCTCCTCCGCATCGAGGACACCGATCAGGAGCGGTCCGACCTGAAGTCCGTGGCCACCATTCTGGACGGATTCCGGTGGGTCGGCATCGACTTCGACGGCGAGCCCGTCTTCCAGTCGCGCAACGTGGAGCGGCACCGGCGCTGCGTCCAGCAGCTCCTGGAGACAGGCCACGCCTACAGGTGTTACTGTTCCCCGGAGATCCTGGAGGAGAAGCGACAGCGGGCGATGGCCGAGAAGCGTCAGTTCAAATACGACCGGACGTGTCTGGCGCTGACGCCGGGGCAGCGAGCCGACCTCGACGCCAGGGGCGTCCCTCACGTCGCCCGCCTCCGCGTGCCGGAGGGCGAGACCGTCTGGCAGGACCCGATGCGAGGGGAGTGCCGCTGGTCCAACGACGTGATCGAGGATCTCATCCTGATGCGCTCCAACGGCTGGCCCACCTACAACCTGGCCGTGGTCGTGGACGATCACGACATGGGCGTCACCCTCGCCATGCGGGGGCCGGAGCACCTCTCCAACACCCCCAAGCAGGTCCTGATCGCGAAGGCCCTCGGCTTTGAGCCTCCCGGGTTCGCGCACCTCTGTCTGATCCTGGGGCCGGACAAGAAGAAGCTCAGCAAGCGGCACGGGGCCACGTCTATTCTGGAGTACAAAGATCGCGGCTACCTGCCGCAGGCCGTCCTCAACTTCCTGGCCCTGCTCGGCTGGTCCCCCGGCGACGGTCGCGAGAAGATGTCCCTCCGGGAGATGACCGAAGCCTACTCCACCGGGGGCCTCAACGCCAAGGACGCGGTGTTCGACGAGCAGAAGCTGGAGTGGCTGAACAGCCAGCACCTCAACGACCTCTCCCTCGACCGGCTCCTGAGCGAGGTGGCCCCCTTCTGGGTCCGGGTGGGGCTGGTCTCCGAAACCGACCTCGCGACCCGCCGCCCCTACCTGGAGCGGGTGATCGCCCTGCTCCGGGAGCGGTGCAGGCTGCTGACCGATTTCGTGGAGCG
>CAYRZX010000352.1:0-7216 GCA_964428665.1 uncultured Gemmatimonas sp.
AGGAATTGCAAAATATACCATAGGAGGTTCACTATGGAGTACCCCAAGATATTCCGCATGCGGCAGAAGTTCGACGCGCCGACGGTGAAGGACGTGCCCGCCGCGGTGCGGGCCGAGGTCCGGAGGATCGACCCGGGAGCGCGGATCAAGGCCGGGCAGAGCGTGGCCATCACCGTGGGGAGCCGGGGCGTGGCCAACGTGGACGTGATCGCCCGGACGCTGGCGGAGGAGATGAAGGCCCTGGGCGCGAGGCCGTTCATCGTGCCGGCCATGGGGAGCCACGGGGGGGGCACGGCGGAGGGGCAGGCGGAGGTGCTCGCCCGGTACGGGGTGACGGAGCAGACGATGGGCTGCCCGGTCCGGTCGTCCATGGAAGTCGAGGAGGTGGGCGAGACGGACTTCGGCATGAAGGTCTATTTCGACAAATTTGCCTATGGGGCGGACCACGTGATCGTGTTCAACCGGGTGAAGCCGCACACGGGCTTTAGGGGGGAGATCGAGAGCGGGCTGTTCAAGATGATGCTGATCGGCCTGGGGAAGCACAAGGGGGCGTCGCTCTACCACCGGGCCATCGTCCACCACTCGTTCGACAAGATCGTCAGGGCCGTGGGGCAGATGGTGCTCACGAAGTGCAAGGTGGCGTTCGGGCTGGCCACGCTGGAGAACGGCTACGACGAGACGGCGATGATCCGGGCGGTCCGGCCGGAGGAGTTCGAGCCGGTGGAAAAGGAGCTCCAGAAGCAGGCGAAGGCGTGGTGCCCCAAGCTCCCCTTCAAGGAGGCGGACCTCCTGATCGTGGACGAGATGGGGAAGGACATCAGCGGGGCGGGGCTGGACACGAACGTCATCGGCAGGAAGGGGAACGACCGGAAGGCGCAGCCGGACGAATGGCCGAAGATTCTCCACATCTTCACCAGGGATCTGACGGAGACGACGCACGGCAACGCCGTGGGGGTCTGTTTCGCCAGCTTCACGACGAAGCGCCTGGTGGACAAGATCGACCGGCACTCCACCTACATCAACTCGATCACCGGACAGCACGCCTCCGCCGCGCACGTCCCGATGTATTATGACACGGATCGCGAGGCGCTGGAAAAAGCGGCGTTCGTGTCCATCGGGCTGACCGAGCCGCCCGACGCGAAGGTCATGTGGATCAAGAACACCCTGGACCTGACCGAGGTAGAGGCGTCGGAGGCCTACTGGAAGGAGGCGCAGGGCCGGCCCGACCTGGAGGTCCTGTGCGAGCCGAGGCCGATGCGCATAGAGGCGGATGGCAATCTCCCGTCATTCGAGGAGATGGGGAGGTCGCTGACCAGGGCCGCCGTGGCGGCGAAATAAGCATTCAGCTATCAGCATTCAGCTATCAGCAAGATCGAGCAGGGTTTGCTTTTGCTGACTGCTGATCGCTGATCGCTCGATGGGAGCGTTATGATCGGCAAGAGCGTGCACGACATCGACACCCCGGCTCTGGTGATCGACCTGGACGCGATGGAGCGGAACATCCGGAGGATGGCCGATTTCTTCCGGGGCCGCCCGGCCAAGCTCCGGCCCCACGCCAAGACCCACAAGACGCCCGAGCTGGCGAAGATGCAGTTAGACGCCGGGGCGATCGGGATCACCTGCGCCAAGCTGGGGGAGGCGGAGGTGATGGCGGACGCGGGCATCCGGGACCTGCTGCTGGCCAACGAGGTGATCGGGGCGCAGAAGATCGCCCGGCTGGTGGAGGTGGCCAAAAAGTCCGACATTATCGTGGCCGTGGACCAGGCTGAGAATGCGCGGGAGATCTCGGACGCGGCCCTTGCGGCGGGGGTGAGGGTGCGGGTCCTGATCGAGGTGGACGTGGGGCAGGGCCGCTGTGGGGTGGGGCCGGGGGGGGCGGCGGTGCGCCTGGCGCAGGAGGTCCTGAAGCTCCGGGGGCTCCTCTTCAAGGGGGTCATGGGCTACGAGGGGCACATCGTCCTGAACCCGGACCGGGAGGTTCGGGAGAGCGAGTGCCAGAAGGCGATGACGCAGCTTGTGGGCACGAAGGAGGCGCTGGAGGCCGCGGGCATCCCTGCCGAGATCGTCAGCGGGGGCGGGACGGGCACCTACTCTGTGACCGGGGCGTTTCCCGGCGTCACCGAGGTGCAGGCGGGGTCCTACATCACGATGGACGCCCGGTACAAGGGGCTGGGTCTCGGGTTCGAGTGTGCCCTGACGGTGCTGACGACGGTGGTCAGCCGGAACGGCCCGGAGGTGGTGATCTGCGACGCGGGGATGAAGGCGGTGACGCGGGAGTTCGGGATGCCCGAGTCAAAAGACCCCCGCATGGAGGTCCTCCACCTGTCCGAGGAACACGGAAAACTGACCGTGAAGGACCCCGGCGGGGTCTCCTACCGCGTCGGGGACAAGATCGAGCTTATCCCCAGCCACGGCTGCACCACGATCAATCTCCACGACACCTTCTACGGGGCGCGCGCCGGGAGGGTGGAGGCGGTCTGGGACATCGCGGCGAGGGGGAAGGTCCGATAAACAAGCGGTCAGCTATCAGCTATCAGCGTTCAGCAAAACCGATTGTGTTTTTGACCGCTGACGGCTGACGGCTGACGGCTGACGGCTGGTCATTATGGCAAAGATCCTCGTCATTGACGACGACCCGAATGTCCTCCGGATCGTCAGGGCCAAGCTCCGGTCCGCCGGGCACGAGGTCGTCACGGCCCCCGGCGGACGGGAGGGGGTCAGGCGGATGAGGGAAGATGTCCCGGACCTCCTCATCACCGACGTCATGATGCCGGAGATGGACGGTTTCGCCGTCGTGGAGGCGATCCGGGGGGATGAGGGGTTGAAGCGCACGCCCATCATCATGCTCACGGCGCGCGACGACGTGGATGAGGTGATCGAGGGCCTGGAACGGGGCGCCGACGACTATGTCGTCAAGCCGTTCGACATTCAGGAACTTCTCGCCCGCGTCAATGCCCTGCTCCGGATGCGGGACCTCCAGCTCAAGGCGCTGGAGGCCGAGCGGCTGAAGGCCCTGCTGGAGATGGCCGGGACTGCGGCGCACGAGATCAACTCGCCGCTCACGGTGATCGTGGGCTATGTCGATCTGATGATGAGGAAGACGAGGAAGAAGGACCCGTCTTACGAGTTTCTGACGGCGATCCGGAACAACGCGGCCCGCATCGCCGAAATCGTCGAGAAGTTCCGGATGATCCGGCGCTACGAGAGCAAGACGTACTGGGGCGACATCAAAATTCTGGACCTGGAACGGTCCACCAAGGAGGAGCGAGAGGGCGATGTCAGAGGTGCGCGCGGCGGTGATGGCGGGGCCGGGTGACGTTCGGGTGCGGGCGTTTTCGCGGCCCGTGGCCGATGCAGAGTCGATGCTGATCCGGATGGACCGCGTCGGGATCTGCGGGACGGACAAGCACATGTATCTCGGCCACATGCAGCTGAATTTTCCGGTCATTCCGGGGCATGAGTTCGTCGGAATGGCTGTGGAGGTCGGAGGGCGGGCCAACGAGGCGATGACGGTCGTGGGGGGGCCGGTCCAGGTGGGCGACCGGGTGACGGTCACGCCCAGCTCGCGGGGGTGCGGCCGGTGTTATAACTGCGTTCATTTCCCGCACAAGCCCTACCTCTGCCCCCACCGGACGATCTACGGGTTTGCCAACTGCGAGAAGGCCCCCCACCTGTTCGGGGGGTTCAGCGAGTACGTGTACGTCCATCCGAGGTCGTGGGTCTTTAAGATCCCTGAGGGAATGCCGCTCCCCCTGGCGGCGATGACGGAGCCGGCGGCAGTGGCCACGCGGGCCGTGGAGCGGGCCTACGGCCCTGGCGTGCCCTTTCTGGGCGAGGGCTACGGGATCGGCAAGAGCGCCCTGGTCATCGGGGCCGGACCGATCGGCCTGCTGATCATCGCCGTTCTCAAGCACACCGGGGCCGGGACGGTGATTGCGTCGGACCTGAGCGAGGGCCGCCTGAAAATGGCGCAGCGGATGGGCGCGGACCTGGTGATCAACCCGAAGGGGATGGACGAGGCGGAGCGGGCGCGCGTCGTGCGGGAGGCGACGGGCGCGGGGCCGGACGTGGTCTTTGAGGCCGCGGGCGTGCCGGGGGCGTTCCGGGACGCCCTGGACGCGGTCCGGCGGGGGGGCAAGGTGATCGAGCTGGGGCACTACAGCGACCCCGGCGGCGTGGAGGTCCGTCCGCACCTCATCTGCCAGAAGGACGTGGACATCCTGGGCTGCTGGTCCTACCCGCCCATCCAGTTCAAGACGGGCCTCTCCTTTCTGATGAACACCCGGACCCCTCTGCTGGACCTGGTCACTCAGACGCTGCCGCTGGACCGGGTCGAGGAGGGGATCCGGATCACCGGCGAGGAGGGGGTCCTGAAGGTGGCGATAGAGCCGTGAAACGTGAGACGGCAAACGGCAAACGGCAAACGTGAAAGACATAATCTTCTGGTTTCTGCGTCTGCCGTCTGCCGTCTGCCGTTTGCCTGTTTTTTTCCTTGTTTTCCCCCCGCCGATTTGCGATATTTGAGGCGTCCAGGGCAGTGTCATACACCGTGCGAGGCCTTCGATCTCGCCTGCGGCGTGTCGTGAGCGCGGCGAAGTCCTGCATCTCAGGGAGGTGGTACCATGCCAGCCAGAGTCAACACTGTGGCGGGCGGTCCGGGGGGCGCCAATGCGGCAGCCGTCAGACGGCGCACCCAGGCGCAGGACCAGGCTGACGAGCCTGGCGGGGCAGGTCGCGCCAACGCGCCCGGAGGAGGAGGCCGCGCCCAGGCGGCGAATCGGGACGGGGGGGGGGACCGGGTGGAGATATCCAACGCGGCGCGCAACGCGCAGCAGGGGGCCGTGCCCCCCCGGGAGACTCAGGGGCGGCGACAGCCCGTTGAACAGGGGGGTGGCGCTGCAAACGAGGAGGTCCGCGCGCGGCAGGGCGGTCGGCCCGAGCCAAACGCCGGGCCTGCCGAGGCCCGGGGGAACGCGGGCGGCGAGGCGAGGACCAGACGGGCCGAAGAGGCTCAGGAGGAGGAGGACACGGCCCGCGCCCGGAGGCCGCAGAACCCCGGACGAAACGTCGGCACGCGCATCGACGTGGCCGGGTAAGGGGTTTTCGCGCCAGCAACCTTTGAAGCCCACCCTTCATCTTGACCGATGGACGGTGGGCTTTCTTATGCCCATGTTTTCCAAAAATTGGCTTGTTCACAGGATTACGCGACAGCACATCGCCGAGTCCGTGCGGTATGCCCGCGGGAGGATGCTGGACGTCGGGTGCGGCGGACGGCCCTACCGGGGGCTGTTCGCGCTGGCGGTCTCGGCCTATGTCGGCGTGGACAGGTGGGGCGATCCCGCTCCCGACGTGAAGGGGGACGCGCAGGCGCTGCCGTTCCGGGCGGAGGGGTTCGACACGATTCTGTGCAGCCAGGTGCTCGAACACCTCCCGGAGCCGGGCCGGGCGCTGGCGGAGATGGGGCGCGCCCTGCGGGTGGGGGGGCACCTGATCGTCACGGCCCCGCACATCTGGGGCATCCACGAGGAGCCGCACGACTACTACCGGTTCACGCGCTACGGCCTCTGCCACCTGATGCGGCAGGCCGGGCTGGAGGTGGTGGAGGTCCGGGCGATGGCGGGCTACTGGGTGACCGCGGGGGCGCGGTTCTGCTACTACCTGGAGGCGTTCGAGCGGGGCCCCCTGAAGCCGGCCGTGCGGCTGGGGTACTTTCTGGCGCAGGTCTTTGCGATGTCTCTGGACCGCCTCCACCGGGTGGAGGGGGACACGTGGAACTACATTGCGGTCGGGAGGAAGCCGGGGTAAGGACGCGCCGTCTGCGCTCAAAAAATCCGTTTGACTTCGTCGCCGCTGAACCCTATTATGTCAAGTGCGGGAGGACAGGATACACTGTCGCCGGAAGAAGATGAGACTTATCGGGAGGACGCACACATGGTGAGAATCGGCATCGCGGGCATCGGGTTCATGGGCGTGACGCACTACAAGGCCGCTCAAAAGGTGAAGGGGGGGAGGGTGACGGCCGTCTTCACGCGGGACCCGAAGAAGCTGGCCGGGGACTGGACGCGGGTGAAGGGGAACTTCGGGGACAGCGGGGGGATGCAGGACCTGTCGAGGGTGAGGCGTTACGACGACCTGGGGGCGATGATCGCCGACCCGGACCTGGACCTGATCGACATCTGCCTGCCCACTTACATGCACCGGGACGTGACGCTCGACGCCCTGAAGGCGGGGAAGCACGCGCTGGTGGAAAAGCCCATCGCCCTGAGCGTGAGGGACGCGGACCGGATGGTGGAGGCCGCGCGGAAGGCGAGGCGGCGCCTGATGGTGGGGCAGGTCCTCCGGTTCTTCCCGGAGTTCGCGATTTTGAAGCGGGCGATAGAAGGAGGAAAGTTCGGGAAGCTCCTGGGCGCGCACTTCAAGCGGATCATCTCCAAGCCCAACTGGTCTCGGGACAACTGGTTCGCGGACCTGTCCAAGACGGGCGGGGCGGGCGTGGACCTGCATATCCACGACACCGACTTCATCCTGTATCTCTTCGGCAAGCCGGACCGGGTCTTCTCCTCCGGGATGACGATGCAGGGCTATGTGCAATATCTGACCACGCACTATCTCTACGACGGGAGGAACGTCAGCGTGACCGCCGAGAGCGGGTGCGTGGCGCAGTCCGGGCTGCCGTTCAAGCACGGCTACGAGGTCTTTTTCGAGAAGGGGTCGTTCCTCTACGACTCGATGTACGGGCAGCCGATCCTCCTGCTGACGGCGGACGGGAAGAAGACGACCCCCAGGCTCAACTTTCCGGACGCCTTCGTGGCGGAGGTCCAGCACGCGGTGGACTGCGTCCGCAAGGACGTGGAGTCGCCCATCCTGTCCGGGGCGTCGGCGCGGGACTCCCTCCGGCTCTGCCTGCTGGAGTCGGAGGCGGTGAAGAAGGGGAGGATATTGAAGGTCTAAAAACTCGCCACAGAGAACACAGAGAGCATAGAGAAGACAGAAGAGTTGAAGGGTAAAGGGGGGGAATTTCGGCCCTCACCCACCCCCTGACCCCCTCCCTCTCCCGTACGTACGGGAGAGGGAGGGGGCACCAAGGGCCTTTTTCCCAGCGTTGGGGGAGGGAGAGGGCCGGGCATCATTTATCTTCACAGGGAGACTCTATGAAACTAGTTATCTTTCCCGATATCCACGATCAGTGGGCGCTGAAGCTGGGGGAGGCGTCGCC
>CAYRZX010000353.1:0-7203 GCA_964428665.1 uncultured Gemmatimonas sp.
GGATGCCGGGAGGGTCGTCATGGCCGGATGGATCGGGTTTTTATGCGCGATGGTACGGGGGATGATTGGAAGCGTAGACCGAAACTCGGGACCTCACCCCCTCAATCCCCCTCTCCCACGGGAGAGGGGGAAGAAACATGTCTTGCTCCCCCTCTCCGGTCAGGGTGGTGGGTCGCGACCTCACGGGAGCGACAGGTGGAAGGGTAAGAGGGGGGTCTGCCTTTTGGGTCTGCTTTTCGCCCTTTTCGCGATCCTGCCCTCCGCTGCCTTCGCCCAGACCTTCTCCGACCAGGCTTCCAGCGCCGGGGTGGCCGACGCCGGGACCGGACAGGGCATCGCCTGGGGGGACTTTGACGGGGATGGAGACCAGGACTTCTACCTGGCCAACAACGGCACGAACAAGCTCTACCGGAACAACGGGAACGGGACGTTCACGGACATCGCCTCCAGCGCCGGGGTCAATGCCAGCGGAAACTCCCGGGGCGCGGTGTGGGGGGACATTGACAGCGACGGGGACCTGGACCTCTACGTGGCTATCAATGGCGCTAATCTGCTCTACCGGAACAATGGGAACAGCACGTTCACGGACATCGCCTCCAGCGCCGGGGTCAACGACAGCGGGGACGGGGTGGGCGTGGCGTGGGGGGATTTTGACAAGGATGGGGACCTGGACCTCTACCTGGCCAACTTCGGGGGCACGAACCGGCTGTATCGGAACAATGGGAACAGCACGTTCACGGACATCGCCTCCAGCGCCGGGGTGGCGGACACGGGGAACGGGTACGGCGTGGCGTGGGGGGACTTTGACAATGACGGGGACCTGGACCTCCACGTCGCCAAGATCGGCGCGGCGAACCGGCTCTACCAGAACAACGGGAACAGCACGTTCACGGACATCGCCTCCAGCGCCGGGGTGGCGGATGCCGGGTCCGGGCGGAGCGCGGCGTGGGGGGACATTGACAACGACGGGGACCTGGACCTCTACGTGGCCAACAGCGGGAGCCAGGACCGGCTCTACCGGAACAACGGGAACAGCACGTTCACGGACGTGGCGTCCAGCGAGGGGACCGGTGAAACCTCAAACGGGGCCACCAGCGCGGCGTGGGCGGACTATGACGGTGACGGGGACCTGGACCTCTGCGTGGTCAACAACAGCACGAGCAGCGCGCACAAGCTCTACCGGAACGGCGGGAACAGCAACCGGTGGCTGCAGGTGAAGCTGGTGGGCGTGGGCAGCAACAAGAATGGCATTGGGGCGCGGGTGACGGCGATGACGGGTTCGACGCAGCAGCGGCGGGACGTGGAGGGGGGCGGGTCGGGGGCGTGGGCGCAGGGGTCGCTGCCGGTGGAGTTCGGGTTCGGGGGCACGACGACGGTGGACTCGCTCGTCATCCGCTGGCCGACCGGGACGACGCAGACGGTCCGCAGCGTGGCGACCAATCAGGTCCTCACGGTGACGGAATTCGCAGTGCCCATTTTCACCTTCTCCTCAAGCACGCTCGCGGCCAACACGAAGATCATTTTTGACACCAACCGGGATGGGAACTTTAATGTCTACACGATGAGCCCGGATGGGACCGGCCTGACCCAGTTGACCAATAATTCGGCAACGGATGACAGCCCCAACTGGTCTCCGGATGGGTCGAAGATCGTCTTCTCGTCCGCCCGCGATGGGAACCTTGAAATCTACACGATGAATTCGGACGGGTCCAGCCAGACCCGATTGACAAATGCTTCGGGTACAGACACCGCTCCCGCCTGGTCTCCGGACGGGACGAAGATCGCCTTCATCTCTTACCGCGACAACTCCAGCGGCGAACTCTACGTGATGAACTCGGACGGGTCCAGTCAGACCCGGCTGACCAACGATTCCTCCATAGACGCCTTTCCGTCCTGGTCTCCGGACGGGACGAAGATCGTCTTCGGGTCAGGCCCTGGGGGGTCCTCCAAAGTTTACAGGATCAACTCGGACGGGACCGGCCAGACGCAATTGACCAGCGGGAGCGTGGACGGACATCCGGTCTATTCGCCGGACGGGACGAAGATCGCCTATTACTCAGACCAGGGCAACTATGAAGTCTACGTGATGAACTCGGACGGGTCCGGCCAGACCCGGCTGACTAACGTATCGGGGCACGATACAGCCCCTTCGTGGTCGCCGGACGGGACGAAGATCGTCTTTTCGACCAACCGACGGCACGTATCAGATCTATTCTATGAACTCGGACGGGTCCAGCCAGACCCGGCTGACCACCAGCTCGTATGACGACCATGCCTCCTGGTCCCCCTTCTTCCGTACGGTCAGCGCCGGCAGCGTCACCTCCGGTTCCTCGGGCACGGCCACCTTCAGCGTGACCAACCGGGGCGGCGCGGCTCTCAGCGTCACAGGCATCACGGTCTCCGGGTCGGATGCAGCGATGTTCACGGTCAGCCCGGCTTCGTTCACGATCAACGCGGGCGGGGCGGCGCAGGCCGTCACGGTGACGTTTACGCCGACCTCCGCCGGGGCGAAGTCGGCCAGCCTGTCCATCGCCCACAATGCGAGCGGCAGCCCCACGTCCGTCACCATGACCGGAAACGGGACGACAGCCCCTGTGCCCGTCCTGGAACTTGAGGTCCCCAGCCTCGGGTTCGAGGAGGTGGAGGTCAATAAGACGCCCCTGAAGGAGCTATTCATCAAGAACACGGGCACGGCGGTCCTCAACATCACGAGCATGAGCCTGAGCGGGGACCACGCGAACCAGTTCCGGTTCAGCCCCTCGACGCTTACGGTGCAAGCCGGCGGCAGGCAGTCCGTCCAGATCGTGTTTGCGCCGACGACCACCGGGGACAAGCTCGCCCGGCTGAACATCACGCACAACGCGAGCGGCAGCCCCACCGCCGTGCCCCTGACCGGCAAGGGCGTGATCAGAGGGGTCGCCGGCCCTCCGGCCTTCACGCCGTCGGCGCTGACCTTCGGGAACGTCAAGGTGGGCCAGCCCGCCACGCAGACGCTGACGGTCTCCAACCCCGGCACGCTGACGTTGAGCGTCACGCGCATCGCCACGTCGGGGGTTGACGCGGCGCAGTTCACGGTCTCCACCACGCAGTTCGACGTGGCGGCGGGGGGCAGCCAGCAGGTCACGGTCACGTTCACGCCGACCTCTGCGGGCGCGAAGACGGCCTCGCTGTCCATCACCCACAATGCGGCGGGGAGTCCCTCGTCCATCCCGTTGTCCGGGACGGGGGCCGTGCCGGACATCGACGCGCCCTCCTCGTTCATCGTGGGGAGCGCGGGGGTGGGGCAGGAGGTCTCCGCCGCGCTGCGCCTGCTCAACCGGGGGACCGTGGACCTGACCGTGCGGAGCCTGCTGGCCAGCGACGCGCAGTTCACCGTCACTTCGCCTCCGCTGCCTTTCACGGTTTCGGCGGGCGGGTTCCAGGACATTACGGTCACCTTCAAGCCCTCCTCCCAGGGGGCCAAACGGGCCACGCTGACCGTCGGGTCGGACGACCCGGACGAGGGGACCTTCAGCGTGTCCCTGACCGGCACGGGCACGGGGGTCACGGTGGGGGTGGACCGCACGGCCATCGACTTTGGCAGGGTCACGCTCGAGCAGAACAAGACGGAGACGGTCAACGTGGTCAACAGCGGGAATGTGGACTTCTCCGTGAGGGGGATCACGGTCACAGGCGGAAAGGGACAGTTCACGGTCACCTCCCCGCAGACCTTCACGGTCAGAGGCGGCGCGTCTCAGGGTGTCAACATCCGGTACGCCCCGACCGAAGCGGATACAGCCTCGGCCATCCTCCGGATCGCCGGCCAGGACACGACCTTTGTCGTGGGGCTTTCCGGGTCCGGGGTAACGCAGGCCACGGCGTCCATCCGGGTGGTCCCGGCCCCG
This sequence comes from uncultured Gemmatimonas sp., assembly GCA_964428665.1. GTDB lineage: Bacteria > Latescibacterota > UBA2968 > SICM01 > SICM01 > SICM01. The sequence goes on from CAYRZX010000353.1 coordinate 3,885, forward strand.
CCGGACAGCCTGCTGTTCGGGGCGGTGAGCGTGGGGTCGAACAAGTCGTTCAACGTGACGATCTTCAACGACGGGAAGGCGACGCTGAGGGTCAACAGCATCATCACCACGAACGCGGCCTACACCGCCTCGCCGGACACCCTGTCCGTCCCGGCGGGGGGGAGCCGGAGCGTGGCCGTGACCTTCGCGCCCACGCAGGGGGGGTTCTTTCCAGCGCAAATCCGGATCTCCAGCAACGATCCGGCGCGCCCGACAGCCACGGTCTTCGTCTCCGGCGTGGGGGCGGCGGCCCCGCCGCCCGAGATCGAGGTGACACCCCGGCTGCTGAACTTCGGCAACGTGGTCCAGGGGAGGAGCCGGACGCTCAGCGTCATCGTGACCAACGTGGGCGGCGGGACGCTCCGCGTGGTGAATGTGGTCACCTCACACGAGGACTTCACGGTGTCGGAGGCGACCTTCTCCCTGACCGCCGGCCAGGAGAAGGTCCTGACCGTCACGTTCCTCCCCTCCAGGTCGGGGGCGATCAACGAGGTGCTCTCCATCCCGTCCAACAGCCGGACGAGTCCTCTCGTGGATGTGCCCCTCCGGGCCACGGTCGGGACCGGCGCCACCGGCAGCATTGCCACGCTGCCCGCCTCGCTGGACTTCGGGCAGGTGGACCTGGGCAAGTCCCAGGACCTCAACCTCCAGATCCGCAACGACGGGTCCGGCCCCCTGTCCGTGTCCAACGTCACGTCGGACAACGACCAGGTGCGGGTGGCGCCGGCCAGCCTGACGGTGCAGCCGGGGCAGCGTCAGACCGTGGTGGTGACCTACCGCCCGGCGCCCAGGCGGGAGCGGCAGGGGAACCTCGTGATCACGTCGGACGACCCGCAGAGGCCGAAGATCACGGTCCCCTGGATTGCGCAGGAGCCGGCCTCCGAGCGCGTCCTCCAGGTCGTGGCCTTCTCGCCTCAGAAGGACGCGGTCAACGTCCCGGAGAAGGCGGAGATCGTGGTGACGTTTGACGAGCCGATCCTGGCGCAGAAGAAGTTCGTGGCCGTGGACGCGGCCCTGACGCCGGCCCTGTCCTCCGGGGACATTCTGGCGAACGTCGCGACGCGGGACGACGGAAAGACCGTCGTCTTCCCGGTGACCCTCGCGGCGAACACCTTCTACCGCTTCATCCTGTTCGACGCCACGGGCGTCACGGGCGCGAAGCTGGGCGGGCCGTTCGACATCGCGTTCACGACGGGCGCGGCCAAGCCGGTGGTGGGGTCCATCGCGGGCGCAGTCAGCCTCACGGGCGGGACCCTGAACAGGGCCTCCGTCGCGCTGTTCGACAACCAGGGGAAGCTGGTCTCTCAGGCGGGCGTCGGCAAGGACGGGACCTACAGGCTGGCGGACCTTCCGGCCGGGACCTATCAGGTCTTCGCGCAGGGGGAGCTTTCTGACGGGACCTCTGCGACGGGCACGGTGGACCGGAACAACGACGGGAGGCCGGACGCCCTCACGCTGGCCGCCGGACAGAACCTCACCGGCGTGGACGTGGCGTTAAAGACGCAGGAGAGGCCCACACCCGGCGTCAACCCCACCGCGACGGCCTCACTCGACCTGAACACGGGGAAAGGCAACCAGAAACTCGCGATGCTGGAGGGCGTCAAGGCCAACCAGGAGATCGTCCTGGCCGTGTACGCGGAGAACGTGAAGGACCTGACGGGGTTCACCGCCACGGTGGAGTATGATCTCTCCAGGGTGGCCTTTCTGGGCGCGGACGCCGCCTCCGGGGAGGGGGAGAACCTCCTGCGCACGGCCGGGGGCACGGCCCTGTTCACCCGGCCCCTGCCCAGGGAGAACAGGGTGACGTTCGGGGGGGCGATCCTGGCGCCGACTTCGGGCACGTCCCCGGATGGCGCCGGGTTGCTGGGGGTCTTCCGGTTTGCGACCGAGACCTCGTTCACGGGCGCAACGAATTTCACGCTGACGAGGGTGATCTATAAAGGGCTGGCCGGGACAGACACGATTGCGGTGGGCGCGAAGGCGACCGTCACCAGCGAGGGCGGAGGCCCTCTGACGCCGAAGGCCGGGGATGGGACGGGGGTCCTGGACTTAGACGTGGCGGCGGGGGACCAGAACTCCCGGACGCTGGGGGGCGTCAGGCCGGGGCAGAAGGTGGACGTGCAGGTCATTCTGAACAGGGAATCGGCCAACACCACGGGGTTCCAGGTGGTCCTGACGTTCGACCCGGGGAAGTTGAAGGTGGTGTCAGGCAAGGGGGACGGGGTCTTCGCCAGCGCGATCTTCCCCGGCCCGCCGCAGGTCAATAACAACGCGGTGACCTACGCGGGGTCTTTCCTGGGACAGACGACGACGGCCAGGGGGGCGGTGGCGGTGCTGACGTTTGAGGCCCTGGGGGACTTTTCGGGGGACACGAAGATCGAGCTGACGTCTCTGGCGGCGCGGGTCTCCGGGGTCTTCAACACGCAGACGCCCGGCGCGTCGGTGGTGCTGAGTTCTGCGGCCGCCGGCCCGACCTCGGACTTCAACGGAAGCGGGACGGTGGACTTTGAGGACTTCTTCCTGTTCGCCGGGGCGTTCAACGCGAAGCAGGGCGACCCGGGATTCGAAGCGAAATTCGACCTGGACAACGACGGGGCGATCGGGTTTGGCGACTTCTTCATCTTCGCCGGGGATTTCGGCAAGAAGGCGGGCAAGCCCGCCGCCAAACCCGCCCCCTCCGGCAAGGAGACGAGGTCCTCAGACGCGCGCCTCCTGCTGCGGTCACAGCCCGTCTCTTCCGACCGGGTGGCGATCCAGGTCCGCCTCGAAGGGGACCGGCCCCTGAAGGGCTATGCCTTTACGGCGCGCTACGACGCGGAGGCGTGGGCCTTTGAGGGCGCGGAGGGAGATGGGACCGGGCCGCTGTTTGTGGCGCGGCCGGACGGGGCCGGGGGCGTTCAGGTCGCGGGGGCGGCCGCCGGAGGGACGCTCGATACGGGCCGCCCTGTCGCAGAGATCAGGCTCCGAAGGCTGCGAGGGGGCGGGCCGGGCGTCATTGTCGCTGACGCGATGGTCCTGAACGCGGAGGGTCAGGCGCTGGCCCTGAACCAGAGCGACGTGGCGGAATCGTTCGCAACGGGGGAGAGGTATGGCCTCGGCCAGAACTATCCCAATCCGTTCAATCCTGAGACGCAGATCGTCTACAGCCTGCCGGAGGCCGGGCGGGTGCGGCTGACGGTTTACAACGCGCTCGGCCAGGAGGTGAGGACCCTGGTGGACGAGGCCCGAGGCCCCGGCAGGCACGCGATCCGGTGGGACGGCCGGGACGAGGCGGGCCGGG
>CAYRZX010000354.1:0-7165 GCA_964428665.1 uncultured Gemmatimonas sp.
TCCTCACATCCGCATGTCCAACGTAGTCAATGGCCGAAACGAAGATCAAGGCCCTGAAAACGCAAAACAAATTTCCGAACTTTTTTCGTTGACACGGCTGGTTTTTTTGCCTATATTGGGGCATAATTATTCCATAAAATGACATAATTATGCCTTGTGCGGGACGGGGATGAACGACAAGCGCGTTCGACAGAACAAGATCCTCGAGGTGATCGCCCGGCAGCCGGTGCGCACGCAGCAGGAGTTGGCCGACCTGCTGAAGGAGAAGGGGATCGAGACGACGCAGTCGACCCTCTCCAAAGACATCAAGGATCTGGGGCTGATCAAGGCCCCGGACGAGGACGGAGGGGTGCGCTACTGCGCCCCGGCGCAGGCCTCGGCGCCGCACCGGCAGGACGTCCTCCAGCGGGAGCTGCTGGACTTTATGACGGGCTGCGACAGCGCCGGGAATCTGCTGGTCCTCAGGACGGCCGCCGGGAACGCCTCGGGGGTCTGCGCGGCCATAGACAGCATGCGGTGGCCCGAGGTGGTGGGCACGGTGGCCGGGGACGACACGATCTTCATCGCGTGCAAGACGCCGGTCCAGGCGCGCGAGCTGCGGGAGCGGATCGAGGGGGTCGTGAACGGGGCAGGCGTCAGGAGAGACTGATAAACAGGAGATGACGATGATCAAGGTGGGCCTTTTCGGGGACACGGGCATGGTCGGCCAGGAGATCGAGCGGGCGCTGAAGGGCCACGACCGGGCCGAGATCGCCTTCCGAAAAAACACCCGGCGGGAGGAGGGGGACCTGGGGGCGTGCGACCTCGTTTTTCTGGCCACTAAGGACCCGGAGTCCATGTCCTTTGCGCCCGCGCTGCTGAAGGCGGGGAAGCGGATCATCGACATGAGCGGGGCGTTCCGGCTTCCGAGGGAGCCGTTTGAAAAGTGGTATCATATGGAGCACACGGCCCCCGAACTCCTCAAGGAGGCCGTCTATGGCCTGCCGGCCTATTTTAAGGACCAGATCGCGCAGGCGCGGCTGGTGGCCAACCCGGGCTGCTACCCCACCAGCGTCATCCTGGCCCTCAGGCCGTTGAGGGGGCTCGCGCAGGGGCCGGCCACGGTCGTGTCCACGTCGGGGAACTCCGGCGCTCGCCGGGAGGTCGAGGAACGCCCCAACGAGATCACCTACGGGTATGGGACCAGGCATAAACACGTCCCGGAGATGGCGCTCTACTCCGGGTTTCAGGTGAACTTCACGCCGATCGTGCTGCGGTCCGTGTTCCGGGGGATCAACACCAACATCCGGGTGGAGCTGGCCCCGGAGTTGAAGGCCGTCTCCGAGGAGGAGGCGCGCGAGGCGCTGGGCCGGAGGATCGAGGGCAGCTATGGGCCGGAGGACCTCGTCTTTGTCGTCCAGGACTCGGAAAAAGGGGCGCAGGACGAGCTGGGGTGGGGCACGGGGGACGTGGTCAACACGCACAGGGTCCTCATCAAGGTGGGGGTGGACGAGGGATTTGCCTACATCTGCTCCATGGAGGACAACCTCGGAAGGGGCGCGGCCAGCCAGGCCGTGGAGAACATGAACCTCATGGGCGGGCTTTCCCGGCTGCACGGGATCGACGCGGTCTACGGCACAGGCTTATGAACGTGGAAAACATCATCCAGAAGGCCTCGGTCCTGGTCGAGGCGTTCCCCTACATCCGATCGTTCCGCGACAGGGTCATCGTCGTCAAGTACGGCGGGAGCACGCTCGCCGAGGAGGGGGGGTCGCAGACCGTCCTGGCGGACCTCGTGTTCATGGAGACGGTGGGCATGAAGCCGGTGGTGGTGCACGGCGGGGGGCGAGAGATCAGCCGGCGGATGAAGGAGTCGGGCGTGGAGGCGCGGTTCGTGGAGGGGCTCCGGGTGACGGACGCGGCCACGATGAAGATCGTGGAGGAGACGCTGTTCGGCGTGGTCAACCGGGGGATCGTGGACGGCATCCTCCGGCTGGGGGGCAACGCCAAGGGGCTGTCGGCGAAGGACGCGGGCATCATGGGGGTCAAGAAACACACGATGACCGTGGTGGATAAAGACGGCGCGCGGCGGTCCGTGGACATCGGGTTCGTGGGGGACGTGGACTGGATCGACCCCGACCCGATCCTCCGCATCTGCGGCGAGGAGACCATCCCCGTGATCGCGCCCATCGGCCTGGGCGAGGACGGAGAGGGCTACAACGTCAACGCGGACACCGCCGCCGGGGAGATCGCCAACGCCCTCAAGGCCGAGAAGCTGGTGTTCCTGACGAACGTGACCGGAATCATGCGGGACCCGGCGGACGAGCGGTCTCTCCTCTCCTCGCTGCACGTCAACGACGTGGATGCCCTGATCGCCGGGGGGGTCATCCAGGGGGGGATGATCCCGAAGGTGCGGGCGTGTGTCCGGTCGGTGAAGGGGGGCGTGCGCAAGACGCACATCATCGACGGGCGCATCCCCCACGCGCTCCTGCTGGAGATCTTCACGCAGGAGGGGGTGGGGACGGAGATTGTGCAGTGAAGAGTGAAGAGTGAAGAGTGAAGAGCAAAAGAAAGGAGTGACATGACGACCCAGGAGATCATCGCGCTGGAGAACCAGTACATCCTTCAGACCTATATCCGGCCCCCCATCGTGCTGGAGCGGGGCAGCGGCGTGTACCTCTACGACACGGACGGGAAGCGGTATCTGGACTTTGTCAGCGGCCTGTCGGTCAACGCCTTCGGGTACGGAGACGCCGAGATCCTGAAGACGATCAACGAGCAGGCGTCGAGGCTGATCCACGTCTCGAACCTCTACCACACCATCCCGGCCCCGCAGCTCGCCCGGCTGCTGGTGGAGCGCTCGTTCGCGGACCGGGCGTTCTTCTGCAACAGCGGCACGGAGTCGTGGGAGGCGGCGCTCAAGTTCTGCCGGAAATGGGGGTACGAGACGTTTCCGTCCAGGCCGAAGTACAAGTTCATCGCCCTGCACGACTCCTTTCACGGGCGCACGACCGGGTCGATAGCGACGACGGGGCAGCCCAAGTATCACAAGGGGTTCACGCCGCTGCTGCCGGGGGTGGACTTCGCGAGGCTGAACGACCTGGACTCGGTGAAGGCGCTCGTCACGGACGAGACCTGCGCCGTCCTGGTGGAGCCGGTGCAGGCGGAGGGGGGCGTGTACCCCTGCACGCAGGAGTTCCTGTCCGGGCTCCGGAGGCTGTGTGACGAGAAGGGGATGCTCCTGGTGTTCGACGAGATCCAGTGCGGGTTGGGTCGGACGGGCACGCTGTTCTGCTACCAGCAGTACGGGGTGGAGCCGGACCTGATGACGCTGGCCAAGCCGCTGGCCGGGAGCCTGCCCATCGGGGTCTGCCTCCTCCGGCAGAGGGTGGCGGACTGCGTCCACGCCGGGGACCACGCGGCCACCTTCGGGGCGAACGCCGTGACCTGCGCGGTGGCGATCCAGGTGTTCAACCGGCTGTCCAACCCGGACTTCCTGGCGGGGGTGCGGACGCGCAGCGAGCACCTGTTCGGGAGGCTGCGGAGGCTTCAACAGAAGCACCCGGACAAGATCAAGGAGGTGCGGGGCCAGGGGTTGATCGTGGGGATCGTGACGACCTGGAAGGCGGGGGACATTGTGACGGCGTTCCGGGATCGGAACGTCCTGGCCTGCACGGCCGGGCCGGACGTGGTGCGCTTCCTGCCGCCGCTGATCATCGAGGACCGGCACATCGACGAGGCGGTGGACACGTTTGACGATATTCTGACGAAGGGGCTGCCGGAGGAGAAGAAATAACCTGTGAAAGTCTCGGACTTAAAAGGCAAGACCGTGGCCATGGCCGTCTCCGGCGGGCTGGACAGCTGCACGGTCACGCGCTGGCTGACGGACCAGGGCGTCCGGGTGGTCTGCCTCACGGCGGACCTGGGCCAGCCGGACGAGGAGAATGTCGAGGACATCAAGGGCCGCATGCTCGCCTGCGGGGCGGCGGAGGCAGTCCTGGTGGACGCGAAGGACATGATCTCGGAGGCGGGCCTGGAGGTCGTGCGGGCGCAGGCCCGGTACGAGGGGGGGTACTGGAACACCACGGGCATCGCCCGGCACGTCACGGTGCAGGCCCTTCTACCGGAGGTCCTGGGACGGGGCATCCGCGCCTTCGGGCACGGGTCCACGGGCCGGGGCAACGATCAGGTCCGGTTCCAGCTCGCGCCCAACATGCTCGCCCCGGAGGTGGAGGTCTACGCGCCGTGGCGGGACCCGGCGTTTCTGGAGGCCTTCGGGGGCCGGAAGGAGATGATCGACTACTGCCGCCGCAAGGGGCTTCCGATCCGGGCGACGCACGACAAGCCTTATTCGACGGACGCCAACGTGCTCGGCCTGACCCACGAGGCGGGGCTGCTGGAGTCGCTCGGCACGCCGGCGCTGTTCATCACCCCCGGCATGGGCGTCCACCCGCAGCAGGCCCCGGACAGGAACGAGCCTTTCAGCGTGCGGTTTGAGGAAGGGATTCCGGTCTCCATCGACGGGAGGGGGGTCTCCCCCCTGGAGGCGCTTCGGGCCGCCAACCGGGCCGGGGGGCAAAACGGGGTGGGCATCGGCCTGCACACGGTGGAGAACCGGTTCGTGGGGATCAAGTCCAGGGGGGTCTACGAGGCCCCCGGCATGGAGCTGCTGGGGAGGTGTTACGAGTATCTCCTGCAGCTTGTCCTGGACCGCCGGGCGCGTCGGCTGTTCAACGACGCGTCGGCCCTGCTGGCGGAGCAGATCTACCAGGGCTACTGGTTCGACCCGGCGTCGGCGGCGGCGCGGGAGATGGTCGGGCATTTCGCCCGGCTGGCCACGGGCAAGATCTCCGTGGTGCTCTACAAGGGGGGCGTCTCGTTCGAGTCGGCGCAGGACGTCCCCCACTCCCTCTACTCCGAGAGCACGGCGTCGATGGAGCGGGTCGGGAGCTTCGACCACACGGACTCGGAGGGGTTCTGCCGGGTGCTGGGGGTGAGCGCGAGGGCATTGCACGCGGCGGGACAGGTGAGAGAAAAGGAGAATCCATGGACCTGACCGTGAAGCACGTGGAGCGCATCCCGGTGAACGTCCCGTTCCGGGAGGTGCCGGCGCGGAACATGATCCGGGAGCTGCCCCACTGGACGCTGTTCGAGGTCTGCAAGGTGACGCTGGGGTGCGGGGTGGTGGGGTTCGGGGAGACGATGGAGTACTACACCTGGGGCCGGGTGACGGACGAGAAGGTGGGCCGGGCGGTCGGGAGGAACGCGGCGGAGTTGATGTGGGACGACTCCCTGGGGGCGGGGCTCCAGATGGCCCTGTTCGACGCGGTGGGGAAGGCCAACGACGTGCCGTGCCACCGGCTGCTGGGTCCAAAGCACCGGGACCGGCCGTTCCTGAGCTGGTGGGACATCGACATGCCGGGGGAGGACTGGGTCCTGGAGTGCCGGGAGGCCATCGCGCAGGGCTACACGAGCTTCAAGACAAAGGCCCGGCCCTGGTTCGACCTGGACGAGCAGTGCCGGACGCTGTGCGCGACGCTCCCGTCCTGGTTCGACCTGGACCTGGACTTCAACGGGATGCTGATCGATGCGGCGCACGGGGTGCGGGTGGTGACGGAGATCGAGAAATATCCCAATGTGAAGATCTACGAGTCCCCGCTCCCTCAGGGGGACGTGGCGGGGAATAAGTTCCTCCGGGCGCAGACGCGGGTGGCCATTGCCATGCACTTCGGGTCGCCGCCGATCATGACGGCGCTGAGGGAGGACGTGTGCGACGGATTCGTGATCGGGGGTGGCGCGGCGGCGGTGGTGCGGCAGGGGACGATCGCGGCGGCGGCGGACAAGCCGTTCTTTTTGCAGCTCGTGGGGACCGGGATCACGAGCGCGTTCGCCCTCCACTTCGGGGCGGTCCTGTCGCACGCCCGGTGGCCGGCGGTGAACTGCCACCAGCTCTACACGCGCCAGATGATCACGCCTCCGATCACGGCGCAGAACGGCACGGCGGCGGTCCCGGAGCGGCCCGGCCTGGGCGTGGACCTGGATGAGGAGGCCGTGGCCCGGTTCCGGCTGGAGGCCATGCCCCCCCAGCCCTACCCGACGCCCGGCCTGGTCCTGGCCATCCGGTGGGGGTCGGGGGCCACGACCTATTACGCCCACACCCGGCAGTTCTGGGACGATTTCCTGGCGGGCCGGCTGCCGATCTTCAGCAGGGGCGTCCGGCTGGAGCGGGTGATGGACGACGGGGGCAAGGCGTGGAAGGACCTGCACGCACGGGTGCAGAAGGGGGCAGTGCACGCGTAGGGGGTGGGTAGGGATGGAGTAGGGGCGACCCGGTGGGTCGCCCCTACTATCATGCCCGTGAACGCATTTTCACCCTTGCGCGACACGGGCGTTTTTTTTATATTCTGATGTTAGCACTCTCCCCATGAGAGTGCTAATAATGCGTTTAAATGCCATTGTAATCAATATCTTATAGTCCCGCCTGATGGCGGATAGCCGAGGTTCGCAGTCACAAGGAGGACGGTAATGAAGATCAGACCGCTGGCAGATCGCATCCTGGTCAAGCGCATCGAGCAGGACGAGGTGAAGAAGGGGGGAATCATCATCCCTGACACGGCCAAGGAGAAGCCTCAGGAGGCCGAGGTCGTGGCGGTGGGGCCGGGCAAGCTCGATGACAACGGGAAGCACGTCCCGCTGGAGGTGAAGAAGGGCAATCGGATCCTGATCGGGAAGTATTCCGGCACCGAGGTCACCATCGACGGCGAAGAGCACCTCATTCTGCGCGAGGACGATGTCCTGGCAGTGATTGAGTGAACACGTGCTCCGTGAACCGGGTACCGTGAACCGTAAAAAACGGACCACGAATCACGGATCACGGATCACGAACTTGATGTTCTTGACCATGACATTCGATATTCGAAGGAGGTTTCTAGAATGGCAGCCAAGCAGTTGGCATTCAGCGAGGACGCGCGCGACCGGATTCTGGCGGGCGTGACCAAGCTCAGCAAGGCCGTGAAGGTGACGCTGGGCCCCCGCGGACGGAATGTGGTGCTGGGGAAGAAGTGGGGTTCCCCCACGGTGACGAAGGACGGCGTGACCGTGGCCAAGGAGGTCGAGTTGGAGGACCCCTATGAGAACATGGGCGCGCAGATGGTGAAGGAGGTCGCCTCCAAGACCTCCGACGTGG
>CAYRZX010000355.1:0-3276 GCA_964428665.1 uncultured Gemmatimonas sp.
AGGTGACCCGGTCGCACAGGTCCGGGATGCGCTCCACGTGCGCCCGGATGCGCTCAGATTCATAACCTGTGACAATCACGAACGACTCGATGCCCGCCTTCAGCGCCGTGCGCATCACCCGCTCGATGAGCGAAACCCCGGCCACGCGGACCAGCGGCTTGGGAAGACTGCCGGAGATTCGCCTTAATCGACTCCCATTCCCTGCCGCGAGGATGACCGCTGTCTTGACCACACCAGCCCCTTTCTCCACTGAATTCTGTCCAATCGCCCCCCTTCAAGTTTAAACTGTGGTAGAACACGCAATAAATATGCCAGATGTCTTTCCTATGAGAAACCGTCGATGAAGTTAGAAAAAGATGTGCTGCCTGATCACAGAAGTATATAAATTGCCACAATCATTCTTAAGACAGATTGGAGTACTGTACTACAGAAACCAAAAAAGTATTTTAAGTTTCCAATATAAAAAATTTCGGAGATTTGTCAAGGCGTTTCAGGGCTCTGCGTGCGGTAGAGGAACCCCTGTCAGGCCCGCTTGGCAGCCGATGGATAGGCCCGCCGCCGGATGGGCCTCTCGAACAGCGCGGCCAGCCTGGCGGCGTTTCGCTCCAGGTCAAAACCGGCCTCCACCCTCCTCCGGCCATCTCTGGAGAGCCTTCTCCGGAGCGCCTCATCCCGAATCAATCGCGCCATCGCCCGGGCCAGGGCCTGCGGGTCGGCGGGCGGCGTCAGCAGGCCGGTCTGCCCATCCACGATCAACTCAGGGATTCCGGAGGTCGCCGTCGAGACCGCAGGGACGCCGAACGCCAGGGCCTCCATCAGCACCACCGGAAGGCCCTCCCGGTCCCCCTCTTCCGTGACCAGGCTGGGCAGCACGAAGACCGTCGCCCGGCGATAAAATGCCTCCACCTGCGAATGCGGCAGGCCCCCCTTGAGAGAGACGCAATCCTCCAATCCCCTCCGGGCGACCTCCTCCGACAGCCGGTCCCGCAGCGGGCCGTCGCCGACGATCACGCAACTGAAGGACAGACCCAGTCCCTTCAGCAGCCCGCACGCCTCGATCAGGTGACGATGCCCCTTCTTTTCCACCAGCCGCCCCACGGACAGGATCAGCGGCGGGCAGGAGACCTCCGGCGTTGCCCACGCGATCCTCTCGACCTGAACGCCGCAGCGCACCACGGCCGTGCGCTCCGCGGTTTCGGGGCAGATCCCGCGCAGATGACGGACGTTGTAGTCCGTGCACGTCGCCACGAACTTCGCCGCCATCATCTTCTCCCGGAGGGCATTGGCGTCCACGTAGATGTCCTTCGCGTGGGCCATGAAACTGAACGGGACGTTGAGCAGGGTCGCCAGGCCCATCGCGACCTCCGTCTGCACAGAGGCGAAGTGGGCGTGCAGGTGGGCCACCGGAGGACCGCCCGAAAGGGCGCGGGCGATGTACCCGACGGCCAGAAAATGATACAGCGCGCGCAGGGTGAAATAGAGGCTGCGGTGGGGCATCCCCGCCACCTGCGCGAAGGCGCGCGCGTAGCGGCGAGGGGCCCTGAAGAACGCCAGGACGTTCGCCAGGAGGACACCCGGCAGGAAGAGCGGGGGCACGAACAGGGCCTCCCGCACGCACGCCTCTTCCTCCGGCGTCAGCCCGCCGGGGTGAACGCGGTGGAGGGCCGCCACCTGCACGGACAGGCCCATCCTCCGCAACGCCACGACCTCTCGCAGGATGAAGGTCTCCGAGACCTTCGAGAAGTGAGCCAGGACGTAGACCACTTTGCCAAATGGGTACATAAAGGTACGAGGACCTCCTTTTGTCGTGGGATGACGCGACGCTCACGCCCCCTATTGTCCTATTTTAAGAAAGGGTCCCGGCCTGTTTGATTTAGACGATAAAACCTGCCAAAAGTTACACCCCGTCCGTGCCTGCGACGATTTTGAATTGACAGACGCCCTTTTTAAAAGCATGTTTATAGAATCCTGTTCAGTCAGAGAGGATCATCTGCGTGGAGGAATCCGATGTCGGAAGAGAGGACCTTTCGCGGGGTGTTCGCCATCCCGGTGACACCCTTCGACGAGCGGGGGCAGGTGTCGGAGGAGGACCTGCGGCGGGTCGTCCGGTTCTGCGTCAGGGCCGGGGCGCACGGCATCGTGGCCCCGGTGAACGCGAGCGAGTTCAGCGCCCTGTCCGACGAGGAGCGCAGGCGCGTGGCCGAGGTCGTGGTCCGGGAGACGGCCGGCCGCGTCCCGGCCGTGGTCGGCGTCTCCGCCGTCAGCGCGGAGGTGGCCGTGGAGTTCGCCCGGCACGCCAGCCAGATCGGCGCGGACGCCGTCATCGCCATGCCCCCCTACGTCCGAAAACCTGACATGGAGGGCGTCTACGCTTACTACAGGGCCCTGTCGGAGGCGACCGACCTGCCGATCTTCATCCAGAACTACCCCCTCCCGGTGGGCGTGCCGATGTCCGCGGAGTTCATGGCCCGCCTGCTCCGGGAGCTGCCGCACGTCCAGTACATCAAGGAGGAGGTCCAGCCGACCACCCACGCGGTCAGCGCCTCCCTGCGCCTCGGCGGGGACCGGCTGAAAGGGGTGTTCGGCGGCGCGGCGGGCCGCCACATGATGGACGAGATGCGCCGGGGGGCCTGCGGGACCATGCCCGCCTGCGACGTGCCGGACGTCCACGTGGCTGTCTACGAGGCCCACGAGCGGGGGGACCTCGTCGAATCCCGACGCCTGTTCAACCGGCTCCTGCCCCTGCTCAACCTGGAGTTCCAGTACGGCGTCCACGTCTACAAAGAGGTCCTGAGACGCCGGGGGGTCATCCGCTCCGCCTACGTGCGGGCGGCGGCCATTCGCGGGCTCGACGAGAGCGATCACAGGGAGCTGGACGAGGTGTTGAAAGAGATCGAGCCGTTGTACAAGGTGACGGGAGAGATGATCTGAGATGAAAACAGAGCGTGGAGCATCAGCGACACGCCGGGAAGCGGGGAATCCGAGGAGGGAGGGGAAAATGGCGTCCTTCTGGTCAAGACTCGTGCGAACCCACGCGGACAGGGAAGACGCGGCCAACATGCTCCACACGGTGTTGCTGGCTATCGCCCTGATCGTCCTGCTGTTCTTCCTGGCCTCCAGCTATCTCTGTCAGCACCCGGCCGTGTCAGGCCCTTCGGACACGCCGGGGATCGTGCCGGGAAGGTAAGAAGATGCGCATCACCGACCTTCAGACCTTCATCGTCGGCAACCCGTGGAAGAACTGGGTGTTCCTCAAGCTGCACACGGACGCGGGCA
>CAYRZX010000355.1:3376-7155 GCA_964428665.1 uncultured Gemmatimonas sp.
GTCGGCAACCCGTGGAAGAACTGGGTGTTCCTCAAGCTGCACACGGACGCGGGCATCTATGGCGTGGGGGAGGCCACGCTGCACCGGAAGGCCCGGACGATGGAGGCCGCCCTGGCCGAGACCCGGCGCTACTTTCTGGGCCTCGACCCCTTTGCCGTGGAGCGGCTGATCGACGAGATGCTCAAGGTGGGCCGCGGCCCGGTCCACCTCACGGCCCTCAGCGGCGTGGAGATCGCCTGCTACGACCTCGCGGGGAAGGCCCTGGGCACGCCGGTCTACAACCTGCTCGGCGGCCCCTACCGCCGCCGCATCCGGGCCTATGCCAACGGGTGGTACACGGGGCCCCAGACCCCGGACGGGTTCGCGCAGAAGGCGCGGGAGGTGGCGGCGCGGGGCTACACGGCCCTCAAGTTCGACCCGTTCGGCAGCGCCCACCGGACGATGTCCCGCCAGGCCCTGCGAAAGGCCCTGGACGTGGTGGCGGCCGTTCGGGACGCGGTGGGGGAGGAGGTCGATCTCCTCATTGAGGGCCACGGCCGGTTCGAGCCGGGGTTCGCCGCGAAGGCGGCGCGCCTGCTCGAACCCTTCGACCCGGCCTGGTTCGAGGAGCCGGTCCCGTCCGACGACATCGAGGGGACCGCGGAGGTGGCGGGCAAGACGGCCATCCCCATCGCCGGAGGGGAGCGCCTGACCTCCCGGCAGGCGTTCGCGGACCTGATCGACCGGGGGCGCATCGGTTTCGTGCAGCCCGACCTGCTCCACGCAGGCGGGCTGCTGGAGGCCAAAAAGATCGCGGCCCGCGCCGAGGTGAAGGGCGTGGCCGTGGCCCCCCACAACGCCCAGGGTCCGGTCTCCACGGCGGCCTGCGCCCACTTCGCCGCCTGCACGCCGGGGGTGACGATCCAGGAGGTGTTCGACGACTTCGGCGTGGACTGGGCGCGGCGGATCGTGGACCACTACCCGGAGGTCCGGGAGGGGTATCTCGAAGTCCCTGACCGGCCCGGCCTCGGCATCGACCTGAACGAGGCGGAGATGGCCAAACACCCTTACGACGAGAGCCATTTCCTGGACCTGTTCGGGGAGGGGTGGGAGCAGCGGGAGAGGGCAAAGCCCCTCAAGGGCTAAAATTCTTATGGCCTTGAACTTCTTACAGGTGGTCCCGCGCAAGCCTGAGGTCTGGCGAAAGACCGGGCAGGTGGCGCGACAGGAGCGGGCGCAGCACGAGTGGCGGACCTTCTGGCGGTTCTTCCGCTACATCTACCCCTACAAGAGCAAGGTGATCCTGGGCATGCTCCTGGTGATCGTGGGCGTGCCCCTGGGGGAGATCGGCGTCTTTTTGACCCGCTACCTCGTGGACGACGTCATCCTGAACACCGACGCGTCTCTCACCCAGCGCCTCAACCTCTTCTTCATCGTCGTGGGCATCCAGGCCCTCCTCTGGTTCATCTCCCACGTCTTCAGCGTCGTCCGACAGGTCATCGCATGGTACATCGACATGAAGGTGACCATCCACCTCCGGACCATTTTCTACGACCACCTCCACCGCCTGTCGCTCGGCTTCTTCCGCACCCGCCCGGTCGGGGAGCACATGTACCGGAACACCTCGGACATCGGCGGCGGGCTGATCACGATGATCACGGACAATGTGCCCGACTTCATCACCATCGTGTATCAGATCGTCTGGACGGGTATCCTCCTGAGCGTGGTGGACTGGAGGCTCACAGCCTTCATCTTCCTCTACGCCTTCCCCTACACGGCCCTGTCCCACTACTTCTACACCCGGCTCCAGGACACCCAGAGGGACCAGCGCATGCAGGGGCAGTACGTCACCGCCCTGCTGCGGGACGGGGTCGCCGGGGCCAAGACCGTGAAGGGCTACGGCCGCATCCTCTGGTCCGTCCGGCGCTACGCCGCCAGGCTCGTGGAGGCCCGGCGCTTCCACCTCCGCTACGTCTTCCTGAGCGTCATCGCCAATCACGGCGTCCTGTGGGGGCTGACGATCGTGCTGGAATACTCCATGTGGCTCTATGTCGCCTACCAGACGATGTACGGCCGCCTGAGCATCGGGGAGTTCAGCGTGGTCTACTTCCTGGCCCGGCAGTTCGAGATCCCGATGCAGAGGGCGGTGCAGCTCATCCAGAACACGCGGCTGCAGCTTGTCCCGGCGGAGCGCATGCTGGAGACCCTGGACGTGAAGCCGGAGATCCAGGACGCGCCGGACGCGGTCCCGATGCCGCCCCTGAAGGGGAGGATCGAGTTCCGGGACGTGAACTTTGAGTACATCTCCGGGACGCCGGTCCTCAGCGACATCCGCCTGACGATCGAGCCGGGCCAGCGCGTCGCCTTCGTGGGGCCGAGCGGGTCCGGCAAGAGCACGCTCCTCTACCTCCTGCTCCGGCTCTACGAGCCGACCTCCGGGCAGGTCCTGGTGGACGGTCTGGACATCCGATCCGTAAAGATGCTCAGCTACCGCAACCAGCTCGGCGTGGTGCTGCAGGAGACCTTCCTGTTCGGCGGGACCGTGGCGGAGAACATCCGCTACGGCAAGCTGAAGGCCACGGACGAAGAGGTGCAGAGGGCCGCGCGGATGGCGGAGCTGCACGACTTCATCGCCTCGCACCCGGACGGCTACAACCGGCACCTCGGCGAGGGGACCCGGCTCTCGGGCGGCCAGAAACAGCGGTTCGGGATCGCCCGCGCCCTCGTCCGCGACCCGGCCATTCTCGTCCTGGACGCGCCCACCGCCTCGCTGGACACCCTGGTGGAGGGGAACGTCATGGAGACCATCCGGAAGGTCTCGAAAGGCCGGACGGCGGTGATGGTGGCCACCCGCCTCGTCACCGTGACGGACGTGGACGCCATTTATGTCCTGGACAGGGGCCGGATCGTGGAGCGGGGGACGCACGAACACCTGCTCGCCCTGAACGGCCTCTACCGCCGGATGTGGGACGAGCAGACCCAGCTCGGTGGCCTCTCGCGGGAGAGCATGGCCGCGGACTAAAAACATTGCAAATTGCAAATTGCAAATTGAGCAGGCGGTCGGTAATTCCTAATTTGCAATTTGCAATGGTTAATTTTCAATTTTCAATTTCTCTGAGCTTTCATGGCACATCCCTCATCCAAACCCGTCCCCCAAGCGGTTCGGCCCCCTTCGCGTCACATTCATCACGCGCCCCACCCGCCTCAGTTCCGCACCTTCCTCCGCTTCCTCCGCTGGATGATCCCGGTGTGGGACAAGGCCATCCTGGCCCTGCTGGGGATGATCATCGTCAGCACCCTGAGCATGGTGGGGCCCTGGCTCAGCAAGTTCCTGGTGGACGACGCCTTCCCGAACCAGGACTGGGGCCTCCTCCACCGCATCTTCTTCGCCCTGATCGCCCTGGCCCTCATCAACCGGGTCGTGGGCACCATGGGCTACCTCCTGAACGTCTACATCGACGTCCGGGTGGGCCTGGCCATGAAGACCCACTTCTACCGCCACCTCCAGCGGCTCTCCATGACCTTCCACGAGAGCCGGCCCGTGGGCGAGCACATGTACCGCGCCAACGCCGACATAGACTCGGTGATGGGCATGGTCACGGATATCCTGCCCGCGACCATCCGGGCCGTCTACGACTTCCTCCTGATCCTGGCGTTCACAACCTGGCTGGACTGGCGCGTGACGGTCGTCATCCTGATCTATGCCTTCCCCTACGCCCTGATCGCGCAGAAGATCGCCACCATTCAGCGCCGCCTGGAGCGGAGGACGCGGGAGCGCTGGCAGGCGCGGGACGCCGGCC
>CAYRZX010000356.1:0-7145 GCA_964428665.1 uncultured Gemmatimonas sp.
CCTTGCTCCCCTCATCCCACGCAAACGCCCTCTGCCCCTTCACCTCCCGCCCGTATACCGACAGGACAAGGTAGACCGCCCCCGGATACGCCGGCCCCTCCCCGAACAGCGCCGCCGTCCGGTCCTCCTCCGAAAAGTAGGCGTCGCAGTCGATGTGCGAGTGGTAAAACCCCACCAGCGCCCTCCCCGACCGCTCCGCCTCGTCCAGAGCGCGGAACACCTCCAGGTCGTCCATCCGATAGGCCGTCCGGGAGTCGCGGGGATGCCTGTCCGGCTCCCTCTCGTGCAGCCGGTCCTGAATGTTCGCGCACGGTCGGACGTCGCACCCCCCGTCCTTCGACCGGGTGATGATCCCGCAGCACTCGGCGGGATAATCCCGCCGGGCGTGGTCACAGATGCGCGCCCAGTTGTCGCCGGTGAGCCTGAGCATCCCTCTCCTGATTCCACTCCCAGACGCGGGTGCTCATGTACTTGTCCCCCCCGTCCGGGAAGATCACCACCACGACCCCCCCCTCCATCCCCCGCGCGACGCGCAGCGCCCCCCACAGCGCCGCCCCCGACGACTGCCCGCACAGCACGCCCAGCTCCCGCGCCAGCCATCGCGTCATCTCGTAGGCGTCCTCCGTCTCCACCGTCACCTTCTCGTCCGCGAACCCCTCGCCGTAGATGCCCGGCACGATGGAGGTCGCCATGTGCTTCAGCCCCTCGATCCCGTGAAAGGCCTGCGGCTCCACCTCGACGACCCGCACGTCCGGGTTGAACTCCTTCAGCCGGCGCCCCGTCCCCATCAGCGTCCCGCTCGTCCCGATGGACGACACGAAGTGCGTGACCTCCCCCCTCGTCTGCGCCCAGACCTCCGGGGCCGTGCGCAGATAGTGCGCCTTCGGGTTCGACGGGTTGTTGTACTGGTCCGGCTTGAAATACCGGTCGGGCCGCTCCGCGTGGATGCGCCTGGCCTCTAAGATGGCCCCGTCCGACCCCTCCGCAGGGTCCGTCAGGACCACCCTGGCCCCGAACGACCTCACGATGGCCAGCCGCTCCCGGCTCGCGCTGGCGGGCATGACCAGCTCCACCTCATAGCCCTTCGCCGCCCCGATCCACGCGTAGGCGATGCCCGTGTTCCCCGACGTGGAGTCCAGAATCACCTTCCCCTTCGTCAGCGCCCCCGACGCCTCGCCGTCCAGGATCATCTGAAGCGCAGGCCGGTCCTTCACCGAGCCGCCGGGATTGAACATCTCCAGCTTGGCGTAGAGGCGGACCCCCTTCAGCCCCTCCTCCAGCCTCCGGAGGCGCAGCAACGGCGTGTTGCCCACCAGCTCCAGGATGGATCCCCTGATCCGGGGACGGGAGGCGGGCGACGGCGGCTCTACGATGCTCGAAGCCTTCACAACGGGGTCTCAGCGTTTCCGTATAATCTGCGTAATCCACCACCCCGGACGATTCACAGGATCGTCTCCCCACCCTGTCATCTGCGGATTCCGGCTCACGACAGGGCCCCCGACCCCACGCCGCAGAACTGCTCATAGTCGATCAGCTCGAAGATCTTCCGGTCCTCCCCGCACATCGGGCAGCCGGGGTCCCTCCGAAGCTTCACGACGTGGAAGTCCATCCCCAGGGCGTCGAACAGCAGCAGCCGCCCGACCAGCGTGTCCCCGATGTCCAATAACAGCTTGATCGCCTCCGCCGCCTGGATCGACCCCACGATCCCCGGCAGCACCCCCAGCACCCCCCCCTCCTGGCAGGAAGGCACCGTCCCCGGTGGAGGGGGCTCCGGGTAGAGGCACCGGTAGCACGGCCCCTCGAACGGCTTGAACACCGTCACCTGCCCGTCGAACCGGAAGATGCTCCCGTGCACGTTCGGGACGTTCCGCATCACGCAGGCGTCGTTGATCAGATACCGCGTCGGAAAGTTGTCGCACCCGTCCACGATCACGTCGTAGCCCTCGATGATCTCCAGGATGTTGTCCGAGGACAGCCGGGCGTTGTAGCCCACGACCTCCACGTCGGGGTTCAGGGAGCGGATGGCGTCCCGTGCCGAGTCGATCTTGAGCCGCCCCACGTCCTCCGTCCGGTGCAGGATCTGGCGCTGCAGGTTGCTGTCGTCCACCACGTCGAAGTCGATCACCCCGATCTGCCCCACCCCCGCCGCCGCCAGATACAGCGCCGCCGGAGACCCGAGCCCCCCCGCGCCCACGAGCAGGACCTTCGACTCCAGGAGCCTCGATTGCCCCTTCCCCCCCACCTCAGGCAGGATGATGTGCCGGCTGTAGCGCCGGATCTGTTCTGGTGAAAACTGGATCATAACCGCTCCAAATAAAAAAATCGGCAGAGTGCAAAGCGTCATTCTCACGCGCCATGTGCTTTGCGCCCTGCGCCCTGCCTCTCACGCCTTCCCGTTCGCCAGATACCCCATCCCCTCCAGCTTCGCCAGGATCTTGTTGACGCTCTGCTCCACGGTCTCCCTGTCCGTCTCCACGACCACCTCGGGGTAGAGAGGCTCCTCATAGGGGTCGTCGATCCCCGTGAACTGCTTGATCTGACCGGCGCGGGCCTTGGCGTAGAGCCCCTTCACGTCCCGTTTCTCGCACGCCTCCAGAGAACACTTGACGTAGACCTCCACGAAGTTCCCGATCTGCCCCCGGCACCAGTCGCGCACCTCCCGGTAAGGGCTGATCGCCGCCGTGATGGCCACCACCTCATTCCGGGTCAGAACCTTGGCCACCCACCCGATCCGCTTGATGTTCGTGTCCCGGTCCTCCTTCGAGAACCCCAGCCCCTTCGACAGGTTCGTGCGGACCTCATCCCCATCCAGCACCTCCACCCTGTGGCCGCGCGCCCTCAGAATGGGGGTGATCTGTTCAGCCAGCGTGGACTTTCCGGCCCCGGACAACCCCGTAAACCAGAGCGTGAACCCCTTTGCCATTCCAAATCTCCTCTTGAGATCAGTGTTGATTCACAGCGCAGAAATATGTATATTGAATAGGATAGAACAAAAATATATTGGAAACTCCGCAACGCGTCAAGCGGATTCTGAGAGCCGATCATGATCTGGGCATTCTTTTTCCTGGCCGGCCTCCTGTTCACCAAGTATTATACAGAGGCCACCCTCCGAAGTCTCCGCGCGAAAACGAGGGGAGACCAGAAAAGCCTCGCCGATGTCAGACAGGCCCTCGCAACCGCTCAGGAAAAAAGGGCGGCGGTAGAGAAAGAGGAAAAGACTTTTAAAGCCCGACTGGACAAACTTCAGGCCATTATCACCGACACGGAGGTGGAGATACAGGAATCGGTCGTCCGCGTGCAAAAGGGTCTTCCGCTTGGAGTGGAGATGGCCGAGGAGGAGAAGGAGGGATAGCGGATGGGGTAGCCCGAATTTGTCGCGGGTCCAGGGTCAAAGCCTATGACTTTGGACCCTGGACTCTGGACCGAATTTGGACATGAGCCCGGAAGGAATCGAACCTTCGACCTACGGCTTAAAAGGCCGCTGCTCTACCGACTGAGCTACGGGCCCACAAAAAAGCGAACAGCCATCAGCCATCAGCAGTCAGCTATCAACTATACAGAACGCCTTTAGCTGACCGCTGACCGCTGACCGCTGCTTCTTTAATATAGAAAGTTTGGCCTACGGTGTCAATCGAAAACATGAATCCGCCCGCTCGACGAAGCCCCGCCGAGCGGAGCCTCCGGACACGGCGAAGGGGGTTAATCGCACGATGATGGCAAGAAGAAGGCCCAAAAAACGGGCCTTAAAATGGACCCTGTATATCTCGTCGGGGATCTTTTTGGTGCTGGCGCTGCTCTGGATCATCCCGATCGACGACGTGGTGATGGCCAGCGGCGCGGTGGAGCCGGGCGACAAGGTCTACATCGACTCCCCCTTCACGCGAGTCGTTAAAAAAATCTACGCCTGGGAGGGGACGCGCGTCAGGAAGGGCCAACCCATCGCGCTTCTTGAGGACCACGACCTGGCCTCCGCCGTGGTCACGGCGGAGGACGAGGTCAGCCGCACGAAGGCCGCCTTCGACATGGCGCGGGCCAGGCTCGACCACATGAAGGCCCTCCCCTTCCCCGAAGCCGTCCGCATCGCCGAGGCCCGCCTCCGGTCGGCCCAGGCCAACCTTGAGAACGAGCGTCAGAGACACGCCCGCGCCGACAGCCTGTGGGCGCGGAAATTCATCACCGTGTCCGAGATGGAGGCCGCCCAGACTCGCCTCGAACAGGCCAGGTCCCAGCACGACATCGCCCTCGAGACCCTCACCGTCACGCGCCAGGGGCCCTCCCCCGCCCAGATCCGGGAGGCCGAGGCCGAGGTGGAGGCCGCCGATGCGGCGTTCGTCAAGGCCCAGCACACCCTCGAACTGGCCCGACAGACCCTCGAACTCGCCACCCTGCGCAGCACGGAGGACGGCGAAGTCGTCCGCGTGGACCTCAAGCCCGGCATGCGCGCCGACGCCGGAGCCATCGTCGCGATCGTCGCCGCCGGAGAGGGTCCCATCCTCCGGGCCTGGGTCAAGGAGATCAATGTCTGGAAGGTCAGGCGCGGCCAGCCCGTCGAAATCCTGAGCAACGTCTTCTCGGACCGGGAGGAGTTCCTCTCCCTGGGGGAGGTCGTCTGGACCTACCCCTACGGCGTCAGCGACGGCGGAGAGCGGACCTACGAGGTCATCATCAAGATCAAGCAGGCCGTCATCCCGCCCCCCCTCGGCTCCACGGCCGACGCCCGCGTCATCGTCGGCAGGCGGGGCATCCTGAAGATCCTGCTCGGCTTTGAGGGCGATATCCAGAGATATGCCCAGAAGGATGGGGCCTATTCTACGCCCCAGACCGAGCATCGCATCTCGCAGATCGGGGGGAAGGTTTCGCCGATAGATACCACCCAAACGACGACACAGGCAGGTCAGTGACCCGGCCTTGCGGAAAGGCAAAGAACGGTAAGTCTTTTTTCCATCCATCGGAGGGAGTCATGCCAGCGAAGAAGAAGGTGGCGGTGCGGGGAAAGACAGGGAAGAAAACGAAGAAGCAGCCGGCGAAAAAGGCCAGGAAGTACGTCTACCTGTTTGGGGGGGGGAAGGCAGATGGCAAGGCCGGCATGAAGAACCTCCTCGGCGGCAAGGGGGCCAACCTGGCCGAGATGGCCGGCCTGGGCCTTCCGGTCCCCCCCGGCTTCACGATCACCACGGAGATGTGCACGGTCTACTACGAGGGGAACCGCAAATACCCCCCGGAGCTCGACGCGCAGGTGAGGGCCGGCATGGCCCACGTCGAAAAGCGGATGGGGGCGAAGTTCGGCGACCCGGACAACCCGCTGCTCGTCTCCGTCCGCTCCGGCGCGCGCACCTCCATGCCCGGCATGATGGAGACCGTCCTCAACCTCGGCCTCAGCGACGTGACGGTGCAGGGCCTCATCCGGCAGACCGGGAACGAGCGGTTCGCCTACGACGCCTACCGCCGCTTCGTCCAGATGTACGGCGACGTGGTCCTCGGCCTCCGTCCCGAGTCCAAGGACGAGCACGACCCCTTCGAGGAGATCATCGCCGCCCAGAAGCGGAAGCGGGGCGTCCGGCTCGACACCGACCTGACCGCTCAGGACCTGCGCGACCTGGTCGCCTCCTTCAAGGCCGCCATCAAACAGCGCAAGGGCATCGACTTCCCGGAGGACCCGTGGGAGCAGCTCTGGGGGGCCGTCAACGCCGTCTTCGGGTCCTGGATGGGCGCGCGGGCCATCAAGTACCGCGAGATCCACGGCATCCCCTCCGACTGGGGCACGGCCGTCAACGTCCAGGCGATGGTCTTCGGGAACATGGGCGACGACTCCGCCACCGGCGTGGCCTTCACACGCAACCCCGCCACCGGGGACAACCGGTTCTACGGCGAATACCTCATCAACGCCCAGGGCGAGGACGTGGTGGCCGGCATCCGCACCCCCCAGCCCATCAACGAGGCCAGCCGGGCCTCCGCCGACCAGACCACCCTCGACGCCGTGATGCCCGGGGCATACACCTCCCTCGACAAGATCCGGCGCACCCTGGAGCGTCACTACCAGGAGATGCAGGACATCGAGTTCACCGTCCAGCGCGACCGCCTCTGGATGCTCCAGACCCGCACCGGCAAGCGCACCGCCGCCGCCGCCGTCAAGATCGCCGTGGACATGGTCAGGGAGCGACTCATCACGAAGGCCGAGGCCGTCTCCCGCGTCACCCCCGACCAGATCGACCAGCTCCTCCACCCCACCTTCGACCCGAAGGCCGAGAAGCAAACCCTGGCCAGGGGCCTCCCCGCCTCGCCGGGCGCGGCCGCCGGCCGGGTCGTCTTCCACGCCGACGACGCCGAGGCCTGGGCCAGCAGGGGCGAACAGGTCATCCTGGTCCGCATCGAGACCTCCCCCGAGGACATCGGCGGCATGAACGCCGCACAAGGCGTCCTGACTGCACGAGGGGGGTTAACCTCCCACGCCGCTGTCGTCGCCCGGGGCATGGGCAAGTGCTGCGTGGCCGGGTGCGGGGCCCTCAACGTCAACTACGCCGCGCGGGAGTTCGAGGTGAACGGCACGGCCGTCCGGGAGGGGGACTGGATCTCCCTCGACGGCTCCGCCGGCGAGGTCCTCCTGGGCCGCGTCCCCACCGTGCAGCCCGAACTCTCCGGCGACTTTGGGACCCTCATGAAGTGGGTGGACGAGATCCGGCGGATCAACGTCCGCACCAACGCCGACACCCCCAACGACGCCCGGGTCGCGCGGAATTTCGGCGCCGAGGGCATCGGCCTCTGCCGCACCGAGCACATGTTCTTCGAGGGCGACCGCATCAAGGCCGTGCGCGAGATGATCCTGGCCGACGACGAGGCCGGCCGCCGCCGCGCCCTGGACAAGCTCCTCCCCTACCAGAAGGGGGACTTCCTGGGCATCTTCCGCGCCATGAACGGCCTCCCCGTCACCATCCGCACCCTCGACCCGCCCCTCCACGAGTTCCTGCCTCACGAGGACGACAACCAGCGGGAGATGGCCGCCGAAATGGGCGTCCCCGTCGAGCGGATCAGGGCCAAGGTCGCCTCCCTCCACGAGTTCAACCCCATGCTCGGCCACCGGGGCTGCCGTCTGGGCATCACCTACCCGGAGATCACCGAGATGCAGGCCCGCGCCATCTTCGAGGCCG
>CAYRZX010000357.1:0-7131 GCA_964428665.1 uncultured Gemmatimonas sp.
CTACAAAATATAGCCCCCCATCTTTAGGTCAAGTTATTTGATTCTCATTCCTAAGTCTCTATAGCGGCTACGTCTATTATAGAGATGGCCTCAACGATTACCGGTTGGCGAAGGCCGCGACCGAAGACCGCATCCGGGAGGTGAACACCGCCGAAAACTGGTCGGAATTTGTTTATGCAGGCTACCCTGAACACAAGCCCCCAACACCGATGAACATTTTCGTGCGCGGGCTGGAACCGACCCTGGGACGGTCGATTTCTAATACTCTCATCCGACGATTAAGCCGGAGTCCGGTGGAGGTGGAGCCGCTGCTGGGGATTTTCCCGTGTCTGGACCTGGGGCTGGTTATCCAGATCGTTCTGAGCCTGTTTGTCCTTCTATTCACCTACGACGCCGTCTGTGGGGAAAAGGAGGGGGGCACGCTGCGTTTGATCGCTTCGTTTCCGACACCCAGGTATCGGTTGCTGTTGGGGAAACTTCTGGGCGCTCTTATCCCCACGCTGGCGGCGTTTGGACTGCCTCTTCTGCTGGGCATCGCAGCAATGTTTCTGATGCCGGAGGTCCGGTTGACCGGCCCGGAGTTAATCCGGCTGGGGATGATCACGGTGGCCTTCGGGCTCTACCTCACGACATTCACGTGCGCCGGACTCTTCGCCTCTATCCTGACCCACCGGGCGTCCACCTCATTCGTGCTTCTGCTGGGATTTTGGGTGGTCAGCGTGGTGGTTCTACCCCGTCTCAGCCTGATCACCGCAGACGGTATCCGACCCTCCCCCTCGGTCTACGAACTCGACGCAGAGAAGGATGCCGTCATAAAATCGAACGGGGAAATGTGGCGCGACAGCAGGGAAAAGTGGGCGAAGGAATATCTCAAATCGACGGGGAAGGAATTTTGGAGGACACCCGAGGGGAATGAGGCCTACCGACTCTACTGGAGAAAGACGCGGGAGGAGGTGTCCATGGCGCCCACTCGGCTTCAGCATGAGCGTCTCGAAGAAGCCTTTCGCAATCGCTACGACGCCCGTCTGGACCTGGCGGTCGCCCTGGCGCGGTTCTCCCCGGCGTTTGCGCTCGACAACGCAACTGTTCGGCTGGCCGGCGCCGGCCTGGACCGGCAGCGGCGGTTTCTCAATGCCTTCACCCTGTATTATCGACAGCACCAACATTGGTACATCGAGTCAGTAGACCGTTCTGAACTGCAAAGGATTAACCCGGCAAAGTACGGAAAGTATAAATGGGATATCTCCGACATGCCCCGCTTTGCATATCGGGAGACCTGGCCGCAAGAGGATGTCCAGACAGCCCTTGTGGATATGGGCGTACTGACTCTCTGTGGGCTGGCCTTCTTCGTCGGGGCCTATGTGGCGATGCTGAGGTATGACCTGCGGTAAAGACCTCTCCTCCGACCCCTCTCCTGAAGGAGAGGGGAGAAGGTATGTTCCCCCTTCCCTTTAGGGAAGGGGGTTAGGGGGATAGGTCGCTTAAAAGGAACAGCCCATGTTCGCCCGCCTCGTCCAGAAAGAGTTGCTCCATCACCTGCTCGACTTCCGATTCATCGCCGTGTTCGCGCTCTGCGCCCTGCTTTCGGCCCTGAGCGTCTATGTGGGGGGGCGGAACTATCTCCAACAACTCCAGCAGTACCACGCGGTCTCTGAAAAGAACCGAGGTTCTGTCCAGGTATCGCTCGAGAGGAACAGGATTTCTGACCTGTTATGGACAGGTTATCGCTGGAACCGCCGGCCTGAAGCGCTCAGCGCGGTTGTCTACGGCTTATCCGGAAAGTTGGGGCAGGAGGTGCTCATCCAGTACCGCCGCCGCTTCCAGTTTGAGGCCAGCCTGTTTGCGACCGACCCTATCCACGCCCTTTTCGGCGTCCTCGACCTGGCATTTATCGTAAAGATCGTCCTGAGCCTCTGCATGCTGTTGTTCACCTACGACACGGTCTGCGGGGAGAAGGAGGGGGGCACGCTCAGGCTCTATGCCTCGTTCCCGGTGGCAAGGTCCACCATCGCGCTCGCAAAGCTTGTGGGTTCGACCGTGACTGTGCTGGTCCCCTTTGCCTTTGCCTTTCTGCTGGCCGCCCTGTCGCTGGCCCTGTCGCCGGGGCTGGAATTGCGGGGGGAGGACTGGCTGCGGATGATCGCGCTGATGGGGGCCTTTGCGCTCTATCTGACGGTGTTTGCCGGATTCGGGATATGGGCGTCGGCGTTGACCCACCGACGGATGACAGCCTTCCTGGGGCTTCTGGGGCTCTGGACGGTCTGGCTCTTCGTCGTCCCGAACCTGGCCGTGGACGCGGCCCGGCGTCTCTCCCCGATCAGGAGCATCTACGACCTGGATCGGCGATCCAGCGCGCTGCGGGAGGAGGTTCGAAAGGGACGGGAGGCCGAGGAGAAGGGCTACTGGCAGCGGAATCCCGTGCAGGACTGGGACGCCCTGCCGGAGGCGAGGAGGCGAGAGCTTCTGGAGGGGCAGAAAAAGGTCTATGACAGATGGGATACGGAATTCTACACCCGTCTGAATAGCCTGGGGACGGAGTGGCGCAATCAGATGCGGGGGCAGCAACATCTGGCCATGTGGCTATCGGCGCTTTCCCCCTTAAGCGCGATCAGCTTCGCCTCGATGGACCTGGCACGCACCGGCATCGTCCAGCAGGAGCGCGTCGAGAACGCGCTGAGCGCCTATCTGATCTACATGGCCGGGTTCATCCGGGAGAAGGGCGCTCAACCCCCGCAAGACCGCGTTCTGACCGATTTCTCCCTGTTCTCCTACCAGGACAACGACACCCTGGGGGAGTGCCTGTCCCGGAATACCTTCCACATCCTGAACCTGGCGCTGCTGGCGATCCTGGGGTTCGCCGGGGCGTATGTGGCCATTTTGCGGTACGACGTGAGGTGATCAGCCATGCGGAGAGGTTTGAGGGCAACGTTCGGGGGGCTGACGCTGCTGACGGCGGCCCTGATCGCCGTGTCTCTTGGCTTCGGCCAGGGCTACTTCTCGGAGCGCAACGACGAGACCTACCTGATCCTGGCGCTCAAGAAGCAGAAGGCCTCCTACGACGCGGCCAGGTCCGAATACACGGCCGCGCTGGAGCTCAAGAAGCGCAACCTGATCTCCAACGAGGAGTTCGAGCGCAAGAAGGCCGCCTTTCTCAACCAGGAGATCTCCTACCAGCAGGCCATGCTGCGCGTGATCTTCGACCAGCCCCACATCGTCATCGAGAAGGCGGTCAAGTATCAGGCCCCAGACGGCAAGAAGCGGGTTAAACTGACGCTGTTGAACACGACGGGGGGGGTGGCCGACTACGCCAAACTCGTGGAGACGGACGCGGAGGTGTTCGACCCCAGCCTCCAGCCGGACAAGATCAACAACGTGTTCATCTCGCTGCACGAGAGCGGCCAGGGGGGCCTGGTGGGGCCGATCATCAGCCAGCCCTATGAGTCCAAGATCGAGACGATCCGGTTTGGTCAGAGCGCGGAGGTGGATTTCCTGTTGCTCAAGGACGTGGAGGAGGTGGTGGTGGGGATGACCTATGCGGGGCAGACGGACCGGAAGCACATCTACCTCCAGAAGGACGCCGGGGCCAACCGCGTGATCGTGACCTCCCCCAACTTCTCGCAGGAGACCAACCTGGGGGAAAACGCCACCTACACCTTGAGCCTGGAGCGCTTCTCCAGCGAGAACGACGTGTTTCAGTTGACCGTGATCAACCTCCCCCGGCAGATCTCCTACAGTTTCATCGAGCCTACCGGCGCTCAGGGACAGCGGTTGTCCCAGGTCAACTTCACGCAGGGGGTGACCAGCAAGCAGTTGTCCTTGACGGTCTACCTGCCGGAGCGTTCGGACGAGCAGGTGGGCATCGACAGGGCCATTGAGTTTTACGCCCTGGCGCTGCCCCAGGACGCCTGGCGACAGTTGCAGCCCCTGGACGGCAAGCGCTTCTTGCCGGAGGAGGTGGAGCGGCTCAGTGCGGGGAAGGTAAAGCTGGAGTTGATCCCCAGGGGCGTGGGCAAGATCGAGGTGCGGGCGGTCAACCTGTATCACGAGATCAAGACCGGGGAGCAGGTGGGCACGGAGATCACGGTCCACAACGAGGGGACACGCCGCCTGGACAACATCCGCATCAAGGCCAACCTGCCCCCCAACTGGCAGTCCTCCATCCAGCCGGACGTGATCCCGGCGCTGCTAACGGCCAAAGAGGAGGTGGTGAAATTGAGGTTTGTGCCGCCCTCTGGGGTGGACGTGGGGGACTACGAGATACAGATCCAGACGCAGGCCCTGGCGGACAACCGGCCGGTCCAGACACAGGACAAGACCGTTCGCATCCACGTGAGCGCCCGCACGAACCTGGTCCTGAGCGCGGGACTGGTGCTGCTGGTGATCGGGGGCGTGGTGGGCATCGTCTGGTATGGCATCAAGCTGACGAGAAGATGACCTGTGGACCTGGAGGCCCCGGCAGGGACGTTTGGCCTGCGCCGCTAAAAGGGACGCCTTTATCGTTTTAATGCAGCCACGAGCCAGGCGGCCACCCCCTCCCCTCCCGGCTGGTGGAGACAGAACCGATGGGGCGCTTCCCGGTAGGCGTGCCGGGCCGGCTCGAAGAGACGATCCGCATCCTCCTGAGACAGGAGGCAGTTCCGCCCGTCCACCAGCCGCTCCAGGCGCAGGGGGCGGGGCGCGAGCGCAGCCGCCACGTCGCACAGGTCTCCGGCCCGCAGCGCCCCCGGTATCACGACATCGTAGGGGAGGTAGCAGAACCGGTCGCGCAACGTGAACTGATACCCCCCCAGCATCCCCCACGCCACCACAGCGCGGACATCCTCCTCATACAGCGCCCCCAGGAGCGCCAGAATCCCCCCCACGGGCTCGGAGTGCGCCGGAGGGGGCTCGTCGGACAGCAGGGGATCGGGAAACCGGCCGGGATTGGGGGGGGCAAAGGAGTCCCCCACAGGGAGAACGAAGAGATCGTCAGGTCCCGGCGCGCCCGGAGATACCCCAGCACAGACCGCACGTCGCGCAACCGGGAGCCCAGCAGCGTCTGCCCCAGCATCAACTCCGTGGACGCGAGGACAGTCGCCCTGTTCCCCGCGCCGTTCCAGGAGGGCGCCCGCGTCTCCTCCAGGCGGGTCTCCCCCGTGCCCCGCAGGTCGGGCAGGCAGACGGCGATCCCCGCCGCCAACAGGTCCGCCACCTCCCCCGCGCGTTCGGAGAGGAACCTCCCCTTTCCGTCCTGAGACAGCGCCAGGACCGCGTGCATCCCATCCCGGCTCGGGGGCAGCCACAGCGCCGCCGGCACGAGGATATGGGGGTCCACCTCCAGGACCAGCTTCTCCACCCGGACCTCCCCGATGGCCCCGCCCTCCTGCCGTTCCACGCGGGGCGTCCTGGGCTCGATGTCGCCCAGCAGCGTCCCCCACGCCTGGCGCAGGCGTCGCCGCTGCGCCTCGGGCGTCAGTCCGGCAAGGGAGTCCCTCATCGCAGCCGACCGGGACGCGCCGATCTCCGCATACAGCTCGTGCTGGAGACGGACCGGGCGGCCGGCCATCGCCTCGGGCGTCAGGCACGTCACCTCCCGGTCCGGGTGGCGCGCCTGGTATTCCCGCTCCGGGGCCGGGATGCCGAACCACCCCTCCAGCAGGGGATAGATCGCCTTGCGCTGCACAGGCCCCACCTGGTTGCAGTGCGAGGCCTCGGGGTAAGGGACCGACGCCCCCGGCCCGTGCCCCTGGGTATAGGCCAGGCGCGCCCCTGCCCCGTAAAACCCGAACACGGCCCGCAGGCGCTCCCAGGCAGGGTCGCGATCCCTGTCCCTGGCGAACTCGTGGGCGGAGATCAAATACCGGGGGGCCACGGAGGCGACCACCACCCACGGGAGAAACCCGTCCCGCCCGCTCAGGTGGAGATTGCGCGTGGATTCCCAGCTCCCCTTTCCCACCGAGACGCCGCCGAAGTCGAACGGCGCCACGCAGGTGATCCGGGGGTCCAGGGCCGCCGCCACCCCCGCCGGGACGCCGCCGCCCGCCACGGCCCCGATCAGGAGGATGCGGTCCCTGTCCACGCCCGGCCGGCCCAGCAGCACATCCACGCCGCGCATCACGTCCCAGACCATCCACCCGATCAGGCTCTCCCCGATCAGATGCAGTTGAATCCCGTTGATGTACCGGAACCTGTAGTCCTGGCGCGTGCCTCCGTAGCGATGGTACTGGCGAGGGCCCGGGTCGTGCTGCCGCCGCTCGCCGTGGCCGAGCTGATCCATCACCAGCACGGCGCACCCCTGCCGCGCCCAGGTCATCCCCATGTCCTGCAGTTCGCCCTGCGCCTTCGGGTTGTGGTGGCTGTGGACGATGAGGATGCCCGGCATCCGTTCGCGCAGGGGGGACGGCAGATAGAGGTTCGCCGGGACAGGCAGGCCCCGGCGGCTCTCGTAAATGAGATTTTCGATCCGGTACCCCTCCCCCTCGGCCGCGCCCGTCACCCGGACCTCCGGGTCCTTCGGCGCAGGTGGAAAGTCCCCCAGAGACCTGCGCAGCGCCTCGATCCGGG
This sequence comes from uncultured Gemmatimonas sp., assembly GCA_964428665.1. Classification (GTDB taxonomy): domain Bacteria; phylum Latescibacterota; class UBA2968; order SICM01; family SICM01; genus SICM01. Next base: position 6,544 of record CAYRZX010000357.1, read on the forward strand.
GGGTCACAAACGCCTCCCAGTCCCCCCTCCCCCTCACGCGCGCCCACGCCTGGGCATCCCGACGGTTCGCAGCCTGAACGCGGGCGTCCACGTCGTCCTCCAGCGCGCGGGCGTGGGCCTGTCGGTCGGCCGCCGGCAGGACATCTGAGTTGAAAGAACGGAGCGCCTCTTCCAATCGGACGCTGGCCATGTCCCCCTCCTCACAGTTGACTTTTTCTCTCTCGAAGCATACCTTAGGTGTTGGGCGTCGGGGCGCGAAACCCGTTTAGAAAGGACGTTCCCGTGGACCGAAAATGGACCTCGGAGGAGTGGCAGGCGCTCTTCGCAAGGCTCTACAGGCGAACCGCCGCGGATGCGGAATTTCGGATGAGGTGTCTGAAGGATGCGCACGCCGCCGTGGAGGAACTCATCGGACGGAGACTGCCGGAGGGGACCCGCATACGCTTCGTGGAAGCGGACCTGTCAGACCTGGAGAGGGGAGGGCCGGTGCCGGACCTGAGCCGGTGGAAGCTGAGTTGAAGCAGACGGCCTTGTGGTGCGCGAGACTCACGGACACGTTCGGCCTCCTCACGAAACCGGAGTCCCATT
>CAYRZX010000358.1:0-7131 GCA_964428665.1 uncultured Gemmatimonas sp.
GGTTCTGCAACGCCTGCGGGGCTGCGCTGGGCCGGGAGGCGCCCCCTGCGGACGAGGCGCTCCACCTGGACCTGCTCCACCGCTACATCTCGAAGCCCCTGGCGGACAAGATGCGGGCGCTGGGGGGGCGCATCGAGGGGGAGCGGAGGCACGTCACGGTGATGTTCGCGGACCTGTCCGGGTTCACGGCCATGTCGGAGAAGCTGGACCCGGAGGACGTGACTTTGGTGATGAACGCCTGTTTCAAGGAACTGGTGGAGGTGGTGTTCAGGTATGAGGGGACGATCGACAAGTTCATCGGGGACGAGATCATGGCGCTGTTCGGGGTGCCGATTGCGCACGAGAACGACCCGGAGCGGTCGGTTCGGGCGGCGCTGGAGATGCAGGAGCGGTTGAGGACGTTCAACGCGACGCTGAAGGTTCCGCTTCCAAAGCCTTTGACGATGCACGTGGGGATCAACTCCGGGGAGGTGATTGCGGGGAATGTGGGGAGCGACCTGCGGATGGACTATTCGATCCTGGGGGACACGGTGAACCTGGCCGCCCGGCTGGTGGCGGCGTCTCAGTCGGGTCAGACCTTCGTGAGCGACCGGACGCACGCGCTGACCCGGCATGTGTTTGATTTCCGGCGGCTGAAGCCGTTCAAGGTCCAGGGGAAGCAGAAGAGGGTCCAGGTCTACGAGGTCCTGGGGGCCAAAAAGACGCCGGAGTCGGGGCGGGGGGTGCAGGCCGGGTACGGTCCGCTGATCGACCGGGAACCGGAGATGGCGGTCCTGCGCGGGGCGGTGGAGGCCGTTCGGCAGGGGCAGGGGCAGGTCCTCAGCCTGGCGGGGGAGACCGGCATCGGCAAGACCCGGCTGGTGTATGAGCTTCGCCAGATGGCGAAGGGTTTCACGGTCGTCTCCGGGGCCTGCACGTCCTACGAGGCGCCTCCGGCCTATCAGGTCTTCACGGATGTGATGCGGGGACTGCTGCAGGTCGAGGTGGACGACCCGGAGCCGGTGGTCCGGGAGAAGATGGAGACCTGGGCCGTGGCCCACGAGCTGGACGCAGAGGCCGTCCTGCCCTACCTGGGCAGTCTGTTTGCGGTCTGGGACGAGCACCTGCCCTATCTGCCCGACGAAGAGAAGTTTCGGGGCCTGCGAGAGGCTGTGCTGTCCGTGCTGCGGGCGGTCACGGCGGCCCGGCCCCTGCTGATGGCGCTGGAGGACCTCCAATGGATCGACCCGTCGTCTCGATGGCTTCTGGATGATCTCGTAGGGCAGGCTGGAAGCCTGCCCCTACTGTTGTGCTGCGTGTACCGTCCTGAGTTTCAGCCCGAATGGGAGGGCGTCCCCGGCTGCCGGACGCTGAGCGTTGAGCCGCTCTCCCGCGAGCACACCGTCGCGCTGTCGGAGTCCATTGTGAGGCTGGACCTGCCTCCTGAGCTGGAGCACGCGATCACCGCCAGGGCCGAGGGCAACCCCTTCTTCGTGGAGGAGATGCTCAAGGCGCTGATCAACGAGGGGGTGATTGTGAAGACCCGGGCGGGCTACGAGCTGGAGAAGGACATCGCCGAGGTCCGGCTGCCGGCCACGATGCAGGGGGTGATCATGGCGCGGATCGACCGGCTGGAGGCGCAGGCGCGGGAGACGCTGCAGGTCGCCTCCGTGATCGGGCGGCGCTTCTCCGAGACGCTTTTGAAGGCCGTCTCTCCCCGCTCGCAGCACGTGGGGAGGGACCTGGAGCAGCTGCAGGGCCTGGAGCTGGTGTATCAGCACAGCCTTTCGCCGGACCTGGAGTATACCTTCAAGCACTTCGTGACGCGGGAGGTGGCCTACAACAGCATTTTGACCAAGCGGCGCAAGGCCATCCACCTGGAGATCGCGAGGGCCATTGAGAAGGTCTATCGAGATCGGATAGAAGAACACTATGAGGCGCTGGCGCACCACTTTGAGGCGGGAGAGGACTGGGGAAAGGCGGCGGACTACTTCGGGCGGGCCGGGACGAAGGCGCGGGAGCTGTACTCGGACGCGAGCGCGGTTGCGTTTCTGGACAGACGGGACCAGGCGGTGCAGAAGGTGTTTGAGCAGAAGGAGAAGGGCTCCAGGAGCCGGCTGTTTCTGATAGGGCTTTATTTCCTTCTCATCGTTGTTTATTCATCTCTGTTCGTCCAGGCCTTCAGCCGGTTTAGCTTAATCGGGGTGATGTCGATAGCCTCTGCTCTATGCCTGACGGTTGGGCTTATAGCGACTGCAAAGTACAAGGGCGCGGATTCGGTGACGATCTACACCGACCGCATCCTGGTCAGGAGCCGGAGGGAGTTTATCCAGGTTCCTTTTCAGGACATCACCTCTGTTCAATGGCCCCGTCATCCGGGGCTTGAGGTCTACAGGCTCTTCTTGGACCACAGGATGTGGAAGGCAAGGGGTTTTCTGGGCACGTTCTCCGTGGGGAATTTTTTTAAAAAACTCCTCTACTTTGACATCGTAGATCACACCCTCCACATCTCCTGCCGCAGCGGTCGCCCTCTGAGTCTGACCTCGCAGAGCGCCGGCGACCTCTACCGGCAGGTCAAGGTGTCCATGACGAAATGGGCGGTTTTCCAGCGGGTGGAGATAGAGGGGGTGTTTGAGGGGAGTCCTTCGAGGTTTGAAGAGCAGTACCATTTGCCGCTCAGGCAGGCGGACGGCGCATCGCTTTCTTCCGTCACCTATGATCAACTGATCGAGAGGATCGAAAAAGGAGAGGTCGATGAGCGCGATGAGGTGGCTCTCAGAGACGATCTGTCAGCCAAAGAGACCTGGATGGGTCTGGGGGCCGCCGGCCAGGAGGACCGCCGGCTGTGGGCGGCTTTACACCCGGTTCGTCACGGTCTGAAGGCCTGGTATCACGGGAGTACAGGTTTTATCACAGGGACGGTCGCGCTGGCGGTTATGGTCATGGCGTTCAGTTTATATTTGAGGAGGTGGGGGGGGGTTCATTGGGGGGTCCTGTTTCAATCCGTGGAGATAACGGCGCTGGCCTGTTCTTTCATACCGGGACTCTACCTGAGATTGGGTTTTCTCGAATGGACCAAGCGCTACGCGCTTCCCCGGTGGCAGCGAATCGGGCTGAGGGTGGTCACAGGGGTTGCAGTCCCTGCGGTTGTGATCGGCCTTTTTTAGCGTTCTGTCAAAGAAAGGGTTCCCTCCGTGGAGATTTCAGACTCGCAGATCAATCACTTTCGCAAATACGGGTTCTTCTTCCTTCCGAACCCCTTCGGGGAGGAGGGTATGCGGGAGATCGACCGCATCGCGCAGGACAACGAAAGGCGATGGGAGGCCACGGACTGGCCCAAAGGGATGAACCGGCTGGCCTGCCAGTTCCTGATGATCGGGGAGCCGATCCTGAGATTCGTGGAGCAGCCGCAGTTCGTCGAGGCGGCCAGGCGTCTGCTCAACTGCGACCGGGTGCACGTGGGCGCGTGCGGCCTGGGGGACGCCTCCAGGATCATCTCGGAGGACGGGAGGCCCCAGCGGCAGGTGGAGTGGCACGCGGACGGAGGGCCGGACGTCCAGCAGGTGGCCTTCCGGACGGCCCTGGACCGGCACGACCCGACCAACGCCCCGCTTCGCATCCTGCCCGGCACCCACCTGCGTCCCAGGGAGGAGGTCCGGGAGGAACTGATGCAGGTGGAACTGGCCACAGGGCAACACGATGCCCCCCCCAAGCGCCTGTTTGCGCGACACCCCCAGGAGGTGGAGGTGGTCCTGGACCCCCGGTGGACGCTGGTCTGGACGCCAAGCTGCTGGCACGCCACCGGCGTCAAGACGGCCGCCGGCCCCCGCCGGGCGTTCGGCTGGAACTACTACCCCTCCGGAGGCCGTGCCCGCGACGTCGAGGCGGTCAAGCACGTGTTTGTCCGTGTGTGGGAGACCTGGAGCGAGGGGCGAAAACGGCTGTGGAGGCTGACTGACTGAGGGCGATCCATGACCCCCTTTGAACTGCATCATCGGCCCATCCTGCCGCAGAGGCGCGACTGCGGCATCGGCATCTGCGGCGCGGGCGGGATCGTGAACGACGCGCACCTCCCGGCCTACCGCAAGGCGGGGTTCAACGTCGTGGGCATCTTCGACGCGCGGCGGGAGGCCGCGGAGCGCACGGCGGCCAGGTTTGAGGTGCCGCGCGTGTTCGACAGCCTGGAGCAGCTCGTCTCAGACAGGCGCGTGGAGGTCGTGGACATCGCCGTGCCCGCCACGGAGAACCCCGGCATCGTCGAGACCGTCGCGGCGGCGGGCAGGCCGATGCTGATCCAGAAGCCCCTGGCCGAGGACTACGAGACGGCCCGGCGCACCGTGGCCGTTGTGGACCGCCACGGCGTTTTGGCGGCCGTGAACCAGCAGATGCGCTGGGAGCCGGGGGTGCGGGCCACGCAGGACCTGATGGGGCGCGGCTGGCTGGGCGAGGTCTTCAACATCGCCTTCCTGGTGTTCGTGGACACCCCGTGGCACCTGTGGGGCTGGCTGATGCGGAAGCCGACCATCGACGCGCTCTACCACTCCATCCACTACCTCGACGCCATCCGTTTTCTGACCGGGGCGGAGCCGGCGTTTGTCTTCTGCGACGGGGCCACGAGGCCGGGCTACGAAACGGGGGGCGAGACGCGGCTCTGTCTGCACCTCACGTTCGGCGATTCGCAGCTGCGGGCGACGATTCTGACCAACCATCACGCCTCCTACGGGCTGGAGGGGCAGCAGAGCGAGTTCCGCGTCGAGGGCACGGAGGGCGCGGCGATCCGCAGGCTGGGCCTGCTGATGAACTACCCGAAGGGGACGCCGGACGGCTTCAGGTTCGCCAGCCGGCGGATCGGGGAGCGGGGATGGGTGAGCGTGGAGTTCGCCGAGACCTGGTTCCCGGACGCGTTCATCGGGCCGATGGCGTCGCTGATGCGGGCCGTGAGCGGCGAGATCGAGCGCCCCGAGACGGACGCGCACGACAACCTGAAGACCCTGCGGCTCGTGTTTGCGGCCTACGAGTCCATACGGACGCGGACCGTGGTGAATCTGAAGGAATTCGGCGCGTGAGAGCGGGGTGGCGCAGCGATTCATCGCCGCGTGAACGGAGGAGAGGGATGGTGTCATGCCACTCAGACTGATCGGGCGCAGGTTCGTCGGGTTCGAGAGGGCGCTGGCGCGGCAGGCGGCCGCGTTTGCGAAGGCGGGCGGCGCAGGCGTGGAGATGGAATTTCTGGAGATCGAGGACCTCTACGAGCGGATGGTCGCTCAGAAGGGCTGTCTGGGGCCTGACTACGACCTGATGATGACCGTGACCGACTGGTACCCCACGCTGATCGCGCAGCGCGCCCTTGCGCCGCTGGACGCGCCCCTGGCGGCGGACCCCCCGCCCGACTGGGCGGGGGGGGGCTGGACGGACAGCGTGCTGGCGCTCCAGCGCGACGGCGACGGCCGCATCTACGGCCTCCCCTACCACGACGGGCCTGAGATGCTGATCTACCGCAGGGACCTGTTCGAGTCGGAGGAGGAGCAGGGGCGGTTCTCGGACCGGTTCGGGCGGCCCCTGAGTCCACCGCGGACCTGGCGCGAGTTCCTCCAGGTCGCGCAGTTCTTCACGCGCCCGGACGAGGGCCTGTACGGGACCGTCCTTGCCGCGTTCCCGGACGCGCACAACATCCTTTACGACTTTTTCCTCCACCTCTGGACGCGCGGGGGGGAGGCGCTGGACGCGCACGGGCGGCCGGCGTTTCACGGCGAGGCCGGGGTGGAGGCCCTGACGTTTCTGCGGGACCTGATGCACGCACACCGGGTCACGCCGCCCGACTGCGCGGAGGTCGACAGCGTGAAATCGGGCGAGCGGTTCGCCGCCGGGGGCGTCGCCCTGATGGTGAACTGGATGGGGTTCGCCGCGTTCGCCGATGCCCACGAAAGCAGCCGCGTTCGCGGCAGGGTCGGCTGCGGGCTTGTCCCCGCCGGCGACGGGGGCGCCGGGTGCAGCCTGAACATCTACTGGTGCCTTTCGATCCCCGCAGGCTCGCAGCGCCGGGGGGGGGCCTACTCCTTTCTGAAGTGGTGCGCCCGTCCCGATATGGACCGGATCACCTCCGAGGAGGGCGCTATCGGGGTGCGCAGGGACACGTGGCGGGAGTTCGCGGGGCGCAGGGTGGCGGGCTATGCGGCCTTAGAGGAGTTGCACGCCCACGCCCGTCACCTGCCCCGGGTCCCGGCCTTCGGCGCGATGAGCGAGGCGCTGAACGAACACCTGGACCGCGCCCTGAACCGGGACGGCGATGTGAGGGCAGAGCTGCGGCAGGCGGCGGAGCGGTGCGAGGGGCTTCTTACGGCTTGAGGTGAAGCCGAAAAAAATTCCTGATCCACCCCCTAAAAGTGCATCCCAAACGGTGTATAGGTAGATAGAGCGCCCATTCTTTGGGCTTGACTCTGCCTGTCCATTTTCGTATTTTAGAGGGCGAGATTGGCCATAACCGGTTGAAAACTCAGCAAAAATCTGAAAGGAGGCGGAATCTGATGGTAGCCTATGAGATGCAAATCGGAAAAGACGGCATACTGTATCCGCCTCCTGAGAGGCGCTGAAGGAGCGTAAGTCCCCATCTGACCTGGACTTCAATCCTCCGGAGCCGCGGGCGCAGTGTGCCCGGCGGCTTTTTTTTTGATCGCACCCATTCCGATACCCCGGAGGAGACGATAGTCCTTATGTATAATCCCGATTTCTGGGAGGTTCGGGTCGATCCGGCGGACCTGGAGCAGTTTTCCAACGAGGCCGGGGCCTGGTTCGAGTCCGGCGAGGAGCGGGAGGCCCGCTACAGGTGGGAGGACCGGGTTCAGGACGTGACGCCCCACGTGATGAGGGTCATCGATTCTGACACCCTGACCCAGAGGCAGCGGGAGGCCGTGGTCCTCTATTTCCTCCACCGGAAGACGCAGCAGGAGATCGCGCAGATCCTGGGCGTCTCCAGGCGGGTCCTGAGCCAGCACCTGTTCGGGATCTCCCGCAACGGCAAGCACGTGGGTGGCGCGGTGAAAAAGCTCCGAAAGCGCTGCACGGAGCAGGGGGTCGAAACCCTGTCCTGCGGGAACGGCGCATCCACGACGATGTTATCATACCGGACTCCGGTCCGGCCTGTGGGTCGGTCGG
>CAYRZX010000359.1:0-7118 GCA_964428665.1 uncultured Gemmatimonas sp.
TTCTCAAAGAGGAGTGGCCGGAGGTTTTTGAATCGGCGGCCAAGGCAGAGACGCTGGCGTATCCCGACGCGCGGGCGGCCTGCTTCTACACCCGGCGCGCGCTGGAACTTGCCGTGTCGTGGCTCTATCGGCACGACAACACGCTCAAACTGCCCTACCAGGATCACCTCAGCGCCCTCCTCCACGAGCCCACCTTCCGGCAGGCGGTGGGTCCGGCGGTCTTCAGTAAGGCGAAGATCATCAAGGACCTGGGCAACCAGGCCGTCCACAGCGCCAGGCCGGTGCGCCAGTCCGATGCGCTGACGGCGGTGCGGGAGCTGTTTCACTTCAGTTTCTGGCTGGTGCGCACCTATGCGCAGGGGGGCAAACCCGCCGACGGGCTGGCCTTTGACGCGGACCTCCTGCCCAGGACTTCGGCCATCCCGCCCCGGACGCGGGCGCAGTTGCAGGCCCTGTCGGAGCAACTCGCCGAAAAGGATGTCCGGCTGTCGGCGTTGCTCTCAGACAGGGCCGCGCTGGATGAGGAGTTGAAGCGGCTGCGCGAGGAGGTGGCGAAGGCCAAGGCCGCGAACGCCTCCCGGCCCGACACGCACGACTACTCCGAGGCCCAGACCCGGGATTACTTCATCGACCTGCTGCTCAAGGAGGCCGGCTGGACGCTGAATCGGCCCGAGGACCGCGAGTTCGAGGTCAGTGGCATGCCGACTTCGACTTCGCTCAGTCCCCGCTCCCCGAGCGGAGCCGAGGGGAGCGGCAAAGGTTTCGTGGACTATGTGCTGTGGGGTGACGACGGCAAGCCCCTCGCCCTCGTGGAGGCCAAGCGCACGAAGCGCGACGCGCGCGTGGGCCAGCAGCAGGCCAGGCTCTATGCGGACTGCCTGGAGAATCAGTTTGGTCGGCGTCCGATCATCTACTACTCCAACGGCTACGACCACTGGCTGTGGGACGATGCGAACTACCCGCCGCGCCCGGTGCAGGGATTTCTCAAAAAGACGGAAATGGAACTGTTGATTCAACGGCGCAGCACCCGGCTGTCGCTGGCGGGCGCGGAGATCAACCCGGACATCGTCGAGCGCTACTATCAGACGAGGGCCATCCGGCGGATCGGGGAGGCCTTCGAGAAGGACTACGACCGCAGGGCGCTGGTGGTGATGGCGACCGGGGCGGGCAAGACCCGCACGGTGATCGCGCTGTGCGACCTGCTCATGCGCTGCAACTGGGCCAAGCGCGTGCTCTTCCTGGCCGACCGGGTGGCGCTGGTGAACCAGGCGGTGGGGGCCTTCAAGAGGCATCTGCCGGCCTCGTCGCCGGTGAATCTGGTGACGGAGAAGGACACCGAGGGCCGGGTGTATGTCTCCACCTATCCGTCGATGATGCGACTCATCGACGAGATGCGCGACGGCCAGCGCAGGTTTGGGGCAGGTCACTTCGACCTCATCATCATCGACGAGGCGCACCGCTCCATCTACCAGAAATACCGTGCCATCTTCGAATACTTTGACTCCCTGCTGGTGGGCCTGACGGCCACGCCCAAAGATGAGGTGGATCGAAACACCTACCGCCTGTTCGACCTGGAGACGGGGGTGCCGACCGACTATTACGAACTGGAAGACGCCGTGAAAGACGGGTTCCTTGTGCCGCCGAAGGCCGTCTCCGTGCCGCTCAAGTTCCAGCGAGAGGGCCTCCGCTACGACCAGCTCTCCGAGGATGAGAAGGAGCAATGGGACGCGCTGGAGTGGTCTGAGGAAGGCGATGTGCCCGACCGCGTGGAGGCCGAGGCGGTCAACAAGTGGCTCTTCAACGAAGATACCGTGGACAAGGTGCTGGAGCACCTCATGACACGCGGCCTGAAGGTGGCGGGCGGGGACCGGCTGGGGAAGACCCTCATCTTTGCCAAGAATCACATCCACGCGGAGTTCATTGCCGACCGTTTCAACGCCAACTATCCGCACTATAAGGGGGAGTTCGCGCGGGTAATCGACTTCAAGGTGGAGTACGTGCAGAGCCTGATCGACAGCTTCTCTCATCCCGACAAAGCGCCACACATTGCCATCTCCGTGGATATGCTCGACACGGGTATCGACATCCCGGAGATCGTAAACCTCGTATTTTTCAAGCTGGTGCACTCAAAAACCAAGTTCTGGCAGATGGTCGGGCGCGTGACGCGCCTGCGTCCCGACCTGTTCGGGCCGGGTAAGGACAAGGCATTTTTCTACCTTTTCGATTACTGCCAGAACCTGGAGATCTTCAACCAGAACCCGGAGAAGACCGATGGAGCAGTGGGCGAATCCCTGGGCAAGCGGCTGTTCACGGCGCGGTTGGAGTTGATCGGTGAGATAGACGGGAAGCTGGACGCATCGACCGTTCGCGGAGATCGCGTTCAGAGACCAGCAGCGCCCTATGGCGAAGCCACGACAGCGGAACAATTGCGCCATGAGACGGCGGGGCTCTTGCAAGAACAGGTGGCGGCGATGAACCTGGACAACTTCATCATCCGCCCAAAACGCCGGTTCGTGGAGAAGTATGCGAAACCCGAAGCCTGGACGAGGCTGAAAGAAGAAGATCGTAGCGAACTGGCGCGGGAAGTCGCCGGCCTGCCGAGCGAACTCGTGGACGATGACGAGGAGGCCAAGCGCTTTGATTTGCTGATGTTGCGGCTGCAACTGACCCTGCTGCGGATCGATCCGGGATTCGGGCGTCTACGCGACCAGGTACGGGCCATTGCAGGTCTGCTGGAGGAGAAATCGAGCATCCCGATGGTGCGCGATCAGATGCCGCTAATCCAGGAGATTCAGTCTGACGCCTGGTGGGAAGATGTGACCGCTCCCATGCTGGAAAGTGTTCGCAAGCGGCTGCGTGCCCTGATGAAACTCATCGAGAAGAGAAGCCGGAAACCTGTCTACACAGACTTCGAGGACCAGCTTGGCGACGAGGCGGTGGTAGAGCTTCCAGGCTTCGGGGCCGGTGCGGACTTCGAGCGCTTCCGCGCCAAGGCACGCCAGTTCCTGCGGGAGCACGAGGACTATCTGACGATCCAAAAGCTGAGAAGGAATAAGCCGCTGACGACCACAGACCTCGAAGAACTGGAGCGGATCATGCTTCAGGCTGGCGTCGGCACATCGGACGATCTCAACCGCGCCAAACAGGAAAGCAGCGGACTCGGGCTCTTCATCCGATCCCTCGTCGGGATGGACCGGGAGGCCGCAAAACATGCCTTCGGCCAGTTCCTTTCCGGCAAGACCCCTGCGGCCAATCAAATCGAGTTCATCAACCTCATCATCGACCACCTGACGGAGCACGGGGTCATGGACCCGGGCCTCCTCTACGAGTCGCCCTTCACCGATATCAACCCCCAAGGCCCCGAAGGGGTGTTCACGTCAGGGCAGGTTGACCAGTTGGTCTCTCTATTGAACGAGATTCGCCAGCGAGCGGCTGCATAGCGAACAAGGCTGACGGTGTTGCCTCACCATTGATCCGGCGCTCCCTCAAGTGGAAATAACAAAGGCCCCAGGAAGAAGAACTCCAGGGGCCTTTCTTATACGGTTTTTATACGAGAGCGAACTGCTCCTCAGTCGGCTCCGCTCAGCAGTACCAGGGCTCGGTCAGATAGGGGATCGCGGCGGGGGGGCGGAGGAAATAGGACTCGGGGAGGGGGTCTGACCGCCGCAGGGCCCGATGGGCGCAGCGCCAGAGGGAGGCGAAGACCTCCCGGCGCGGCGCGTCTTTAGACTCGCGCACGAGGGCCGTGACCCGGCGGTGGAGTTCGTCCACGCGCGGGTCGGGATGCGCCCAGGCGTGGCTCAGGCGCTCGGCCTCGAACGGGCCTGTGAGCGCCCGCACCTCCGGGAGTTCAAGGAGGCGGGAGCCCGCCGGGAGGAGCAGGCGGATGGTCAGCTGGATGGGGGCCACGGCGTCGGTCAGGCCCAGGTCCCGGAGCAGGACGAGCAGGTCCCGGTAGCCCTCAAGAGAGGTCCAGGGGGTGAAGGGGATGAAGGTGGGGTTCAGGACGAGGCCGTTCTCCCGGAAGAGCCGGACGACCCGGATGAAGTCCTCCCGCGTGTGCCCTTTGTCCAGGATGTCCAGGACGCGGTCGTCGATGGCCTCCACGGCGGTCGTGACCAGGGCGCATCCGGTGTCGCGGAGCGCGGGCAGGGCGTCCGCGTGTCTCAGGAGGTGCTCAATCTTGACGGTGACGTCGTAGGAGACGCCGGGGTGCTCCCGGTGGAGGGCCTGGACGAGGGGGAGGGCGTGGCCGATGCCGTTGAAGAAGTCGGGGTCGCCGAAGGTGATGTGGGTCGCCCCGGCCTCCACCTGCTGGCGGATGTCCCGCAGGACGACGCCGGGCTGCACGATTCGGAACCGCCCCCCGTAGACGGGCACGACCGGGCAGTGGCGGCAGAGGTGCTTGCAGCCCCGGCTGGCCTCCACGTAGCCGACGACGCGCGGGGGTTGATCGCCGGCGCAGAGTTTCGCGTAGCGGGAGAGGGGGGGGAGGCCCAGGCGGTCCGGGACGAGGAACTGCTGGCGGCGCAGGGAGATCACCGGCTCGACCTGGGGAGAGGGGCCCTGCTCTTGAAGGCGGCGGCAGAGGCCGGCCAACCCCTCCTCGAACTCGCCGCCCAGGATGGCGTCCGCGCCGAGTTCCCGCAGGTAGGGCTCGTTCACGGGGGCGTAGAGGCCATAACAGCAGAGGGCGGCGGCCGGGTTGAGGGCCTTGACCCTGCGGAGGAGGGGGGCGGTCAGGCGCGTGGCGGTGTGCATCGGGACGTAGAAGGCCACCAGGTCCGCCCCGAGGACGGCCTCCAGGGGGAAGGGGTCCACGGAGAGGTCCGCGCAGGTCACGTCCACGCCGTCGCGCCGGAGATGGGCGGCGGGCGAGGCCAGGCCGAAGGGCTGGCGCCCCAGCTCGTAGGTCGAGATCAGCAGGGCCTTCACGGGTTTTTTTACTTCGTCTGCTGGTAGTAGGGGTTCCTGCCGCTGGCGTGGTCGGTCACGTCCAGCACCTCCTGGATCTCCGGGACCGCCTCCTTGATCATCACCTCGATGCCCTGCTTGAGGGTGACGTCCACCATGCCGCACCCCTGGCAGCCGCCGCCGAGCTGGATGTAGGCGACGTTGTCCTTGATGTCGATGAGGGTGACGTAGCCCCCGTGGCTGGCCACGCCGGGGTTGATCCGCTGCTCGATGACGGCCTGGACCCTCTGCGCCACAGGCCCCGAGAGGTGGGGGGGGAGCTTGCGGGGCGCGTCGATCTTGAACCCGCTGCCCGTCAGGCCGTCCACGTAGTCGACGGTGGCGTCTTCGACGTGTTCGAGGCTTTTGGAGTCGATGTACACGTTAAACCCCTCGAAGTTCACGACCGTGTCGCCGGGCTCCTCCTGGCCGTCCAGGATGAACGCCAGCTGGTAGTTGACCTTGAGGGGGGACCTGGCCTCGGCCCTCACGCGAAGCCCCCGGATGGGTTTTCCGGTGTTCTCCTTGAGTTCGACGATCTTTTTCTGGGCAGATTCGGTGATCGTGATCATGCCGTGCCTCCGTGTGTGTGAGGATCGCTGTAAGCTTATCTAAAGGTATCTAATTTTGCGCGGGTTGGCAAGGACAAGTGTCAAGTTTCAGGTGTCAAGTGTCAGGCGCAAGAAAAAAACGGACAGGCGGCGTCGCGGGAGGGCGGTCCTGCGCAACCGACTCTGTCCGTTTGCATTGCTGCAACCGTCGGCCATCCAACAGGAGGGCCGTTTTAACTGTACATCGCCATGGCCCGCGTCTCGTGGGTCTGCATCGCCAGGGCCACCACCTGCTCGACCTCGGCCGGGTCGCCGAAGGGTTTCCGGATCTGGAAGTCGAAGTCGCTCCATCTCGGATCGGTCTCCTGGAGGTCGAATTCCGCGATCAGGATGGTGATCAGGGGGAGGTCGATGCGCTTCATCGCCCTGGCCACCCGGCCGCCCACGCCCTCGGCCGCCTTCAGGTCGATCAGGACCACGTCGTAATATCCCGGTATCAGCCGGGAGACGGCCTCCTGCCCGCTCGAGGCCGTCTCGACGCCGTAGTCCTTCGACAGCAGTCGAATGAGCAGCCCGCGGACGAGGGGATTGTCCTCGATGATCAGGATTTTGCCTCTGTGCGGCTGATGACTTGCCATGATCTCCTCCCTCAAGCTTCCAGCCTCCCATCTCCTGAAAAAGAATATAGGCAGATCGCTCGCCCGAAGATGTGACGCCCATCACCTGAAGATGCGTTTGAACCAGCCCCAGAACCCCCCTTTTTTCTCCCTCGGCGTCTCCTTTGCGCCGGGCTCCAGCAGCAGGTTCGTCAGATGCGCCTCGTCGTAGTGCGAGCAGACGCGCGCAGGCTCCGTGCCTCTGACGTAGAATTCGGCGCGAATCTCCTCACAGCGGTCGGAGGCGAGCAGCCCGGTTTGGGCGTCGATGGAGACGGCCACGATGTTTTCCGGGGGGGAGAAGGCCGCGCCGGAGAGGTGGCCCAGGCGCTGGGCCTTCGTCATGAAGAGGGTCCAGATCGGAAGCGCCCCCTGGGCGCCGGTGAGATGGAGGGGGCTGGAGTCGTCCAGCCCCACCCAGACCGCGCAGAGCAGGTCCGGGGTGTAGCCGACGAACCAGCTGTCGTCGTCCGAGGTCCCCGTCTTCCCGGCCGCGGGGAGATGAAACCCGCGGGCGCGGGCGGATGCCCCGGTCCCCTCGCTGAGGGCCGACTCCAGCGCGGAGGTGATCAGGAAGGCCACCTCCGGCCGGAGGGTGGGCCGGGCCGGGTCGGCAGGGGGCTCTCTGAAGGCTCCATCCCTTTTGACGGCCGTCACCGCCCGCAGGGGGGTCGCAACGCCTCCGTTGGCAAAGACCGCGTAGGCCTGGGCCAGCTCCAGGAGGGTCACTTCAAACGTCCCCAGGGCCATGGAGGGGTAGGGGAGAAGGGGTTCCCCGAAGCGAAACCCGAACTGCCTGGCAAAGATGGCCACGGAGTCGAACCCCACCTGCTGGGCCAGCTTGACGGTGGGGACGTTCAGAGACCGGGTGAGGGCCTGTCTCAGGGTGACGGGGCCATAATACCTTTCGCCATAGTTGCCGGGGGAATAGGCCTTCTGGGCGAAGTGGAACGTGTAA
>CAYRZX010000360.1:0-1942 GCA_964428665.1 uncultured Gemmatimonas sp.
GAGGAGTTCCAGGAGAAGTAAATGATCATGGCCTCCCCCAGCACCCCATCTCGAGAGACCGGCCCAAAATACCGGCTGTCGAAGCTGTTGTCCCGGTTGTCCCCCATCATGAAGAGGTGGCCCGGCGGGACCCTGACGGGCCCGAAGTTGTCGCGGGGGTCCTCCCCCAGCCGGACCGTCGGGTCGACGAACTTTCCCGTGACCGGGAGGGGGAATATCCTGCCGTCCACGTAGAGGACCTTGTTCCGGACCTCCACGGTCTGCCCTTCCACGGCCACGCACCGCTTGATGAGCGTTTTATCGCTCTCCACGGGGGACCGGAAGATCACGATATCGCCCGGATCGGGGTCCCGAAGGGCGGGGAGGCGCACGTTGAGCAGGGGGATGCGAGCGCCGTAGATGAACTTGTTCGCCAGCAGGAAGTCCCCGATCAGGAGCGTGTCCTCCATCGAGCCGGAGGGGATGCGGTAGGCCTCCACCACCGAGGTCCGGATGAAGAAGAAACAGACCAGGGCGATCGTGAAAGAGGTGATATATTCCCTGACTTTGGAAGAAGCTTTCGAGGGTTGAGCGCCTCTGGACATGGGGGGTTCTCCTGCGGAAATGCGGAAAAAATGCTTGACTCAAAAAAGAAAGATTGTTATTATTGACTCACATCGAGCGGGAATAGCTCAGTTGGTAGAGCGCAACCTTGCCAAGGTTGATGTCGCGGGTTCAAGTCCCGTTTCCCGCTCCATTTTTATCTGCAAACGCTCGACCCGCCAGAAGGTTGCATTCCGGCGGGTTTTTTAATGCCTTGTCTCCGTGATGATGATGCCCCTCTCCTCCTGGGGGTCGAGGCGCACGACGCCGTCCGTGCTGGGGGTGAGGATTTCCACGATCCACCCCTGCACCTTCTTTCCCTTCACGCAGATCGTCTTGGGCGTCTTCTGGATGACCTTCGTCTCTCTGGACAGGCGGGGCAATTCCGATTTCTCAGGGTCGTTGATGCAGAAATATCGCTGAGTGTGCCCCTCTTCGACGCCGCCCAGACGGGTGACATTGTCGTTATCCGCCATGCGCCATCCCTTCACAAGTTCTGCAGCATCATCTCCACGCGGGCCCGGCTCGCGCGGAGGGCCTGTTCTGCGTCCGGCTCCGTGAGCGAGAGCTCCAGCCCCCCCTCGTAGTGAATCTCATCGAGAAAACCGAGCACAGGTTCGATCTCCACGGACCCCAGGCCGATGGCCTGTCCCCCCTCCCAGTCCGGGGCGGATGCGTCGCTCAGCCGGACGTGAAACACCTTCGATCCGAGCATCTGAAACAGGCTCATCAGGAGGTCGTTGTAGAACTCCACCCCATCCCCCTGCCGATCCCGGGGCAGATAGGGCCTGAGCTCTCCGACGTGGATGGCCGCCCCCACGGCGTCGTGGTCGATCTCCAGAAAGAGCTTTGTGTACTCTTTGTAAGCGTCCGGGAACCCGGTCTCCACGGCCACCCGGATGGAGCATCCGTCGGCGAAGTCCCCGATCTCCCGGAAGACCTCCGCCATCTCCCTCCAGTACTCCTTCAGGGCAAAGCCCCGCTTGGGGTTCGCGCGCACGGTGACGAGACGGGCCCCCAGCATCCAGGCTGCCTCGATGGAGAAGAAGACCTGTCGCATGGCCTCCCGCTGCACCCCCCGGTTGTAGGTGAACAGGGGGACATCCTCCGAAGGGGCCTGGATGATGACCCGTTCAAACCGGCGCAGGGAACGCTTCAGATGGTCGATCTCCTCCTCGGTCAGGTCGTCGAACCAGAAGCCGGGGATCTCCCCCCGACGCCCCCTCAGCCCGGCGTAGGCCGCCAGGCCGATGGCCTGGAAGTCCATCCTTCCGGCCGTCTGAATGGCGGCGCTCAGGTTGTAGCCGGCCAGGCTCGAGAGGTTTACGCCGACGGCGGAGGAGTCCAAGATAACCTCATA
>CAYRZX010000360.1:2042-7105 GCA_964428665.1 uncultured Gemmatimonas sp.
AGCCCGTGCTCATAGATGTAGTTTTCGACCTCGCGGGGGACCAGGTAGCGGATCGACCTCCCCTCCCGGACGCGTCTCCGGATGTCGGTCGAGGAGATCTCGATGAAGGGGGTCTCCACAAAGCGCATCCCCCGCGTCAGCGCCGGGTCGGCCCGGTCCGGGGTTGCGCCGGGGCGACGGACGACGACCACCGTCGCCAGGCTCAGAATCCTGTCCGGGCGATGCCAGGCGCCGATCTCCGTCACGTTGTCAGCGCCGATGATCAGGGAGAGGCCGATTTTTTCGCCGAGGGTCTGGCGCAGCTCGGACAGCGTATCGACCGTGTAGGACGGCCCGGCGCGGCGGAGTTCGATGGGCGACAGCTCAAAGCAGGGGTGGTCCTGAATGGCCAGGCGGACCATCTCGGCCCGCGCCTCTGCGGAGGCTATGCCGGTGTAGCGCTTGTGGGGAGGGTCAGCCGCCGGGATGAACATCACCCGCCTCAGCCCGCAGGCCTCCCGGGCGGCCTCTGCCGCGATCAAATGGCCGTTATGAACCGGGTCGAACACCCCCCCCAGGAGGCCGACCCGTTGCTCCGGGCTTGGGTCCAAAGTCTTTCCGGGACGTTTCGTGTTTTTTTTCGATTTCCTCAATCTGCTCCTGCGCCCGCTTCCGGGTCGTTGCGGACACCCCGTCGGACAGGAGCTGTCGCAGGTCCGCCAGGGCCGCGTCGATCTCCCCTTTTCTGGCCTTCACCACGGCCAGCCCCAACCGGGCGTCCTCCGCCCAGGGGGTGTCTCCGTAGGCGTCGAGGATGCGCTGATAGTAGACCCGCGCTGACTCCGGGTAGCCCCACTTCAGGTAGTCTTCGGCAATGCGCGCGTCCTTCGCCGCCAGCTTGCTTTTGAGCTTCAACATCTCCTTCCGGGCGTCCGGGATCTGCCGGCTGTCCGGGTAGTCGTCGATAAAACGCTGGTATTCGGCGATGGACTTCCTCGTCTCCGTCTGATCGAGGTAGATGCCGCCGGACTGCTCCGCGTAACAGACTGCGATCTTGTAGCGGCCCTCGGCGGCGAGCGGGCTGTTGGGGTATTCGTCGATCAGGCGTTGATACTCGAAGACGGCCTCCGTGTAGTCCTTGGCGCAGAGCTTGGCCTCCCCCACCCCGAACTGGGCGTCGTCCGCCAGGACAGATCCCGGAAAGTTGATGACCACCCTCTGAAACAGCTCCGCGGCCTTCAGACAGTGCTTCTGCGCCAGCTCTCTCTGGGCCTCGTCAAAGTAGGACTGCGCATCTCGCTGAGGGACGGCCTTTGTCCCGCCGCATCCCGCCGCCAACGCCGCCAACGCGCCCGCAATCAGGGCGTACCTCTGACACATCCTTTTCACTTTGTCCGTTGCCTCTTGTGATCCCGGAGGTCCCGGAGCAGGCCCTCGGCGCGCCTGAGGTATTCGCTCTCCGGGTAGTCGACCGTCAGTCTCTTGAGCTCGATGACGGCCCTGTCGTCGTCGCCCAGGTCGATGAAGCAGCGGGCGATCTTGAACTGGGCATCGTCGTCCTTCTCTGTATCCGAGTAGGTGAAGACCTTCTGGAACTCCTTGATCGCCTGCTCGTGCTTTCCCAGGCCGCAGTAACACTCCCCGATCCAGTACTGCGCGTTGTCGGCCAGGTCGTCCTTCGGGGCGACGGCGAGCACCTCGGAAAACGCTTTGAGGGCGCTCTCCAGGCGCCGGGCCTCAAAGTCGCGGAGGGCGGTCTGGTAGAGCGTCTTGACGCGGCTCGCGGCGGAGGGCGGCGGAGGGGCTGACCTGCTCCGGCCCCGCGCGGGGCGGGCCGGGGGGGGCGAGAGGGACGCCTGGAGGCGGTCCTCCAGCGCCCTGATCCGGTCGTTGAGCAGGGCGACCTTGCCGGACAGTTCGGTCTGAATGGCTTCGAGGTCCGCCAGTTTCTGGGCCTGGCCGGAGAGGAGGGCCTTCAGGCTGTCGATCTCCGTCGGGACGGCCGTCCGGGCCGTGTCCACAGACGCGGTATCCGCCTGGGTGCGGGGCGGACCCGGGACAGGCGGAGGGGTCTCCTCGGCCTCATAGCGCGTGGTGGCACACCCCCCGGCGGAGAGCGCGCAGACCAGGGCCCAGACACCCGCGCGGACTCGAAAGGGGCCGGAGATACGAATCAACGAACCCTCCTTCTTCACCTATTTATCAGCAGTCCAAAAACATAAAGAAACGGCGGGGGCAAGTCAAGGGCAAACGCAAGCGAGGCCTTTCCGGGGACAGACGTCCGACCGCTTTGCAACTTCTGCTTGACGGAGGGGCGATTCGGGTGGTATAATAAGTGGTCATGCAACCTATTCGCGACCTGGTCGTCCGGGGCTACTCCCACGCCTGGGTGATCAACCACTATTCGAAGGTGGGGCTCTGGCCCTCCGAGGAGATCCTCTGCCGGCGGCACTTCCCGGCCGGGGCAGAGGTCCTGGACATCGGCTGCGGGACGGGGCGCACGACGATCCCCCTGTCGCAGATGGGCTACCGGGTCACGGGCATCGACCTCTCCCCCGCCATGATCCGGCGGGCGCAGGACCTCTCGGCAGGGCTGGGCGTGCGCTATGCGGTCATGGATGCGGCGGACCTCCGGTTCCCGGACGGGACGTTCGACGCGGCCCTCTTCTCCTACAACGGCATCGAACTGTTGCCGGGCCGGGGGGGCAAGCAGAAGGCCCTCCGGGAGGTCCATCGGGTCCTGAGGCCGGGCGGCGTCTTCATCTTCACCACGCACTCGATCTTTGCGCTCAACCGATTTGCCCTGTTTCGGGCCCGGCTCTTTCTCCGGCTCTGCCTGTCGAGGCTCCTCCGACGCCCCATCCCGGAGCGGGAGGTCGGGGAGGCGTATTACACCGGGGACAACCTGGAGGTCTACTACATGCAGGTCCTCTCCCCGCGGTTCTACAAACGGGCGATTCGCCAGGCCGGGCTGGGCCTGATCTACTACAACAGCCGGCGTCGGATCGAGGCAGGCAAGGGGCCCTGGCCGTTCACGGCGTTTGAAGACAAGGAACGATTTTACGTCGCGCAGAAGAAAGGATGACATGGCAGGTCCTCTGCACGGTATCCGCGTCCTGGACGTGAGCCGGGTGCTCGCCGGGCCGTTCGCGTCGATGGTCTTAGCGGACCTCGGCGCGGAGGTCATCAAGGTCGAGATGCCGGGCACGGGGGACGAATCGCGGGGGTTCGGGCCGTTTTTCCGTGGCGAGAGCGCCTATTTCATCAGCGTCAACCGGGGCAAGAGGGGCCTCACCGTGGACCTCTCCCATCCGAGAGGGGCCGCTCTCGTCCGGCGGCTGGCCGGGCGGTGCGACGTCCTGATCGAGAATTTCCGGCCCGGCACCATGGCCCGCTTCGGGCTGGATGCGGAGACGTTGAGGGCCGATCATCCCGGCCTGATCTACGCCTCCGTGTCGGGTTTCGGGCAGACCGGGCCCTACGCGAAGCGACCTGCCTATGACGTGATCATCCAGGGCATGAGCGGGGTCGCCAGCATCACCGGGAACCTCGGGGGGCCGCCGGTCAAGGTGGGGAACTCCATCGCGGACCTGTCGGCCTCCCTGTTCGCCGTGATCGGCATCCTGACGGCCCTCTACGCGCGGGGGCGCGGGGGGGGAGGCCAGGCCGTAGACGTGGCCATGCTGGACTGCCAGATCGCCCTCTTGGAGAACGCCGTCGCGCGCTACGTGGTGGAGGGGGTCCCGCCCGGCCCCCTCGGCTCCCGCCATCCCACCATCACCCCCTTCCAGTTCTTCGAGGCGTCGGACGGACACTTAGTCGTGGGCGCGGGGAACAACGGCCTCTGGGCCAGGCTCTGCCGCGCCCTGGGGCTGGACGCCCTGATCGAGGACCCCCGGTTCAGCACCAACGCGAGCCGGACCGAGCACTGCGAGGCGCTGGCGTCCCTCCTGAACGAGCGGCTCCGGGAGCGAACGGTCGCGGAGTGGCTGAAGGTTCTGGAGGCCGCGGGCGTGCCCTGCGGGCCGATCCACCGGATCGACCAGGTCGTGAACGACCCCCACGTGAACGCCCGCGACATGATCGTGGAGGTGGGGCACCGGGGGGGCGAGGGGTTGAAGGTCCCAGGCTCTCCGCTCAAGTTCTCCCGCGAGGCCGTGGACGCGACGCAGCCCGCCCCTCGCCTGGGGGAGCACACGGAGGAGATCCTGAAGGGGCTGCTGGGGATGACGGATGAGGAGATTGCGGAGTTGAGGGCGGAGAGGGTGGTATAAATCGTGCCTTTTGGACACCGTACTCTGAGCATCGCTCACCGGGGGGCGTCGGGGATGGCCCCGGAGAACACCCTCGCGGCCGTGGAGCGGGCGCTGGACTTAGGCGTGGACCTGGTGGAGATCGACGTGCACGCCACGCGGGACGGACACCTGGTCGTCCTGCACGACGCCACGGTGGACCGGACGACGGACGGGTACGGGGCCGTCAGGGACATGACGCTGGCGGAGGCGCGTCGATTGAGCGCGGGCCGCTGGTTCGCCCCCTCTTTCGCCGGCGAGCGCGTCCCCACGCTGGAGGAGGTGCTGGAGCTGACTCGCAGGCGCGTCCCGCTGCTGATCGAGGTCAAACCGAGGGGCATCTCGGAGCGGGTGATCGAGGCCATCCGGGACCTCCGGGCGATGGAGGACGTCATCCTTCAGTCTTTTCACCCGGCATCGGTCAAGGAGGTCCGGGAGCTGGAGCGGCGCATCCCGGCGGCCCTCCTGGTTGGACGCATGCCGGTGGGTCACACGCGCTGGCGGGGCCGCAGCCTGGTCAAGAAGGCCCTTCAGGTGGGGGCCAATGCCCTGGCCCTGTCCTATCTCGCGGTCACCCCCTCTCTCGCGGACGAGGTCCACCGCCGGGCCATGTCCCTCTGGGTCTGGACGGTGGACGAGGAGATCGCCATGCAGAAGATGATCCAGGTCGGCGCGGACGGCGTCATCACGAACCATCCCGAACGCCTCCACCGGCTCCTCACGGGCGAGGTCGTGGCCCCGCGCCGGCGGCTGTTCCTGCGGCAGGGGGCGCGGAGGAGACGGCTGTGGCGC
>CAYRZX010000361.1:0-7083 GCA_964428665.1 uncultured Gemmatimonas sp.
CGGGCACGGAGTATTTCTACCGGGTGATCTCGGGCGGTCCCGGCGGGGCCGACTCCAGCGATGTGTTCAGCTTCAGGATGCGGGCCGCTGCCCGCACGACGCCCCCTGTGATCCTGCAAGGCCCTATCGTGCAGGGGACCGGACAGGACCGGGCGACCGTCCTGTGGAAGACCGACGAGGTCAGCAGCAGCGAGGTGGAGTACGACACGGCGGCCGTAATCTCGACTCGCGTGGTGACCGTGCCCGGCGCGGAGAAGGAGCACGCGGTCACGCTGACGGGCCTGTCGCCCGGCACGACCTATTTCTACAGGGTGCGCTCTGCGGGTCTGGCCCGTCTGTCTGTGGTCAGCGAGGTGTTGAACTTCACCACGCTAACCGTCAGGGACACGGTTGCGCCCACGATCCTGGAGGGGCCGGCCGTGACGGTCCGGACGGCTATCGGCTTCACGGTGGATTGGGTCACGGACGAGATCAGCGCCAGCGAGGTGGTCTATGGGCCGCCCGACAGTCTGATCCAGTCCCGGAGTGTGCCGGGTCTGGTCCAGAGGCACAGCGTCAGCGTGAGCGACCTGAGGCCCGCCACGCGCTACGGGTTTAAGGTCCGATCCGCCGATGCGGCGGGCAATGCCCGGGAGAGCGGCCTCTTCGATGTCACGACGCTGGCTGACACCCTGGTGGACAGGACTTCCCCACGCCTGGTCAGCCCACCCTCCGTGGCCCGCGTCACACACCAGGAGGCCACGATCGGGTGGGACACGGACGAGCCGGCCAACGGCCTGGTGGAGTTCGGCAGGACGGCGGGGGACCTGTCAGAGGTCCAGGGCGAGGCCAGGACCTACACGACGAGGCATTCGGTAAGGCTGACCGACCTGAGCGCGGCCACGACGTATCACTACCGGATCTCCTCGACGGACGCGACGGGCAACGGGCCGACGAAGAGCGCGGGAGACCTGACCTTCACGACGCGGGCCGCGCCGGACACGATTTCGGCTGCCGTCACGTCCGGGCCGACGGTGGCCTCGGTGGCGGACCGCGCGGCGGTGGTGGAGTGGGGCACGGACGAGTTGAGCGACTCGCAGGTCGATTACGCAGCGGGGTCGGATACCACGGCCTCTCGGTTAGCGCAGCAGTTGCCGGAGGCCGCCACGGCGCATCGCATCACGCTGGTCAACCTGACGCCGGACACGACCTACACCTTCCGCGTCAGTTCGCAGGACCTGGCCCGAAACCCCCGGACGTTCAGCGCGTGGCGCACGTTGCGCACGCTGGCCGCGCCGGATACGACCCCGCCCGACATCGTGGGGGCGCCGACCGTCCTCGAAGCGACGGCCAACACGGCCACGCTGGTCTGGACGACGGATGAGCTGACGAGTGCGGTGGTGGAATATGGGACAGGGGACTTTAACGCTGGCCGAATCGAGCAGGGGGCGCTGGAACAGACGCACACGGTCACGCTGACCGGACTTTTGCCCGGCACGGAATACCGCTACCGGATCACGTCGCGGGACCGGGAGGGGAACGGGGTGACCACGGACCCGACGATCACGATCCCATCGCCCAGGACCAGGCTTCGATCCCTGAACCTCCTGGTCCGCACGACGAGGGTGGCGGACACGACGCCGCCGGTGATCGTGGAGGGGCCGATCGTGCAGATCAGCGGGGGCAATGTGGTGGTGCGGTGGGTGACGGACGAGCTGTCCAACAGCCGGGTGGTCTATGCCACGCTCGCGGACTACAACCGGCCCGGCTTAGAGAGCGATGTGTTCGACGCCAGGCTGGTGACGGTGCACTTGGTCACGCTGGCCGGGCTGGACCTGAACACGCAGTATCTCTTCCGGTGCGTCTCGGCGGACGCGGCGGGGAACACGGTGGCCTCGGGAGGCCCGCGCTCCACCAAGCCCGTGGAGGGGGGAGGGCTGGCCCTGCAGCCGCCGGGGGGGGACGGGAGCTTCGTGACCGCGCCCCAGGCGGACCGGCAGGCGCCGGTGATCCTGTCGGGGCCGACCGTGACCGGGTCCACGTCCAGCTCCCTGACCCTCGAATGGGCCACGGACGAGGCGTCGGACAGCTTCGCGGAGTACGGTCCGGGGGAGCGGACGGTCAGCCGGGCCGAGGACGGCACGCCGGTGACGAGGCATCGCATCGTGCTGGCGAAGCTGACGTCGGGCACGGCCTACACCTTCACGGTGGGGTCTGCGGACCCGTCCCGCAACGGGCCGACCCGGAGCAAGCGGGCGGTGGGGTCCACGGCGGCGGAGGTGGACGTGACGCCGCCGAAGATCCTGAGCAGCCCCGCGATCTCCTACAAGAGCGACCGGCAGGCGGTGGTCACCTGGCGAACGGATGAGCCGGGCAGTTCGACGGTGGAGTACGGGCCGGGGACGGAGACGGCGCAGGTCCGGTCGGTTCCTGAGGCGGTGACGGAGCATCGGGTGACACTGACGAACCTGACGGCGAACATGGCTTACTCGTTCCGCGCCGGGTCTCTGGACGCCTCGAACAACGGGCCGACGTGGTCATCGTCGCTGACCTTCACCACCGATCCCGCGCCCGACACGACGCCACCCAGGATCGTCGGGGATCCGCAGGTCTCCGCTGTGACCGACCAGACGGCCACGGTGACGTGGGCCACAGATGAGTTGTCCGACAGCGCGGTGCGCTTCGGCGCGGCCGCGGCCACGCTCGACTTCAACGTGGGGTCGGCGGAGGCCGTGACCGCGCACCGGGTGACGCTGACCAACCTCAAACCAGCTACGACCTACTTTTTGCGGGTCAGTTCTATTGACCGGTCCGGGAACGGTCCGGTCCTCAGGCCGGAGGGGGGCAGGACGGTCTCGTTCATCACCGCAGCCGTGCGAGACACCGTGGCTCCAGCGCCCGTGCGGTTTCTTCTGGGTCAGGCCGGCAGCCGGACTGCCGTGCTCAACTGGCGGGCCAACTCGGAGGCGGACATAGCGGGCTACAACGTCTACCGGGGGACGGGGGACGAGACGCCGCGACTGATCGCCTCCAACCTGACCCTGGCGAGGTTCCCGGACGAGGGGTTGACGGACGAGACGACCTATCGCTACGCGGTGACGGCGCTGGACCGGACGGGGAACGAGGGGCCGAGGTCCGAGGCCATTGCGCTGACACCCTCGCTGAGGAATGCGCCGACGGCCCCGGTCTTCCGGGGCGTCCAGGGAAAGCCGCTGATGCCGACCTTTGTCGTGGAGAATGCGAAGACGCCCAAGGAGATGGCGTTGACCTACACCTTCCAGGTGTCGGCGCGGCAGGACTTCGCGGACGTGGTGGCCTCGGCGGTGGGGGTGAAGGAGGGGAACGAGTCAACGGAGCAGGGGCTGACGGCCTGGACCATTACTCGCGAGCTGACGGACGGAGGGACCTACTATCTGCGCGTGCGGGCCAACGACGGGGCGTTCGACGGGCCGTTTATGTCCCCCTATGCCTTCCGCGCGGACCCGAAGGCCCTGGAGCGTCCGGGGGACTTCAACGGGGACCTTGCCGTGGACTTCGAGGACTTCTTCCTGTTCGCCGGGGCGTTCGGGGAGAGGGCGACGGGGGACCTTGCAAAATTCGACATGGTCAAAAACGGGGTGATCGACTTCGAGGACTTCTTCGCCTTTGCCGGGGTGTTCGGGAGGCGATATGAGAGTTGACACTCCCACGAATGAATTCGTGGGATTCTCGGTAGTAGACCTAAGCCACCGAGCTACACGCGAGGTGTGGATAAAATCTGACGCCTCGCATGGGGGGTGCCATGTCCCCAACTACAGGACCGCAGTCCTGATACTTGTTCCGAATGTTGATGGCGCCTACGGCGTCCCGATGAGTCTGAAACCCACAGCCACACTTGAAACTCCGTCCGTTGGGCTTTCTTCTGCATCTACACTTCGGACACGTGGAGGACGTTCCTCGCTCTTCCTGAAGGACGACCTTCCCGCCGATGTGCTCCCACTTGTAGGAGAGTTGCCAGCGTATTGTCCCAAAGGTCCACTGGTGGAGCTTCTGGTTGGTTTTCTTGCCGTAGTCCAGGTCCGTTCGGATGTCCCGCACGTCTCCGATCACGAGCGTCTGCACCCCTGTTTGGCTCAGGGTGGAGACAATGGCTCGCGAGGTCTTGTGCTGGATGTCTCGGACCTGATTTTGGAGCCTTCTGAATTGACGGCCCTTCGACCGCTTCAGCCTGCGCCATCGTCGGGAGTCGCGCTTGAGGGTATCCAGGCGACTGGCGATTTGAGCCTTAACCTTGTTCTGGTATCTCCTTTTGGATCTGAGGAGACGCCCGTTATAGATCACGGCCTCCCGTCCATCGAAGGTCGTAGCGGAGTGGATTTCTCCAAGATCGACCCCTGCCGTTCCCGTTCCGACGATCTGGTTGTCGATCTCCTGGCCGTAGATAGCCCGAAGTTCGTACTGCCTTCCATCCCATCCAATCTCAATCTGCTTGGGCATATCCCACCTCCAGGGGATGTTGAGGGAGACGTTGCCCTTGCCGTTAGACAGAATCAGCCATCCGCCCTTGACGCGAATGGCAGACGACTTCCAGATCACTTTGAAAAACCGCCTGCGTCTTCTTGGGGGCTTGGCCTTCGGGTCGATCTTTCGACGTATCCTCCACGACTTCAGGGAAGCGCAAAAGGTCTGGATGATCGCCTGTTCAGACTGAGAGTGAAGCGCATCCGACCCGAAAATCTTCATCAGGGCATTGGGAGACAGCCATATCCCTTTCTTCCTGACGACGCGCCAGAAATAGACCAGGGCACGGGTGTAGAGGTCTCCCGATGCCAGAGCCAGCCTATCCAGTTGGTCAGTCTTGCCGACCTTCAATTTTCGGACAATGTAGGGCATCAGTCCTGTTTGGTCTGTTCTTCGATGTATCTGCGGATCATCTCGGAGGATACGTTGCCTGCCGTAGACACAAAGTATGACCGGGTCCACATCGAGGGGAGCTTCAAAAGAAAAGGAAACTCCTCTCGCAGGACCCTTGATGAATACCCTTTCAGACGATGGACGATTTGCAGTGGAGCCAATTCGGGGGGCGCTGAAATGAACAGGTGCAGGTGGTCGGACAGGATTTCCAGCGCCAGGATGTCGCATTTCAACTCATTGGATTTCTCCCTAAGAAGCTCATCCAGGCGACTGCGGACCTTCCCCACCAGCACCGGACGACGCCTGCGGGGTATCCAGACGAAGTGGTAGTTGATCAAAAATACCGAAGTTCGTTTGTGTCTATAAGTTTGTTTCATAGACACAAATATACGGGTTCAAAGAACCAAAGTCAAAATCAAAAGAGACACGTTTCATCCCACGTTTAGAAACGTGGGCTTTCACGTGGGTAAAATCTGTAAGCGGTCAGGCCCTCACCCTCACCGGCGCGTTCGCCCGGACCTGGTGTCCCTGCCCTGAAAACGTGACGACCGCCGTCACGGGGATGCGGAGGCGGTCCCCGACGCCGAAGTCATAGAGATGGAAGATCGCCTCGTGACCCTCAGGGGCGAAGACCTGCCGCAGCTTCTTCGCCGTCAGGCCGGGGTGGAGATCAGGGTCCAGGTAGACGCGATAGGGGGCCTCCCGGTCCAGCCTGCGGAGGTCGGCCACGCGATATTCGTGTCTCCCCGCTGCGTCCGTCAGCCGGGCGCCGTGGTAGTAGCGGAAGCCGGAGATGCCCGCCAGGGGGAAGAGGGTGGAGGTCTCGATCTCCCCCCAACCTGTCGCTCCCATGAGGTCGCGACCCACCACCCTGTCCCGGAACCCGGTCGCGAGACCCTCGCCGATCTTCGGGGCCTGGTCCAGGCGCAGGATTGTCCTCCCGTTCTCCTCTCGGACTTCTTCTGTGCGATAGGCGACGCTCCGGGCGTCATTGAGGATCGTGACGAAGCGCCCAACCTCAAAGGCGTCGGACGGCAGGCTGACTGTCACCGTGTTTTGATCCCGGTCCACGGCCTCGATCTCCGCCTCGATCCATCCCCGCTCCGCCTCCACCGTCCAGCCTGCCACCTCCATCCGCGTGGCCCCAATCAGGGTGACGGCGTGTAACTGGCCGTTTCTTTCAGACACGACCCCATATTCCCCCTGAAAGGCGATTCCGCCTGTGATGCGATGCAGCGCGTGCGGCGCGGACGTGGCGAGGACGGTGTGCGTCTGCCCCTCCGCCTCGATGCGCAGGGCGACCGGCGGGAAGGGGGCGTCCTGAGGGCCCTGGATGTCGAGGGGCGTGACCGATTTCACGGCGCGGGCCCCGCAGTAAGGCTCGATGAGGGAGACGAATTGAGTGCTGAACGCTGAACGCTGAACGCTGAACGCTGAACGCGCCAGGACCCAGTCCAGCTCGTAGGGCCTGCCGCCGGAGACAGAGCGGCCCTTCGCGGCGATCACCTCGACCCCGCAGGGGGAGAGGAGGGTCACGCGCAGGCGTGTGTCGAGATCGTCTCCCAATGCCCAGTCTGCGGCCCACGGGCCGTCAGGCCGCGCGCGGGAGACCTGATCCATGTAGCAGAGGGCCCTGAAGGCCTTCTCGCGGACCTTCTCCACCTCGCCGTAACCGATGTCCGGCCCGGCGGCCGTCCCGCCGGGCTGGGGCGTCAGGGCCAGGCCCTCCGTCGTCGTGTGACCCGGCGGGCCGTGGAAGCTCCAGACGTGCTCCGTCCCGCCCCGGACGCGGAAGAGGTCCACGACGCAGCAGTCTTCGTCGGAGAGGTCGAGGAGGAAGACGGTGCGGCTGTAGACGTGTGGCGCGTTGAGGTGATCTGTAGCACGGCGATTTATCGCCGTGTAACGACGATGCGGATCGGTCGTCTCGACGTAGGGGTTTCCGCAGGCCTCGGCGACCTGGACGGGGCCGAGGTCCGCGATCAGCCGGGCGACGCCTCTGTACCTGACGCCCTCCTCCAGCCCCCCGATGCCCACCTTGTAGTGCGTGGCCCAGTTCTTCTCCCAGTCCAGGCAGTAGTGCCAGGACCGGGGGTAGCCCAGGCTCTGCATCAGGCTCAACCCTTTAGCGAACAGGCCGATGTCCAGCAGGTCGTCGTGGCCGTGGCCCCGGCACTCCCCGTACCAGAGGAACAGGGCGCGGGCGTGGTC
>CAYRZX010000362.1:0-7058 GCA_964428665.1 uncultured Gemmatimonas sp.
GAGCGTCCTTCTTTTGTGCCACTTTTCTTGGACGAGCAAGAAAAGTGGCAATCCGGAAGGAGGTCTCTGAGGCGCCGGTGGTAGGGTAGGCCATGATTGATGTTTCCGACCGCATCTTCGTCGTCCACTACCACGAGATCGGCCTCAAGGGGCGCAACCGCGACCGGTTCGAGGAGCAGCTCTGCGCCAACATCCGCAAAGCCCTCTCCGGCCTGCCGTTCAAGGCCGCGCGCCGCATCTCCGGCCGCCTCCTCGTCGCCCTTCAGACCGACTCCCCGGCGGACGCCGTCGCCCGCCGGCTCCAGACCGTCTTCGGCGTCGCCTACGCCGCCCCGGCGGTGGTCTGCGGCCAGGACATCGAGACCGTCCGGGAGACCGCCTGGTCCCTGGTCAGAGACCTCAAATTCGCGACCTTCAAGATCGACGCCAAGCGGTCCGAGAAGGGCTACCCCCTCACCTCCGTGCAGATCAACGCCGACGTGGGAGAGGCCGTCCGCCTCCGCTCCGGGGCCAGAGTGCAGCTCAAGAACCCCGACCTGACCTGCTACGTCGAGATCGTCGAGAAGATCGCCCTCCTGTTCACCGAACGGCTGCGCGGCCGCGGGGGCCTCCCCCTGGGCGTCAGCGGTCGGGCCGTGAGCCTGCTCTCCTCCGGCATCGACTCCCCCGTGGCCTCCTACAAGATCATGAAACGGGGCGTGGAGATCGTCTTCGTCCACTTCCACAGCCAGCCCTACACGGACCGGA
The DNA here is from genome assembly GCA_964428665.1 of uncultured Gemmatimonas sp. Classification (GTDB taxonomy): domain Bacteria; phylum Latescibacterota; class UBA2968; order SICM01; family SICM01; genus SICM01. The sequence goes on from CAYRZX010000362.1 coordinate 748, forward strand.
ACTCCCAGCGCAACGTCGAGGAGATCGTCTCCGTCCTCACCCGCCACCAGTACCGCTCCACCCTCTACCTGGTCCCCTTCATCGCCGTCCAGGAGAAGATCATGTCGGGCGCCCCCGCCTCCCACCGCGTCATCCTCTACCGCCGGGCCATGCTCCGGATCGCGGAGCGCATCGCCCTCCGGGAGGGGGCCAAGGCCCTCGTCACCGGCGAGAACATCGGCCAGGTGGCCTCCCAGACCCTGAGCAACATCCTGGCCATCAACGAGGTCGCCACCCTCCCGGTCCTCCGCCCCCTGTCCGGCGAGGACAAAGAAGAGATCATCGCCGCCGCCCAGCGCATCGGGACCTACGACATCTCCATCGAGCCTTACGAGGACTGCTGCTCCCTCTTCGTCCCCCGCCACCCGGAGACCCACGCCAACGCCCAGACCGTGCGAAACATGGAGGCCGGCCTGGACCTCGACCCCGCCATCGAACAGGTCCTCGCCGCCTCCGAAATCAAGACCTTCGAGGCCGACTTCAGCAGGGTGTGAGCGGAAGGTATAATAATCCCATCCCCGTGTCAAGCGCCCTCTGTCCGCTCTCGAAAATCCCCTTGACTCCGCCGCCGGATGACCCCATTTTATTGTTTGTACACAATCACTTCCAAACCTTTGCCAATCGCCGCTGAATGCTCTCATGAAATTCGACATGAAGAAGGTTAAGTCAGAACTGAACGACTGGCTGAGACCGGAATATAAACGGTCTGATTTCGGGACGCTGGCGCGTGGCAAGTACGCGCGCCGTGTTCGCGCCTCGACGAACGTCGGTAAGAAAGGGACTCATGGCAAAAATTGAGGATTTGATCAGCGAGATTGCGGACGCGCGCCTGCGGGAGGAGATCGCGCGTGAAGTGGCGGCGCATCTGGAGGCGCTGTTTGAAGGACAGGCGTGAGTATGACCGACACCGAACTCCTGGCCCTGCTCGATGAGATTCGCAGGTTGCCGCACGAGACCGAATGGGTCGAGTTCAAGGAAGCCAGGCAAAACTATGACTTCCATAAGCTCGGTTGGTATGTCTCGGCTCTGGCCAACGAGGCGAACCTGAAGGGGCAGCCTTGCGGCTGGCTGGTGTTCGGCGTACGAAATGGCGACCGCGCTATTGTCGGCAGCCGTTATCGCGAAAATCCGGCGGACCTGAATCATCTCAAGCAGGAAGTCGCCGCCCAGATGACCGGCGGATTTACGTTTCTCGACATCCACGCCGTACCGCATCCGGAAGGCCGGGTGGTGCTGTTCCAGATTCCGCCCGCACCGCCCGGCATGCCGATTGCGTGGCAAGGCCACTGGTACGGCCGCGATGGAGAATCGGTCGGACCATTGGCGCTGCACGAACTCGAAGCGATTCGAGCGCAGAACCAGACGGAAGATTGGTCGGCGGCCATCTGTCCGGAAGCTTTACTGAACGAACTCGACCCGGATGCAGTCGCTGCCGCTCGTGTCAATTTCCGAGCAAAGAACCAGGCCAAACCCTTTGCACGGGACATCGACTCCTGGTCGACGGAAACCTTTCTCGACCGCGCCAGGCTGACGAGCGCCGGGCGTGTGACCCGAACCTCACTGTTGTTGCTGGGTCGCACACAGGCCACGCACCACCTGCAACCGGCGGTCGCGCAGATTACCTGGCGGCTGGAAGGTGAGGAGCGAACTTACGAACATTTCAGTTGCCGGACTTCGACCTGAACCAATCGGACAAAGTCGTGGTAACGATCCACGGAAAAGTGATCGACCCCAACTACACCTCCTTGCTCATGGATCACCAAGACCTGCCTTTACAGACAGTGATCTTGCTCGACCGCATTCAGAAACGACAGCCCATCGAAAAGGAGGATGTTGTTGATCTGCGCAAGCGCCACCTTATCGAGGGACGTTATCCAAATTTGTTCGTCGCTGCTCACATTGCCTCATCCACCGGCGATAAAATCCAGTACATCAGAAATCGGGCATTCGACGACAAGCACTACAAACAACTGATTATCGGATACTTGAAGCAGTATCGCAAGGCCAGCCGGGAAGACATCGACGGGTTGCTTCTGGACAAACTGTCGGACATACTTGATGACGCACAGAAGCGGAATAAAGTGCGAAACCTGCTCCAGACGATGGCCAGAGCCAGTATCGTTCGCAATGCTGGCTCCAGGCGGTATCCTCAGTGGGTGCTCGTTTTAGAAAAGAAAAACGGAAATTAGCTAATGGCGAAGTCGATATAATTGAGCAAAAAATTAAAAATCAAATGGTTAAAGAAAGCGATCTTTAGCAATAGAAGTAATGAAGATTGAGGCTGGTTAGTGAGACGCACCCCATGTCCCAGCGAGTCAACTACGACGCCATCGCCGACGCCTACGACGCGCACCCCTTCCGAAAGAAAGAGGTCGATCCTGACCTCCTCGCTTTCCTGAAGGAGCGTCCCGGAACAGGGCCGCTGTCCATCCTCGACATCGGCTGCGGAACGGGGAATCAGCTCGTCGCGGATCGCGCCCACACGCCCTCTGCCCGGCTGATCGGCCTGGACCGCTTCAGAGGCATGCTGCGCCAGGCTCAAAAGAAGTCTCGCGACATCCGCTGGATACAGGGGGACGGCGCAAGCCTGCCCTTCAAAGACGAATCGTTCGACTTCGCCACCAGCCAATACTCCTTCCACCACGTGCAGGACAGACGCTCCCTGATCTCCGAGGTCTTCCGCGCCCTCCGGCCCGGAGGCCGGTTCGTCCTGCTCAACATCAGCCCGCGCGACATGCCCGGCTGGCTCATCTACCGCTTCTTCCCGGCGGCCTGGGAGAAGGACCTCCAGGACTTCCTCCCCAAAGAGGAACTCCAGAGCCTCCTCCAGAAGACAGGATTTGCAAACGTCCGGATGGAGCTGCTGCCCCGCGCCTCGGAGAGACCCCTTCAGGCCTTCGCCGAAAATGCGCGCCAGCGCGTCCACACCTCTCAACTGGTCACCATTTCAGATGAGGACTACCACGCCGGCCTTGCGCAGATCGAGAGGGTTTTAAAGGAGAATGCGGCTGCCGTCCTCCCGGACGAGGCCTGCGTGATCAAAATCAGCGGAGACAGGCCGGCTTGAATCCCCATCAGAGCCATAAAAAAGCCGATAGCGAACCGCTATCGGCTCTGATTTTCAAAATGACCTTCGCGATTGTCTTCAGCCTATCTCCACCGCGTACACCTGCGGCTCCCCACTCACATCCGACGTGTAGGCCACCCACCCCTCGTCCGGGCTGAACGAGGGGTGCGGGTGCGTCCACTGCGGCCCGTAGACCGTGTCCACCTTCATCTCCATCCACGACAGACTCCGCTCCCGGTCCTGCCGCGACGCGGCCTCCCAGTCCTCCTTCAGCGCGTACCGGCTCTTCCTCCACTGGCTCCCCCCGTTGGAGCTCCCCGGACGGCACAGAGTCCGCCTCTGCCCCGTGGCCACGTCCACTAACTGCAGCCCGATGTCCGGGTGGTTCGTGTCGCACAGCACGCGCCCCCCCCGCCGGTCCGACGCGATGTGCCAGGCGTTGAACGCCGCGATCGTCGCCACCTCCCGCGTCCGGAGATTCATCCGCTTGAGGGCATAGGGCCAGACCGTGAAGATCAGCTCCTCCCCCGGCCCCAGAAAGGTCTCGTGGACCACGAACTCGTCGTTCCCGTGTTCATAGAGGCGCGTGTTCCCGCTCCCGTCCCGGCGGATGAGCCACATGCGGGGGGCCGGGTCCTGGGCGTACTCGATCACATCCGGGTCCGTCGGATGGAACTGCGGATGGATGATCGTGCGCGGGCACTCAAAGATGACCTCCCCTCCGGACCCATCCGTTTCCGTAACGGTGAGATACGACACCCCCTTTCTCTTCATTGCCGTGACAATCCGTTGCCCGTCCGCGCTCAGGCTGCACTCGCCCAGTTGCCCCCCCTCCCACGAGGCCAGGACCCGGTCCTCCAGCGTCCTCAGGTCCACCGCCCGCACCGCCCCGGCAGCCGTGTAATACAGCGTCCCCCCGTCCTCCGACAGGATGCCCGAATACCCGCCGATCCCCGCCGTGTCCGTGACCTGGACGATCTCCCCCTCCGGGAACCCGGCCCGGTAGTACTGCGCCTCCCCCGAACGATAGGAGGCAAAGACCACCCCCTTCTGGTCGGGGGTGAAAGAGGAGGTCAGAAAGTACAGATGATGATTGATCGAAGGGTGGTCCGTGACCTGGACGATGCGCCCCCCCGTCGCCTCGTCCCGCAGTTCGCGCGCCTCCGACGGATGCACGGAGCCTTTGCCATAGCGAACAGACATAGGAAACCTCGATGTAGGGGCGACGCAGGGGCGATTCACAGAGTCGCCCCTACTGAAATAATACGCGCACAACCTCCCTCGCCTCCGGCGTGTCCGTGGACGAGACGCGCCCGTAAGGGTGATGTGCGGCGTCGTCGATGATGACCTTGAAGGCCTGGATGTAGAGGTCGGTCATGCGCCCGATGTGCTCCGTCACCGGGGCGGAGAGACTCCTCAGGATCGGACGGGTCACCGCGCTCTCGGCCTGGAGGTAAAGGGCCACCGTGCCCGACGTGCCCCCGGCGCTGTGCTGCGCGTGGATGACCAGGGCCATCCGGGCCAGGGGGAGCTGAGGGACCCTGGGGTGATGGAGGGCGCCGCGCCCCAGGTAGACCCGCCGACCGCCCGACTTCGACAGGAGCGTCAGATCGCCGACCGCCCCCCTGGGGGCGGTGATGTGCGCCGACGCGCCCGACGCGGTCACCGTGTAATGGGGCTTGAAGTGATAAATGCGCCAGAGCTTGTCCCACACCTGAGGATTGTCCAGAATGCGGTTCCACAGCCGTTCGTCGCACGCCACCCGGAACGAGGTGTGATAGGTGACATCCGGGTCGTCCACGATACCCTGGACGCTCGCCGGATAGGACTCTGCCCCGCCCTGTCCCGTACAGAGTGTCAGAAGAAGTGCTACAGCAGCAAATAGCCGTACGGTCATAATCGTCTCTACCCTTCCCTCTCCCCGCTAAACGTATTGCATCTCCACGTACCTCCCCCGGAACCGGTTCACCTCCGCCTTCACGTCCTTCCCCTTGATCGCCGCGGCCGTGAACTCCGCGACCTGCCCCATCTCCGCCTCCCCCATCCCGAACCGCGTCATCTCCTGCGCCCCGACGCGCAGGCCGGACGGGTTGCGGGGGTCCCGGTCCCCCGGCAGCATGTTGTAGTTGACGATGATGTCGCTCTGCTCCAGCCGGCGCGCCACCTCCACCCCACCCCCGAAGGCCGACACATCCACCGCGATCTGGTGGCTCTTCGTGTACCCGAACGCCCTCGCCTGCGCCGGGATGCCCTGCTCGTCCAGGGCGCGGCCCAGGGCCTGCGCGTTGGCCACCGTCTGCGCGGCGTAGGCCCGGCCGTGCGCCTGCATCTCCCGCGCCGCCACGACCAGGGCCGGGAGGGTGTGGAGGTGGTGATTGCTGGAGGAGCCGGGGAACACCCCCCGGTCCACCGGAGGCCAGTAGGTCTGCTCCTCCTCCCCCTCCAGATCAGCTAAGATCACCCCCCGCTGCGGCCCCGGAAACGTCTTGTGCGTGCTCGCCGTCAGATACGTCGCCCCCTCGCGCAGCGGGTCCTGGAACTGCCCCCCCGCGATCAGCCCCAGGACGTGCGCCCCGTCGTAGAGGATCGGGATGCCCTTGGCCCGGCACACCCCGGACAGCTCCCGGACCGGCTCCGGGAACAGGAACAGGCTCCGGCCCAGGATGACCATCCGGGGCGAGACCTGCTCGATCAGGTCGATGCTCCTCTGCACGTCCGTGTGGTAGCGGTCCTCCGTCAGCGGGAAGAAGTGGAGCGGGATGAAGTTCGACCTCCCCGGCGTCAGCGTCTTGCCCCGGGTCTGAATGCGCCGGCCAAACGTCCCGATGGTGTTGTGGCTGATGTGCCCCCCGGCGTCCGTGGAGTTGACGATGATCGGGTCCCCGCCCCGCAGGTAGCCCAGGGCGATGGCCGTGTTGGCCGCGTTGCCGCTGATCGGGCGGACATCCGCCTGCCGGCACCGAAACAGACGCCTCATCTCCTCGCGGGCCATCCGCTCGACCTCGTCGATCCTGGCCGTGCCCTGGTAATACCGGTTGATCTGGTCCCCCTCATTGGGGTGCCCCTCGGCGTAGCGCCCCATGAAGTCCGAATTCTGCACGTCGCGCACGGCCCGGCTCACGGCGTTCTCGCTGGCGATCAGATTGATCGTCTGCGTCCGCCGCCAGGCCTCCTGCGCCTCGATCAGCCTCACAACATCGGATAT
>CAYRZX010000363.1:0-7042 GCA_964428665.1 uncultured Gemmatimonas sp.
GCCTGCAACTCCGGGGCGGACAACTTCCCGGCCCCGGGGATCTCCCGCTCGATGACATATTTTGGCATGGAAGTCCTCTTTATAAAACAGGCGAAAGGGAAAAGGACCAGGGAAAACCCAGTCCCTTTCGCCTTTCGCCTTTCGCCTTTCGCCTTTCTACTTCGCCCCGATCTGGTGCCGCTGCGGCCCGTGCACGTAGGGGCCGAGCATCACCGCTCGCTCCTCCTCGGTCATGTCCTTCGTGAACTCCCCCCACCGGCTCTCCGGCGACGTGTGAGGCCCGCCCGCGCGGGCCATGAACCCCGCCGCGAACTTGTAGAGCACCGACCGCCGCTCGCCCGCCCCCTTCCAGGGGAGCGTCCCGTGCGACGTCCCCTCGCAGAAGAACAGCACATCCCCGGCCTTCATGACCACCTGCCTCACGGCCCCCCGGTCGTTCTCGGCCGTCAGCACGCCCCTCGGCGCGCGATAGTTGGACTTGTGGCTGCCCGGCACGCAGCAGAACCCCCCGTCTCCGGGGTTCACATCCGTGAGCTGCCAGGCCACCGTCACCCCCCCGCAGAACATCCTCCCGTTCTGGTGAAAATAGTTCACGCAGGCGTTGAGCGGCTCCCCCGCGCCGTGCAATTGATGCCCCTCGCTCCCCTCCCGCATGGCGATCAGGAGCGGGCCGTGGTCCAGCCGGTAGCCCGGCCCCATCATCTCATACATGGAGTTGACGATGTTCGGGTGGACCAGCAGCCTTCGGAACGGCTCGCACCAGGGCCGCTCCCACCCCAGCATGCCCGTCAGCTCCAGCCGTCCGCCCGTCCCCGTCAGGGTCTTCGACCCGCGCGCCAGGGGATCGTCCAGAGACCGCTGCCGGATCTTCTCCCTGTGGTGGTCGATGACCTTATTACACTCTGCCACCTCCTCCGGGGTCAGGGCGTTCTCCACGACCAGGTATCCCCAAAGGTCAAAAAAATACTTGTCCTCTTCGGTCATGATTCGCATGCGTGTGTGGATGACCTCCTCTGGAATAATAGGCGTGAGGCACGAGGCAACAGGCGTGAGCCCCCCTCCCGCCTCACGCCTCATGCCTTCCGCCTTTTTTCAGAACCCCCCCACCAGCGAGACCCGAACCGGCGAGTTCATCGTCTCGTTGTGATGGACAAAGGAGAAGTCCACACCGATCTTACTCTGCCCGAACTCCCGCTTCACGCCCGCCCCCACGGTCCAGTCGCCCAGGTAATAGTTCCACCGGTAGCCCGCCCGCAGGGCCAGGGTGTTGGCCAGCCAGAGCTCGGCCCCCGCGTGAAACCGCTCCTTGTCGTCGATGAAATAGGCCAGCTCCCCCGAGGCCGTCAGGCTGACCGCCTGCCCCTTCTTCCCGTAGACCTCCATCGCCCCCGCCACCGTGTAGACCATGGGCTGCGCCGTGTTCCCCGACGGGATGGAGCCCGGAATCTGCACCGTCTGGTCCTTCCCGAAGTTCCTCAGCGCCATGGCGATCCGCACGCTCTTGAACCCCGTGTAGAACAGGCTGGAGAAGTCGAACGAGGCGCTCTGCACCACGTCCTTGTGCAGCCGCTCGTAGATCCACTTCCCGGCCACCGCCACCGAGAGCTTGTCCGTCACCTTCCGGGCGTAGGCCAGGTTCACGAAGAAGTCGGAGGACGAGACCATGGTGCCTAATCGCCCCGTCGGGTCCGTGGGCGTCGTCTCCAGACTCTCGCCCGAGTTGAAGGTCACCAGGGAGACCCCCAGCACGTGCTGCCCCACGTGATACGCCATCGCCCCCGAGAAGAACTTGGAGTCCACCATCCACTTCGTGTAGCCCGCCGTGTACTCGAACCGCTCCACGTGGGTCAGCCCCGCCGGGTTCCAGAACACGGCCGTAATGTCGTCGGCCACGGCCACGAACGCGTCCCCCATGCCCGACGCCCGCGCCCCCTGGCTCACCTTGAGCGGCACGAAGCTCGACCGCCCCGTCCCCCGGAACTTCAGGTGCGGCTGCGCCCCCGCGCGCACGCCGGGGGGGAGCTGATAGGTCGGCGTCTGCGCCTGCGCCGCGAGGAACGCCCCGGCGACCAGGACCAGCGCGCTTACTAAAAGGAATCGTCTCACGCTCGGCCTCCTTATCACGGACCTCACCCACCCCCCTCCCCCTCCCTCTCCCGAGGGAGAGGGAGGGGGTGACAAGGGCCTCTCCCCCTGGTTGGGGGAGGGTGAGGTCTCCTCTCACTTGATCACAATAAAACTCCCGCGCTGGACCTTGCCGATGCTGCCGGGGACTAAGGACTCCACGGAGAAGAAGTAGGCCCCCGCCGGGATCACCGACGCCCCCGTCCACGTGTTCTGCCCCCAGGTCAACTCCGCCGCGTGCTGCGCCGACAGCGTCCCGTTGTGCACGATCTGGTGCATGATGTCCCCGGCCGCGTTGTAGATCGTGATCCGCGCCATGCGGGGGACGTTCGTGAACCGCAGGTTCCGGTTGTTGTCCCCCTGCGCCCCGAACGAGTGCACCCCGTCGTCCTTCCAGGGGTTGGGCACCACGATCACCTTCCGCTCCAGCCGGTCCGCCGGGTCCGACGCCGCGATGAACGGGCTGAACGACCGCCCGTCCGTGCGGTGCCGCGCGGCCTCCACCAGGTGGCTCCCCTCCAGCCCCTTCGTCATGTGCCCCTGCACGACCTTCGGCAGGTCCGCCAATTTCACCTTGACCGGGACCTGCGCCCCGGCCGGCGCGTTCTTCTGCGCATTGGTGTTCTCCCACGCCGCGTGCCCCTTCGCGTAGGCCGACACGTTGTACCAGTACTGGAACCCCGTCACCGAGTTCTCATCCACAAAGGTATAAATGCCCGGCTCGTTCCCGCTCCCCGCCTTGTAGTGTCTGGCCGACCTGACCGGGATGTCCGCGATCACCCGCCACGGCCCCCCGTAGTTCCCGGAGTGGCGCACCGGGTCCGTGGAGAACACGCTCGTCGCGCTGTAGACCCGGTAGCCCGCGATGTCGCTCGCCTCCGCCCCCGTGTAGCCCGGGTTCGTCGCGCTGTCCGTCAGGTCCGTCCAGGTGAGCTGCGCGTTCCCCCCCGACGTGGCCGTGAGCTGGATGCCCGGCAGCGTCCCCTGGCTCACGCTCTTCGCGATCCCCGGCACGTCCGGGGGCGGGTTGGGCACGTCGTAGCCCATCCGGTAGGCCAGCCGCGCCCGCGCCAGGTGGTTGAACAACACCTGCTCCCCGTTGGCCAGCTGCGACTGCGCCCCGGAGGTGAGCGCCCACGCCCGCTCGTCCATCGGCTCCCCGCCCGGCCCCGCCACCTCCGACGCCGCCCCCGCCGCGTAGGCCATCACGAGCTTGGCCTTCTGCCCCTTCAAAAGCCTGTAAGGCCCGTAGACCTGCGCGTGGCTCTGCTCCTGCGCGAAACGCTCCTCCACCTTCGGCCCGCCGTCCACCGGGTTGTCGTCGAAGGGCTTGCCCGGCGTGACGAACTTGTCGAACATCCCCTTCACCGTGTCGATCTCCTTGTGCGGCTCGAACTCGGGCGGGTTCAGGGACCGCTTCTTCCACCAGTGCGCGTAGCGCGGCTGCGCCGCCGGAAGGTCCTCCCCCCCCGCCACGGCCCCCTCCGGGGGCGCGTAGTCCACCTTCGGGTCGTTGATGAAGGGCGGCGTCACGTCCACCGGCGCCATCCCGATGTACTGGTAGGCCATCAACTCCCCGTCCCCCCGCCACCCCTCCACGCCCGCGGCGAACCCCGGATACCGGGGCTCCCCCCGGTCGTTCTCCGAGCTGAACGGCGTGTCCTCGTCGTACTGATAGGACAGCTTCAGCCCCTTCCCCGCCCCCGTGTAGTTGGACGCCTCCGTGAACTGGTAGCGGTCGTCCTCCAACTTCCGGCCCGGCTCGGAGAACCACCACCCGTTCCACTTCCGGTAGGAGTGCCCCGGATAGCTCACGCCGAAGTAGTTGAAGTAGGCCACGTAGACCTCCGGGTAGTCCCGCGACGACGTGTTCTCCACCGTCAGCTCCGTGAGGAAGAAGTCGTCGAAGTCCTGGTTGCTCCACCCGTAGGCCTTCCGCGTCATCGTCATCCCCGTCGCCGTGGACAGCTTCCCCACCTCCCGGCTCTTCCACCGGCTGATGACCGTCTCCTCCGGGAAGTGGTCCCACTCCGGCGTCGTGTACTGCCCGTTCTCCCGGTAGTTGTCCACCTCCACCGGCTCCTGCGCAATGGGCCGCAGCCGCTGCGCCGTGTTCAGGGGCCGGTCCGCCTTTCCCCAGGCGTTGGCGTCCTTCGTGTCGTAGCCGATCCCCTTCAGGAGGTCGTCCTTCAGGTTCGTCCCGAAGTCCGGCACCTCTTGGTCCACGTCGTCCGTGTTGTAGGACCACCCGGACGAGGTGATGTAGAGGTTCCCCGCCTCGTCCTTGGCCAGAATCCAGATGGCCTGTCCGTGCGAGTTGTCGTTGTCGTGCGAGCTTGAAAACGCCCTCCCGTCCTGCGACCCCGAGAACACGTAGGGGTAGTTCATCGAGTTGGCGTGCCGGCCCGTGTAGGACGTCCCGTCGAACGTCCCCCCCGCCTGCCCCGTGTTCCGGAACGACTCCGCCAGCTTCGACCGATCCACCTGCTTGGCCGCCGCCGGCTCGTCGATGGCCAGGGCCGCGCCGGGCAGAGTGAGCAGCGCGACCGTTGCCAGCGCCAGGGCCTTCCATCTCCCGCGATGTCTCATAGACGTTCTCCCCTCAACGTAGGGGCGAGGCATGCCTCGCCCCTACACCATTCCTGCGCCGCCGGAATCACATGCTCAACCGCAGTCCGACGTGGACCTCCCGCGTCCGGTTGTCGTAGCTGCTGTAGGGGTCCCACACGGTGTTGGACTGCTTCGCCACCAGCGGGTTGGGCTGGTTCTCCGCCAGGCCGTACTTCGGGATGTCCGGGAAGAAGTTGAACCGCCGGATCAATCTCGGCTTCTTCCCGTTGAACAGGTTCGTGCTCTCGAAGAAGAACACCATCCGCTTGTCCCCCACCTTGAACCCCTTCTCCACCCCTAAGTCCGTCGTGAACGCCGTCGGGTTCCGGAACAGGACGTTGTTCTTCGTCACCAGGTCGTTCAGGGACGGCGTGGGGATGGACGCGGCGTAGAGGAAGAACGTCCCCGGCTCGATGCGCAGCACTAAGTTGACGTTCAGGTCCCCTAAGGGCCGGAACTTCTTGATCGCAGGCCCGAACTCCCTCGGCGACGAGAACAGCATCGAGATGCTCCCGTCGCTCGGCGTGTCCCGCATGTTGGCCGGCCCCCGGAAGGAGCTGATGCTGCTGTTCCACCCCTGCACCCACACGTTTTGAACGTCCAGGAACGGGAGGCCCTGCTGCATCTCCGCCCCGTCCCGGATGCGCTGCTTGATCTGGGTGTTGGCGTAGTTGCCGAGGGACTTGATCTCGTCCTGCGTCAGCGGCAGCCAGACCCGCTCCCCCGTCACCTTGTCGATGTCCCCCTTGAACCGGTAGGCCCCGCTGGCCACAAAGTTGGAGTCCGGGAACCACCGCAGCCCCAGCGTCCGGCCGTAGAACATGTTGTTCTCGAAATACCAGCTATACGACGCCCGGAACGAGAAGTGGTGGCTGAACGACTTCCGGAACGCGATCTCCAGCCCCCGCGTCTCCGTCGAATAGCCGTTGGAGTACCAGTGGGACCGGACATCCTTCTTCTCCACCGGGTCGAACCACCAGGTGTTGTCCTGCTGCAGATAGTCGTTCGCCCGGCGGTAGTACATGGTGAGCGTCGCCGTGTAGTCCGCCACGAAGTTCCAGTCCGTCCCGACCTCGAAGTTGACCGTCGAGGCGTTCTTGGAGTGGACCGCCCCCCGCTTCATCTCGTACATCGCCGCGCCCCCGTACAGCTCGTAGGAGCTGATCCGCCCGTCGTTGTTCAGGTCCTGCGTCAGCGTCCCCGGCAGCACCTGCCACGTCTGCCCGAACATCGCGTAGAAGATCGGCAGCACGAAGAACCGGCCCACCGAGAAGTGGATGGCCGACCGGTCCGTGATCGGGTGCGAGATCCCGAACCGGGGCGAGATCTGGAACAGCGGCGACGGGCTGTAGAGCGGGAACGACTGCGGGTTGCTGGGGTAGGGATTCTGAGACTGCCGGTAGTAGCCCGCCTCCGAGTCCATCATCCACCGGTTCGTGGGCACCGCCGTCCAGAACGGCTCCGGCCGGTACTGCCCGTTGTGGAAGAACGCGTCCGCGCGCACCCCCACGTTGATCACCATCCCCTCGAACTCCATCTTGTCCTGCGCGTAGGCCCCGAACTGCCAGGGCCTCCTCGGATAGTCCTGGAAGCCGTTCCACGCCGGGTCGTCCCGGTTCGGGTCGGTCGCGTAGTCTATCTTCCCGTCCTTCCCGTACCGGTCCCGCCCGGTCTCGCCGTAGTCGTAGATCGTGCCGAGGATGTACTTCCCGGGGCTGCCGGAGCTCTGCTGCCACCACTCCCACGTCCGGTACCAGGTGAGGTCCACCCCCGTCTTGAAGAAGTTCCCCTTCGTCATCTGCGACGAGAAGTCGACCTTCAGGCTGGTCCGGGTCTGCCGGTCCAGCTGGTAGCTCCGCCCGTCCCGCTTCACCGTGAACCACCCGTCCTTGTCATACACCGGGTTGCCCGTGTCCAGAGGGACGCCCGCCGTGTCCCGCACCGAGTCGTAGCGGGACAGCCGCACCTCGTAGAGCGTCCTGGGCGACAGCGAGTGCGTCAGCACCCCGTAGACCATCCCGTTCCAGGTGATCCCCTTGCCCGCCCCGGACTGGCTGGCAGGCAGGAAGACATTCCGGCCCTCGCCAAGGCCCGCCTCCCTCGCGTTGGGCGGGATGATGAACTCCTCGCTCCGCCCGAACACCCCCCCCACCTTCAGCTTCACCGACGGCGTCACGTCGAACGACAGCTTCCCCGTCAACTGGTAGTTGGGCAGCGACCGCAGCGCCGGGTTGGGCCGCTGCGTGGGCACCCACTCCGACTGCGCGCTCACGTTGAAGGAGATGTTCTTCGTCAGCGGACCCGACAG
>CAYRZX010000364.1:0-7009 GCA_964428665.1 uncultured Gemmatimonas sp.
CGGGCAGCGCGGGGGGCGGGGTCATGGCCTTCAGCCGCTCCTCGGCCTTTGCCAGGCCCTTCGGGTCCCTGTCCCACACGCGCGCCACCAGCGCCTTGCAGACGGAGATTTCGCCGTTCCGGATGCCGGAGAAGAGGCCGCCGGCAGAGGGGCCGCGCAGCTCCGCGATGCCGAGGGCGTGCTCCCGGTAGTTGAACACGGCCCGCTTGCAGGCGGCGGCGTAGATGGGGTCGCCCGTCAGCTCGTAGGCCAGGGCGCAGAGTTCGATGAGATGCCCCCCGCCGCCCCGCGCGAGGACGTGGTCCGCCTCCTTGAGAATGGTCTCCCGCAGCAGGGGAGTGTCGAAGTGGCGCAGCCCCTCGTAGTAGGTCGGATACACGGTCCCGGAGTGAGAGAGGGGCCGGTTCGTGGGCTCGATCACGGCCTCGTCCCCCCGCTCCCCCCGCGTGAAGACGCTGACCGGGAAGATTCCCACCTCCTCCTGCGTCCTGAGCAGCCAGTTGAGGCTCCGGCGGGCCAGGTCCCCGTACCTGGGCATCCAGGTGGCCACGTAGGCCTCCATCACGCAGTTGAGCGGCCCGGTGAACTCCCGGTTGAGCCTGCCGTGCCGGCAGGAGATGACCCCGGCAGGCTCCTGGTTGTTCACGGCCCAGTCTGCGACCTCTATGGCGATGTCGTACATCCGCCGGTCGCCCGTCGTGTAGTAGTGCAGGAAGAGGGCCGTGTTGAGCGTGTGCGAGGGGCTGTAGCCGCCGGACCAGAAGTGGGCGTTGTGGTAGTGCACCAGGCCGGCCACGCTCTTAGAGGGGTGCGCGTGGCAGATGCCCACGTCCCCCATCGCCCGGCTGTAGCCGCTGGCGGCCAGGAAGAAGTCCCTCCGCCCCGTGCGCAGGAACTGCGTCCAGACCCCCCAGCAGGGGTCGTCGGCCTCATTGTTGTATGGACCCACGTGCCGCAGCCCCTGGATGGCGTCGGGATAGTGGAGGAGGTAGGCCAGGCCGGCCCCGGCGGTGTGGGAGCAGCACATGTGCCCGAACCACCAGAATCCCCACCGCCGGCCCAGGCGCATCGGCTCGATGGCCACCCGCTCCGTGACCCTGTCCAGCAGCCGGTCGATCTCCTCAAAGCGGGGGTCGGACCCGCCGTGCACATCCCGCGCGGCCCGCGTGGCGCACATATACGCCGGGTCCGCAGGGGCGATGACGGGGTTCTGGATGCAGACGCTCAGCGCCTCCGCCTCCTCGTCCGAGATCGGGGAGGCGCTGAACCGCATCCAGAACTCGTGGGTCTTGGCCGCGCCGACGCCGGTCTCCGTGCCGGTGTCGTTGTGGGAGGCCGGGCGGTCGGGGGCGTATTTGTCCACCATCTCCTCCACCCAGCGCACGTCCTCCACGTCCTTGACGGCGAAGCTCTTCAAGTTGAGGGGCTCGGTCGGGAACATCTCCAGGAGCTGCTTGACTGCGGCCTCATCGCGAGAGGCGGCCTGGGCTGTCGGGCCTCCGCGCAGGCCGCTGAAGAAGACGCAGTCCTCCTTATAGGGAGTAGAATAGGTCAGAGGCTCCCCGCACTCGGCGGGCCAGAACTGGACGTGGATGCCGTCCTTGCTCAGCCGGTAGCCCTTCGGGTACTGCTGATAGAGGTCGCGGACGGCGACGAAGGCGGAGGCCGCACGCCCGCACAGCGTGGCCCAGCCCCGCGTCTTCTCGCCCTGCCCGAAGGGCTCTCCGTCCCGCGTGACCCGGTAGGAGATGTCGGAGTCCTGCAGGAAATGCGCCTCCTCCCACCGCTCCGCCCAGTGGGCCTTCTCCTGTCCTCCGAACGACAGGCGGAGGGCGCCCCCGCCCAGGTCCAGGGGGAAGCTCATCCCCACCTCCGCGAACTCCAGGGCCTCCGGCTCCTGGTCGAACACGAAGGTGTGGAACAGCTTGACGTCGCTTTTGCCCGCGAAGAGGTGGATGCGGAGCGCAAAGGGGCAGAGGCGGATCCCGCTCTCCGTGGCGTGGTAGCCCCTGACGCAGACGCAGACGCGCATCGGGCCTTCGTCCTCGATCGTCACCCTGGGCGTGGGGGCCGCGTCGCAGGAGTTGTAGACCTGACCCTTCGTGTCCACCAGGTAGAGATAAGGGCCGGGGTTGCCCCGGAAGACGTCGCGCCAGCCGTCCTCCGTCTTCACGGAGCAGCCGGCCAGGAAGTCCCTGGCCCGCTGGAAGGAGGCCACGGGGGGGCGGGGCTGGCGCGTGGGGACTCGAAGGTCCATCCGGAGCGCGCCGGTGTCCACGCGGATGCGCTCGTCGCTGCGCTCCACGCGGACCCCCTGCTCCGGGGCGACCGCCTCCACGCCGGGGCCGTACTCCAGGAAGAACTTCTCCGTCTGATTGGCCCTCAGGTCGGCCTGGAAGTCCACGAGAAGCCATTTGACGTGCTTCAGGTCTTTGTTCCAGGTGGCCAGACAGGAGGACTGCGTCGGGAGGGCCTTCCCCGAGGCGTCCACGACACGAACGGGGGCGCCTTTGGGGAGGTCTCCGTCGGCGAAGGGGACGCCCTGCGTGATCGGCCAGGCCTTCCGCTCCACCCCGCCCGCGTTCTCCACGGCGAGGGGGATGCGCTTGATCGAATCAGACATTCGGAACTCCTTTTTCAAAATTCATAAGACGGTATATGTCTTCGCCTCAGGGCGGGGTTTCAGCAGTCCCCCAAGCGTCTGTTTCAGCGTCCCTTTTGCCACTTTCTTTAGAAGAAAGTGGCGCAAAGAATCGGCACTCAAACGCCGTGCCGGGCTTGGGCGCGCCGCAACCTCAACGTTCATGAGTCGCACCGAATGTTGTGCCCCCGGCATGTGGGGTGCTTCTGCTGAACGCCTGCGGTGGGGGTTTCGGCGGCGCGCCCTCTTGTCGCTTTGACAAGGCTGCTCCCCCTCCCCGCGCCGGGGAGGGGGATGGGGGGAGGGGTCTGTTACGTCTCCTCATACGGCACGAAGGGCACGATGAACCGGGAGAGCTCCGCGTACAGCTCCTTTTGGGCTCCCCTCTCTGCATAGCGCAGCCGGTGAGGGCTGACCGGCAGGTGTTTGTGGACTTCAGGGAGGTAGTAGGTGAACGCCTCCGCGTAGGGGATGCAGTGGTGGAAGCCGTGAAACCCGTTCTTACACTCCAGCACCTTTCGGGCCAGCGCGCCGGGGTAGAACTGCGACTTCAGGCAATCCATCGCCCGGACCTTCTTCTCGATCACGTCCGTGATGTCGATCAGGACCATAGGGAACCGGTTGTGATGGAAGTCCAGGCTGGTGGTCATCCCGTAGTGTTCGGAGAAGAAGACCTGGGCCGTTGCGTGCGGCCGCGAGTCGTTCCCCGGCATGTGCCCGGAGGCCATCTCCAGGGCGCGCAGGGTGATGGCGGCGCAGGTCCCGTGGGCCCCGCCCAGGCCGCCGCCGTCGTAAGGGTTGTGGGTGATGACGAGATGGGGGCGGACCTCCCGGACGATCTCGGCCAGCCTCCGGACGATTTCGGGCGTGGCCTGGAGGTAGTCGTCCCGAAAGCGGAGGAAGCGCACGTCCTCGATGCCCAGGACTTTGCAGCCCTCCCGGACCTCCTGCTCCTTCTTCTGGATCGCCCCCTCCGCATTCTCCTCCCCGACGGCCTCTCCGCGGCCCTCTTTGCGGGCGGAGATGGTCTCCAGGTCGTGCGAGAAGACGCCGTGGCTCATCACGACCACGGTGACCCGGTCCCCGCGCGCCACGTGGTTGGCCAGGGTGCCGCCCACGTTGTCGAAGGCGTCCGCCGGGTGGCCGCCGGTGTTCATGATTCTGAATGGGCCTTGCATAAAGACCTCCTCACCCCGTCGTGTCGTAGCGCGGGTCGGTGGAGAGCCCCCCGATCATCCGGAGCGGGACGACCTTGAAGGAGGCGCTCGTGTCCAGCGGCCAGGCGTCTAACAGGTCCCGGTGCCCCATCCTGGCCGCGGTGAACCACTCGCTCTTGCGGGAGGTGCGGCAGTCCACGTCCCAGTACATCAGGCCGTCCGCGCCGGTCCCGTAGTAGAACCGGGCCCGCTCGATGTAGCCCTCCGCAGGCATGCGGCGGGGATAGACGTCGGCGTAGACTTTGATGCGCGTCCCCTGCGCCAGCGATTTGAAGAGCGGGACCGACTCGTGCACGCGGAGGTTGTCGCGCCTGCCGCTGGCCCCCTCGCTCCAGCCGTTGGGGTGGACCATCAGGTAGTCCACCAGGCCCTCTCTGACCCAGGTCCGCACGTCCAGGGCGTTGTAGAGGCAGTCCTCGGGGCGGTCCATCACGTAGTAGGCGGCCTCGAGACGCCTTCCCCGCGCTTGCCCGAACTCGTCCAGGATTCTGCGCATGGGCCGGACGAAGTTGCGGGTCATGACGTCGGCCTTGTGCTGCATCCAGCGGGGGTCGTTGCGGGGGAGTTTTCGGGGGTCCTCCCCGTGCTTTTTGAGGAACGATTCGACCACCGGCGCCTCGTACATCACCCAGGGCCACCCCCGGCACCACATCGTGCAGATGCCGTCCGCGCCCCGCTCCAGGCCCTCGCGGAAGATGCCGAGGAACTTTTCGGCCACCTCCGGGTAGGCGAAGCTCATCTGCTGGAGGGGGGTCCCGTCCTCCAGCCGGCAGCGCCACTGCTTATTTTCCATATACCAGGGGCTCTGCATGTCCTCCTGGAAGGGGGCCATGTGGGGCGCGGCGGGGCGGTTGGTGACGAGGATTTTCACGCCGATCTCGTGGGCGTAGTCGACGGTCTCCTTCAGGGGGTCGATCCCGTGGGCCGCGAGGCGCTCCATGGAGTCCCCCACTGTCCAGAAGGTGGGGTGGTAGTAGCCCATCTCCCGCGTGCGGACCGTGCCGACGCGCGTCGGAAAGACGCAGACGTCGGACCGCGCGACGGTGTAGCAGACGATGCCCACGTCCGAGTCCCGGAAAGGCTCCATCTCCTCCCAGACGTCCTCGCGGGACTCCGGGAGCCAGGAGAAGGTGTCCCCGCCGTCGATGCTCCCCATCAGGGTCCGGGTCCCCCCGGTGGAGCGCAGGCGCTCCAGGGCGGCGACCTCCGCGTCGGTGAGGGGGACGCACTTGACGTAGGCGACGGAGGCGTTCGCGGTGGCCCGCAGGCTGCCGAGGTTGGGGCGGGCGAAGGTGATGTCCTGCCCTGTCAGGTCCTCACAGCGCCAGAGCCACTCCACCAGGTCGTACTTGGAGAAGGTCCGCTCGGCGAACATCTCCTTCCGGCCCAGGGAGGCCAGGTCCTTGGGCTGGAGCGCCTGGTGCATGAGCCGGTGAAAACAGCGGTCCTTCGTGAGCCTGGCCTTGAGGGTGTAGGACTGGGGGTCCCAGCCGTGGTGGCTGGCCAGGTAGATGGCGTGCGGCCCCTTCAGGTTGAGCCGGAGCGTGACCGGGGGGGACTCGGTCTGCTCGCTGGCGTAGAGCATCCGGCCCTTCAGGTGGGCCGTCCGGGCGGGGTCTGTCTCGTAGTCCCAGAGCGACCAGTGGCGGACCCGGCTGAAGGCCGAGAGGGCGTGCGCGGGCTCGCACTGCCCCATGTCGGTGAAGTAGATGGGTTCCTGCAATGAAGTCTCCTGCCTGGATGGGTTGAATATGTCAGACAGATTGGCAAATAGGCAGCGAGACAATATAGGGGCGGTCGGGAGGGTGTGTCAAGGAAAAAAGAGTCGAGGGTCCAGGGTCCAGGGTCCACCCCTCGATACGGGGCCTACCCAACCAGACGCTCCCATGAGGTCGCGTCCCCCTACCCTGGCCCCTACTCGGGGATACGGTTATCCGTCTATCCCGAGTAGCCCCGCAGGGGCGTATCGAGGGATAGACGACTCAGCACTCAAGCCTGTTCCCTGAACCATTCGATGGTCTTCCGCAGGCCCTCGTCGGGGCTGATCTTCGGCTCCCAGCCGAGGAGGGTGCGGGCTCTGGTGATGTCGGGCCTTCGCTCCTTGGGGTCGTCCTCCATCGGGGGGCCGAAGACGATCCTGCTCTTGCTCTCCGTCAAGGAGATGATCTTCTTCGCCATGTCCAGGACGGTCATCTCCTGGGTGTTGCCGAGGTTGACCGGGGTGTGGACGTCGGCCTGCATGAGGCGGTAGATGCCGTCCACCAGGTCGGAGACGTAGCAGACGCTGCGGGTGTAGGCGCCATTCCCGTAGATCTGCACGTCCTGGTCCTTGAGGGCCCAGTTGATGAAGTTGGGGATCATGCGACCGTCGTCCCGCCGCATCCTGGGCCCATAGGTGTTGAAGATGCGGACGATGCGCGTGTCGATGCCGGACTCCCGGTGGTAGGCCATGGTCATGGCCTCGGCGAACCGCTTGGCCTCGTCGTAGACGCCCCGCACGCCGATGGGGTTGACGTTTCCCCAGTAGTCCTCCCGCTGCGGGTGGACCAGGGGGTCTCCGTAGACCTCGGAGGTGGAGGCGAGGAAGAATTTGGCCCGCTTGGCCCTGGCCAGGCCGAGGGCCTTGTGCGTCCCGTAGGACCCGACCTTCATCGTCCGGATGGGGAACTGGAGGTAGTCCTTCGGGCTGGCGGGGCTGGCGAAGTGGAGGACGTAGTCGAGGGGCCCTCTGACGTGGATGTAGTTCGTCACGTCGTAGTTCAGGAAGGTGAACCCCTCCCTGCCGATGAGGTGGGCGACGTTGTCGGGGTCCCCGGTCAGGAGGTTGTCCACGCAGAGCACCTCGTGGCCCTGGTCGAGCATAGACTCGCAGAGGTGAGACCCGATGAACCCCGCCCCGCCGGTGATGAGGATGCGCATAAGGCCTCCGAAAAGCGTGAGAAGACCACAGGACCACAGGACCACAGACCACAGGACCACTGCAAAAGTCTTATGGTCTTGTGGTCAGTGGTCAGTGGTCTCGTGGTCCGCCTTTACAGTTCTACGATCTCCACCTTCATGGCGGACAGGTCCAGAAGTCCGACGGTGGCCCGGCCCGTCACCCAGCCCCCGGCCTCGCCCGGGTTGACCACGAGCGGGCGCCCCTCCCGCA
>CAYRZX010000365.1:0-7009 GCA_964428665.1 uncultured Gemmatimonas sp.
TTCAGGAACGTGAACCCCATCTCCACGCGGGCCTTCAGCCGCCTCCCCATCTCCTTCGGGTCCGGCGTGGAGGGGGTGTCGCAGTAGCAGCGGACCTGGTCCCGGAACTTCCCACCGGCCAGCTGGTAGGCCGGGACCCCATACGCCTTCCCCGCCAGGTCCATCAGCGCCATCTCGACCCCGCAGACCCCGCCCCCCTGCCGGGCGTGATGCCCGAACTGCTTGATCTTCCGAAAAATCCTGTCCACGTCGCAGGGGTTTTCGCCCAGGAGGCGGCCTTTGAGCATCAGGGCATAGCCCTCGCTCGCCCCGTCCCGGACCTCGCCCCATCCGTAAATGCCCTGGTTCGTGTCGATGCGGATCAGGGCGCAGCGCATGGGCAGCCCCACGACCGTGGCCACGCGCAGGTCGGTGATCTTCAAGTCGGAAGGTCGCGAATGGGTGTTGATGCGGTCAGTCGTCACGGGCTTCTCCTTATCAGCGCCTTCAGGGGCACGTCCTCGTCTCTGGGGAGATAGTAGCTCAGGGGGTCGCTCACGACGCCCAGGAGTTGCCTCTGGATGGGGTTGCACCGGGCGACCAGCGCCTCCGGCATCGAGACGTAGTCCATCGGCTTGACCCACCGGTAGGCGTAGCCGTAGAACAGGGTCTTGCGCGGCCTCCCGGACCAGTTGCGCCCGATCCCGTGCCAGGTCCGCTGCTCGAACAGGAAGGCCGTCCCCGGCCTCACGTTCATGGAAATCGCCCCCCTCGCCCCGCCCGTCTCAGGGTCCACAGGGGGCCTCCCCAGCAGCCGGTTGCTGCCGGGCAGGACGACCGTGGCGCCCGAGGCCGGGTCGGTCTGGTCGCTGATGGCGTAGGCGATCTTGAGGAGGATTCGGGGGTGAGGCTCCTGCATCTCCTGATGGGAGGTCCCCCCGTCCCGGTGCAGCCCGATCTTCTGCCTGACCTCCGGCGGAGGCTCCGGCCCGGACGGGAGGACGATCAGGTGCGAGGTGATCATCTGGATGTTCCAGTTCAGGATTTGCCAGGCTAAGGGGGCGGTCCTGGGCCAGTCGAGCAGCTTCAGGAAGGCCTCGTGCTGGACGATGCAGTTGTGCATGTTCAGCTTGTCCCCCGCCTCCAGCCGGCCCTCCCGCTTCTCCCGCGCGTAGACCTCGTCAATGGCCGCGTCCAGCTCCTCCACCACGCCCGGCGGAAGCGCATCCTCCACCACCAGGTATCCGTTCGTCTCGAAGAACTCCCGCTGCTCGGGGGAGAGGACGGCAAATTCAGGCATCGCGGGGCTTCTCCTGAAAGAGCGGTGGTCATTCTGAGCCAGAGTGCAACGGAGGCGAAGAATCTCTAAAACGAGATTCTTCGGGTGCTTTGCACCCTCAGAATGACACCCCATCAAAACTTCCTTGACAGAGTGCTATGCACCTAAAAATATACCACCAGAGCGCCGGGACGCAAGCAATCTTTCACGCAGCGTCTTTGTGCCCTGGTGGTATAGCGGTTGCGGATCAGGCCCTCACCCCGTCAGGCTACGCTCCACCCCGCCTGTCGCTCCCATGAGGTCGCGACCCGCGTCCCTACCCCTCTCCCATAAATGGGAGAGGGGAAGCCGAGCGGAGCGAGGCGGGGTGAGGGCCGTTCACTCAATCTCGATTTCCACCCGGCTGTCCTCGTCCTGGATCTCGATCAGCTTGCCAGGCTTCGGGTGGCTCAGAATGGCCCTGATCAGTCGCTCCACGTCCACCCCCTTCTCCCCCATCAGCTCTCTGGCCGGGTCGGGCAGGGCGCGAAGGATCTCCTGGGCCGTGCTCAGGGGGACGCTGATGTTGATATTCTTCTCCCCCTCCTCCCAGACCCGGACGCGCAGGAGTTTCCCCCCGTTTTCCCTGCTCAAAGGCGGGGCTGGAGCAGCGGCCCCCTGAACCCCTCGGCCCTCCCCCTTCACGATGCGGATGTCTCCGTTCGTCGTGTGGAGGTTCAAGAGGGGCCCCCCCCCGTTGATCTTCCCCTCCATCCGGCGCTTGCTGACCTCGCCCTGAACGGCCAAAGCCAGATCGGAGATGACCCGGCCGTTGGTCGTGGCAGCCTCTACGTCCGCGCGGGCGTCCGCCGGCAGGGTGATCTGGATGCCCCCGTTGGTCGTGCGCAGCCTGCACCCCTGGCCCCCGAAGGCCAGAAACTCCGCCGTGACCTTTCCTTTGGTCGTCACCGCGTCGCACCCCCCCTCCAGGCGCGTGAGGGTGATGCCTCCGTTGGTCGTCCTCCCTTCAACCTCCCCCTTGACCCCCTCCGCAGTCAACCCCCCGTTCGTCGTCCGGAGCACCATGTGCCCCTCCAGCGCGCCGATCTTCACACTGCCGTTGCTGGTCTTCAGGTCGGCGTCCATCCGGCGGGGCGTCAGGATCGCATAAGAGACGTTGACATTTTTCACCCGCCCCTCGAAAAGCCAGTCCAGGCTGAAGAACGACTCCACATAATCCCAATCCGCCATCTGCTCCGGCAGCACGGTCCGGACCTCCAGCGTGCCCTCCTTCGCCTCGACCGTGATCTCGATCTTCCGGGCGTACTCCGCCGCCGCCTCCTTGCTGCTGTGGTTGACCCGCTTCCTGGCCTCGATCTGGATCTCCGGCTTCTCCCCCGGCCGCACCGAGACGTCCCCGTTGAAGTTTTTCAGGTCGAGCTTTGCGATGCCGGAGGCGGGGATCGTCTTCTGAAAGACCTCTTCGTGCGTGTAGGCCCACGCAGACGAGGCGAGCAGAGAAAGGGCGACGACCCACAGGACGCTCAACCCTCCCAAGCGCCTTCCGACTCCCGGCGCATCCGTCGGCCCCGCCTGCTCCCTCCTCACCGTCATCCCGTAGAGCAAAAAGGCCACGCCGACCGCCAGCGGGATAACCCCCCAGATGCCGACCGTCATCGCCCGCTCGACCCCCCGGGTCAGGCCGACGGCGAGGGCAGCGCAGATGGCGAAGGCCACGCCGGCCGCGATCCAGACCAGGCCGGGCAGGCGATAGTCCCTGAGCCTCGCCGCCACGGCCCCCCCTTCGGCAGCCGCCGGAAGGTCAGGCGCAGCCTCAAACATCCGCACCGTCTCGTCCTTCAGAAGGACCCAGATCGTGTAGATGCCCAGAATCGTCCCGAACGGAATAAGGATCAGGTTCAAAAAGCCGAGGACAAGGATCAGGATTCTCGCCCAAGTCTGTCGCTTAAGTAACCCGATACCGCCGACGATCCCCGGAGCGGATAACAAGACCAGGAAGAAGGCTACTGAAGAGACCACATATGTGACATGCTGTGTGGTCACTTCTCGCATGTAGCCCCAGGTCTGAGCATACAGGGATAAAGCCCACATCAATACGATAGCGGCTAATACGCCCAGAGTACCGAATGCGATGTAAAGCACCCCCAGGACCTTGACGTGCTTTTCCACGGTCTCACCCTCCTCCCTCTCCGCGCCGGAGGCCCTGCGCTTCCCGCTCCTTCCTCACCATGCCGCTGTAAACGAACATCGCCAGACCGATGGCAAAGGGGACGATGCCCCAGACCCCGGCGATGGTGGCCCGCTCCGCCCCCCGTATCATCCCCACAGACAGGGTGATGCAGACCATGTAGGCGATGCCGACGGACATCAGGACGAAGGCGGATCGGCGGTAGCAATCAGGCTCTTCCTCCTCCCTCAGGGAGACGTGATAAGCGTAGCGCGTCACGCCGATGGTGAGGGGGATGATCCCCCAGACCGCCGCTGCAATCGCGCGCTCCAACCCCCTGTGCGCCCCGACGGAGAAGAAGATAGCCACCATGTAGGCCGCGCCGACGGCGATCAGGATCATGCTCCCCAGCCGATGGTCTTTGGGGGCCCTGGGGGCTTTGGGGGCCTCCTCTTTGGGCTTTTTCTCTTCGTCCACCACGACGGTCGCGGGATCGATCCCCCGCTGGAGGGCCGCCATCCGCTCCTGATGAGCAAGATATTTCCTCCAGCCGAGGTAGGCGAACACGGTCATCACGATCAGGATAGGTATCATTTCTCCGGGCATGTCTGGCCTCCTCTCGAAGTCTATTCTCACCCTTCCCCCCTCCAACGCCCTGAAACGGAGAAGCGGAGAAGCGGTGAAACGGGGAAATTTCGTTCACTGGTTTTTCACCGTTTCTCCGGTTCTCCCTCTCCCCGTTTCCTGTATTTACCCCTCTCACCCCATTTGATCGGCTGTGGGGCGAAATTGTTTCATCTCAAGCTCAATCCAGGGGATAAAAAAGCCCGGACAGGCCGGGCTGGCGACGGAGGAGGAAGAACGGATATTTGACCGAAGAGCTCCCGCAGTTGAGGACCAGGACCCGCATCGGTCACCCCCCCCCGGCGGCCTGCAGCGCGGCGATGGCCGCCACGGCCACGATGTCGTCAACCGAGACGCCCCGCGAGAGGTCGTTGACCGGACGCCGGAAGCCCTGCACGATAGGCCCGACGGCCTGCGCCCCGGCCAGGTACTGCGTCAGCTTGTAGGCGATGTTGCCCGCGTCCAGGTCGGGGAAGATGAGCACGTTCGCGTCCCCCTGGACGGGAGAGCCGGGGCATTTCTTCTGCGCCACGCGGGGCGAGAGCGCGGCGTCCGCCTGGAGGTCGCCGTCGATGACCAGGCCGGGGGCCATCCCCCGCGCGAGCCGCGTCGCCTCCTGCACCCTGTCCACGCGCGCGTGTCTGGCGCTGCCGTGGGTGGAGAAGGAGAGCATCGCCACCCTGGGCTCGATGCCCAGAAGCCGGCGGGCGCTGCGGGCGGTGACCACGGCGATCTCCGCAAGCTGGGAGGGAGAGGGGTCCACCGCCACCGCCGCGTCGGCGTAGACCAGGACCCTGTCCCCTGGAAGGACCATCAGAAAAAGGCTCGAAGCCTGCGTGACCCCCTCCTCGTAGCCCACGGTCAGCGCCCCGGCGGAGATGACCTGCGCCGTCGTCTTGGTCGCCCCGGCGACCAGGGCGTCCGCGTCCCCCTCGCTGACCATCATCCCCCCGAAGTAGAGGGGCCGCCTCACCAGCCGGGCCGCCACACCGGGCGTGACCCCGGCCCTGCGCCGGGCGTATGCTTCGGCGTAGCGCAGGACCTCCGGTGAAGCGGCGGGGTCCACGATCCTCACCCCCTTCGGGAGGCCCCCTGCCGCCCGGCCCAGGATCGCGTCCCTCCCCCCCAGCAGGATGGGATGGGCAATACCCTCGGACGCCAGGCGGCAGGCCGCCTGCGCCACCCGTTCATCCTCCCCTTCGGGGAGCGCCACCCGCCTGGGCCGTTCCTTCGCCCGCGCGATGAACCGGTCCACAAGTCCCACGCCTCACCCCTCACGTGTCCTCAACCGGTCCCGCGCAGCGGCCGGCGCCGGGCGTAGTGCTCCGGCAGGTGGACCTTCACCTGCTCCTCCAGCTCCTCGTCCGTGATCGCGCTCAGCCGCCCGTGCGCCTCGTACTGGTCCATGACCCAGCGCGCGATCTTGGAGACCTTGATCTTGCCCAGCCGCTCCTCCCCCTTGAGCCCCAGGAACTCGTTGACCCAGAGGGTAATGCCGTCCACCCCGGACTTGTCCGTGATGGCCACCCTGGGCGGCCGTCCGAACAGGGCCGTGGTGTCGAAGATGTTGTAAATGCGCTCGTCGGACCGCAGCCCCCCCGCGTGGATGCCCGCGCGGGTGGTGTTGAAGTCCCGCCCCACGAAGGGATAGTTGGGCGGGATCTCCACGCCGATGGAGCGCATGTACTCGGCCATCTCCTGGATCATCCGGGCCTCGATGCCGCAGAGGGACCCCTTCAGGCCGATGTATTCGATCACCGCCCCCTCCAGGGGGGGGTTGCCCGTGCGCTCTCCGAACCCGAAGAGGGTCGTGTTCACGGCGTTGCACCCGTAGAGCCAGGCCGTGGCCCCGTTGACGTGCACCTTGTGGAAGTCGTTGTGCCCGTGCCATTCCAGGCACTCGTGAGGCACGCCCGCGTCGTGGGTCATGCGATAGACCAGCTTGGGGACCGAGCGCGGCAGGGAGGCCCCGGGGAAGTTGACCCCGAACCCCATCGTGTCGCAGAGGCGGACCTTCGCGCGCAGGCCGGGGGGGACCTGCTCGGACCGCCGCATCAGCTCCGACACAAAGGGGAGGACGAACCCCTCGATGTCCGCGCGGGTCACGTCTTCGAGGTGGCAGCGGGGCCGGATGCCGGCCTCCCAGGCGGCCTCCACCACTTCGAGGTAGTCCTGGAAGGCCTGCTGGCGGGTCTTCTTGGCCTTCAGGAAGATGTGGTAGTCGGAGCAGGAGGTCAACATGCCGGTCTCCTTCACCCCTGCCTCCCTGACCAGGCGGAAGTCCCCCTTGTCCGCGCGGATCCAGCTCGTGATCTCCGGGTAGCGGTGGCCCAGAGCCCGGCACTCCTCCAGGGCCTTCCGGTCATTCCTGGTGTACAGGAAGAACTCCGTCTGCCGGATGACGCCGCCGGGCCCTCCGAGCCGGGCCATCATGTCGTACAGGGCGACCTGCTGTTCGACGGTGTAAGGGGGCCGCGCCTGCTGCCCGTCCCGGAAGGTCGTGTCCGTGATCACCAGATCGCGGGCCGCGGCCTCCTTCGGGTCGAACCGGACGGCCTGGCCGTCGATCTCCTCGTAGATCGGGCCGTCGAACAGGATTTTAGGCGGCAGGCCGTAATCGAACTGCTCTTCGAGCAGGTTGGGCCTGTCCGTCTCCACCAGCTTCCATACCTTCCCCATGGTGTCTCTCCTCCTCCGTCAGAACCCCGTTCGCCGGCCTCAGTTCACATACCTGGCGATAAAGTCGATGGCCCCCCCGACGTTCTGCACGCGGAGGGCCTCATCCTCGTCCATCTCGATGTCAAAAGCCTCCTCAAACCCGGCCATCAACTCGATGGACTGGACGGACTCCGCGCCCAGGTCCGCCGTGAAGCTGTGGGCCTCCTGAATCTCCTCAGCGCGGACCTTGAGGACCTGCGACACGACCTGGTAGACGCGCTCCTTGATCTCTTCTCTGGTCA
>CAYRZX010000366.1:0-7007 GCA_964428665.1 uncultured Gemmatimonas sp.
TATCCACTTGCCCTGGCAGCATAATCCAGTGCCCTCTTTCCGGGAGTGCACCCTCTGTGGTCTTGTGGTCCGTCGTCTGCTTACTGCCTTCTGGTTTTTTTATGGATTCCCTGACCGACCGCGTCAAGGCGCACGCCCGCGCGCTGGGGTTCGACCTGGTGGGGGTTGCGCCCGCGCGTCCGCCGGAGCACTGGCCGTTCTTCCTGGGCTGGATCGCGCAGGGGTTCGCCGGGGAGATGGGTTACCTGGAGCGCAACCTGAACCGGCGGGGGGACCCGGCGCAGGTCCTGCCGGGCGCGAGGTCCATCCTCTGCGTCGGGATGAACTACCACACCGGCGAGGAGGAGAAGGGGGGGGAGTTGCGGGGGCGGATCGCCCGGTACGCGCGCGGGGACGATTACCACGACGTGCTGAAGGACCGGTTGTTCCGTCTGCTGGACTTCGTCAGGGCTGAGGGCGGGCCAGGAGTGGAGGGCCGGGTCTATGTGGACACGGGGCCGGTGCTGGAGCGGGAGGCCGCGATCCGGGCGGGGCTGGGGTGGTTCGGGAAGCACACGGGGCTGATCCACAAGCGGGCCGGGTCGTGGCTGCTCCTGGGCGAGGTCCTGCTGACTGCGGAACTGGACTACGACACGCCTGGGCCGGACCACTGCGGGACCTGCACGCGTTGCATCGACGCCTGCCCCACGGGGGCGATCTTAGAGCCTTACGCGCTGGACTCCCGGAAATGCATCTCCTACCTGACGATTGAGGTCAAGGGCGCGATTCCGGCCGACATGCGGGAGCAGATGGGGGACTGGGTCTTCGGCTGCGATGTCTGCCAGGAGGTCTGCCCCTGGAACCGGAAGGCCCCGGCCACGACGGAGCCGGCGTTCGCGGCGCGCGAGGGGCTGGGGGCGCCGGACCTGATCGAGCTGTTGGAGATGGATCAGGCGGCGTTCAGCGCGCGGTTCAGGGGGAGCCCGATCAAGCGCACGAAGCGGCGGGGCCTTCTCCGCAACGCGGCAGTGGCCCTGGGCAACTCGGGGGACCGGCGGGCCGTGCCGGCGCTGGTTGAAGGGCTGAGCGACCCGGAGGCGCTCGTGCGGGGGCACGCGGCCTGGGCGCTGGGGAGGCTGGGCGGGGACGAGGCGCGGGCGGCGCTGGCCGAGGCGTTGAGCCGGGAGGAGGACGCGGAGGCGAGGGGGGAGATCGAAATGGCGTTGGATGCGATTGAGTGAAGGGGTATATCTCTTGGCAGAAGCCTTACTGACTATAGAACATATAGATCGAGAGCCAGCCCAGCCGACCTTGATGCCGCGCAAAAAAGTCTACATCGAGACCTACGGCTGCCAGATGAACGTGTCGGACTCGGAGATTATGGCCGGGGCGCTGGGGCAGGCGGGGTATGCGGAGACGCCGGACGCGCGGCTGGCGGACGTGATCCTGGTGAACACCTGCGCGATCCGGGAGAACGCGGAGGAGCGGGTGATCGCCCGGCTGTCGCAGCTCAACGGCTACAAGACCCGGCGTCCGGAGGTGGTGCTGGGGGTGTGCGGGTGCATGTCCAAGCACCTGAGCGAGAAGCTGGTGGACCGCGCGCCCTACGTGGACCTGGTCGTGGGGCCAGATTCGTACCGGCGGCTGCCGGAGCTGATCGGGCGGCTTTCCGGGGAGCCGGCGCTGGACGTGCGGCTGGACCGGGGCGAGACCTACGTGGGCGTGGACCCGGTGCGGCGGCAGGGGGTCAACGCCTGGGTGACGGTGGAGCGGGGGTGCGACCGGTTCTGCACGTTCTGCATCGTGCCCTACGTGCGGGGGCGGGAGCGGTGCGTGCCGTGGGCGGAGGTGGCGCGGCAGACGCGGGGGCTGGCGGAGGAGGGCTACCGGGAGGTGACGCTGCTGGGGCAGACGGTGAACGCCTACCGGGACGGGGAGGTGGATTTCGCGGGGCTGCTGCGGAGGCTCTGCCGGGTCGACGGGATCGAGCGCATCCGGTTCACGTCGCCGCACCCGAGCGAGTTCACGCCGGGGCTGATCGAGACGATGGCGCAGGAGCCGAAGGTCTGCAAGCACGTCCACCTGCCGGTGCAGTCGGGGTCGGACAGGATTCTGACGGCCATGCGGCGGGACTACACGTCGGGGAAATACCTGGACCTGGTGGACCGCATCCGGGCGGCCATGCCGGGGGTCGCGCTGACCACGGACATCATCGCGGGGTTCCCCGGCGAGTCGGAGGAGGACTTTCAGGCGACCGTGGACCTGATGGCGCGGGTGCGCTACGACTCGGCGTTCACGTTCATTTACTCCCCCCGCGAGGGGACGGCGGCCTACCGGGAGCTGGCGGATGACATCCCCTACGACGTGAAGCGGGATCGGCTGGAGGCCGTCGTGGCGCTCCAGGAGCGGGTCTCGCTGGAGATCAACCGGTCGCTCATCGGGCAGGTGGCGCGGGTGCTGGCTGAGGGGGAGTCGAAGCGGAGCCGGGAGCAGTTCCACGGCAAGACAGAGGGGTTCAAGACGGCGGTGTTCCCGCGCGAGGACGTCAGGCCGAACACGTTCGTGGACGTGAGGGTGACGGACGCGACGTCGCACACGCTGTTCGGGGAGGTCGTGGCGTAGAATGGATGGATTGCTGACCATAGAAAATACGGTGAACAGACCCCGCAAACCCACGTGGCTGAAGGCGAAGGCGCCGGGCAGTCCGGGGTACATGGAGTTAAAGCGGCTCGTCCAGGAGATGGGCCTGCACACGGTCTGCGAGAGCGCGGTCTGCCCGAACATCGGGGAGTGCTGGGGGCATCGGACGGCGACGTTCATGATCCTGGGGGATGTCTGCACCCGGAGTTGCGGGTTCTGCGCCATCGCCACGGGGAGGCCGCAGGGGCTCGACCTGGAGGAGCCGGAGCGGGTGGCGCAGGCGATCCGGCGGCTGGGGCTGCGGCACGCCGTGGTCACGTCGGTCAACCGGGACGAGCTGAAGGACGGGGGGGCGTTCATCTTCGCGGAGACCATCCGGAAGGTGCGGGAGCACTGCCCCGGCACGAGCATCGAGGTGCTGATCCCGGACTTTCAGGGGGACCGGGAGGCGCTGAGGACGGTGATGGACGCTGGGCCGGACATCCTGAACCACAACGTGGAGACCGTGCCTCGGCTCTACCGGCTGATGCGGCCTCAGGCGAAGTACGGGCGGTCGCTGGAGCTGCTCCGCCGCGCGAAGGGGATGCGGCCGGACGCGCCCACGAAGTCGGGGATCATGGTGGGGGCCGGGGAGACGTGGGACGAGGTCCTGCTGACGATGGCGGACATCGCCGGGACGGGCTGCGACATCCTGACCGTCGGGCAGTATCTCCAGCCCTCGCCCGCGCACGCGCCGGTGCTGCGCTACTACCCGCCGGAGGAGTTCGTCCGGTTGAAGGCGCACGGTCTGGAGATGAGCTTCCGCCACGTGGAGTCGGGGCCGCTGGTGAGAAGTTCCTATCATGCAGCAGAACAGGTGGATCGGACATCTGAACACGTGTGAAGAAGTGGAACGTACGCGACGGCGAGGAGTTTCATTTATGAAGGGCATCGATAGAGAGGGCATTCGACTGGCATGAGCGCGCCTCAAATTTTGACGACGGTCGTGGGGAGCTACCCGGTCCCCGACTGGCTGAGGGCCTATCCGACCAGGCAGAGCCTGATCGACGCCACGATGGTGGTGCTCAAGACGCAGGAGGAGGCGGGCATCGACGTGGTGGCGGACGGGGAGCTCTACCGGTTCGACGTGAACCACCCGGAGACGAACGGGATGATCGACTATTTCATCCGGCCCATGTCGGGGATCACGTCGGAGGTCAGCCGGGAGACGCTGGAGGCGTTCCAGAGGGAGTCGGGGCTGGCCTACCGGGCCGAGCCCGCCGGGGTGGTGGAGGGGCCGGTGGGCGAGGGGATGCTCAACCTGCCGAGGGCCTACGCCCTGGTCCGGCCCCTGACGCGGGCGCGGCTCAAGTTCACCGTGACCGGGCCGCACATGCTGAGCAAGGTCCTGATGGACCGCCACTACGGGGACCGGGCGCGGCTGGCCGACGCCATCGCGGGGGTCCTGGCGCGGCAGGTGGCGGAGATCGACGCGGAGGTGGTGCAGGTGGACGAGGCGAACATCCCAGGCCATCCCGAGGAGGCGGACTGGGCTGCCGCGGCCGTCAACCGGGTGCTGGACGCGGTGAAGGGGGAGAAGGCCGTGCACGTCTGCTTCGGGAACTACGGGGGGCAGACGGTCCAGCGGGGGGACTGGGAGGCGCTCGTGCCGTTCCTCTCCGCCCTGCGGGCGGACCACCTCGTGCTGGAGTTCAAGCGGTGGGGCGTCGAACACGCGGCCTGTCTGAAGGACCTGCCGGGGCGTGTCGGCGTCGGCCTGGGGGTGGTGGACATCAAGGACAACCGGGTGGAGACGGCCGAGGAGATCGCCCGCGACATCGAGCGGGCCGGGCGGCTCGTCGGAGAGGGGCGCGTCCGGTACATCCATCCCGACTGCGGGTTCTGGATGCTCCAGCGGGGCGTGGCCGACCGGAAGATCGCGGCGCTGGCCAGGGGGAGGGACCTCTACGAAGGAAGGGATTAACCTCAGGATAATACGTGGAGAAACGGGGAGGGGGGAACCGGAGAAACGGAGAGACATCTTTCCCCGGTTCTCCGGTTCTCCGGTTCTCCGGTTCGTCAAGGACGGTTCTTGATGTCAGTTTTTGTGAGGGTGGCGTCCGTGTCCGACATTCCGCCGGGGGCCGGGAAGGTGGTGACGGTGATGGGTCGCGAGGTGGGCCTGTTCAACGTGGGGGGGACCTTTCGCGCCATCGACAACGTCTGCCCCCACAGCTTTCGCCCGATCGGGGCCGTGGATTTCGACGGGAAGGTGGTGACGTGCCTGTGGCACGGCCTGAGCTTCGACGTGGAGGACGGGCGCTGCCTTCAGACGACGGAGTTCTGCGTGGAGACGTATCCGGTCCGGGTGGAGGACGGCCAGGTCATGGTGTCTCTGGTCCGGTGAGATGGAGCCGGCGCGGGTGACGGAGGAGGAGGCCGGGGCCCTGAGGCAGGGCATTCAGGAGTTCAACGAGGGCTTCTACTTCGAGGCGCACGACACCCTGGAGGAGGCGTGGCGCGGCATCCGGGGGGCGCACAGGGCCTTTTATCACGGCCTGATCCAGATGGCCACGGGGCTTTATCACCTGACGGGGGGGAATCTGAAGGGGGCCGAGAGCCAGGTCTCGGCGGGCCTGAAAAAGCTGCTCCCCTTTGGGCCGGTCTATCTGGGGGTGGATGTCTCCTCGCTCGTCCGCGAGATGGAGGAGGTCCTGGGGGCGATCCGGTCCGCGAGGGCCGGGGGGGGCGTGCGGCCCGGCGGCTCATCTTTCCCGCGCATTGCCTTCGACCCGGAGGGCCTGGCCGGGCGCACCGCAGGGGGAGCGGAGAAGTGAACGGTGTGAAGGGGTTTCTTCCCGCGTTTCCCGCGCTTCCCATCCTGTTTTTCCGGGCGCCTTTTCAGTTGACTTTGGGGTTGGACTTCGCTAAATTGATAGCCGATTGCCGGACGTCATCCATCCCACCCGAACGAGGAGGCGAGTCTCTATGCGCCTTTGTGCTGTGGCGCTCTGCATCGGATTGACCCTTTCGATGTCTGCGGGGGCTTTTGCGGACATGGTCGGTGTGGGATTGCCGTCCGTATCCCCCGACGACAAGCCCAGCCTCAGCGAGGGGGAGGTCGAATTCTACGTCGACATGGCCGGCTTCCGGGGGGCGCAGGGGAAGACGACGCAGGACGTCTATCTCCTGATCCGGTGCAACCAGATCACTTTTCTCCCCTGGGAGGAGGCGTCAACCTCCGGGGAGGGCAAGCAGGACAAGTATGTGGGGAAGCTCGCCATTCGGGCCCGCGTCCTGGATGGGGCGGGGCAGGCGGTCGAGAAAGGGGAGTGGATCAAGCAGGTTCCGGTGCAGGACCTGGAGAGCACTCAGGACCCCAACGCGAGGGTCAACGACGTGATCCCTCTCTCCCTTTCGCCCGGGACCTACGACCTGGAGGTTGTCGTGGAGGACCTCCTGGGGGAGAAACAGGGCATCTGTCACCGAAAGATGGAGGTCCGCAACTTTGAGGTCGCGTCCACCGATGTCACGATCAGCGACATCGCATTCAGCGCCGAGATCGAGCGGTCCGAAGACAGGCAGGACCGCTTTATGCACAACGGATACCGCATCGTTCCGAACCTGACCCGGAGCTACGGGGTGGGCAAGAGCCTGAAGTGCTATTTTGAGGTCTACGGGTTTGCCGTGGACCCGGCGGCCGACGACGACAGCTTTTATCTGAGTTACAGCGTCGTGGACACCAGCGGTATGGTGGTCAAGAGCTACGACGTCAAGCGCATCCGGAAGCCGGGGGAGTCCTGCGTGAAGGCGGACTCTCTGGATCTCGGAGAGCTTCCGAGCGGGGGATACGGGCTCCTGGTTCAGGTCCGCGACCGGCTGACCCGACAGACGGCCAGGGCGCTCCGGCGCTTTCAGATCCTCTCGGCGGGCCAGGCCGCGCAGGAGCTGACCGAGGAAGAGAAGGAGCTCTGGCGCTATTACTCCGACATCCGTTACGTCGCCACGGAGAAGGAGCAGAGGCTGTTCAAGAGCTTCGACCAGAAGGGCAAGGAGCGATTTCTGAGGCAGTTCTGGAAGGACAAAGACCCCACGCCGGAGACGCCCCTCAACGAGGCCCTGATGGAGCACATTCGCCGGATGAAGTACTCGGAGAACCAGTTCGCCGCCCAGGTCAACAAGCGGGGCTCCGAGACGGACAAGGGGAGGGTCTACATCAAGTACGGCGCTCCCGACGACATCCAGTACAACACGCTGGCCACCGGGGAAAAGTCCTACGAAATCTGGGTCTACGAGAAACAGGGGCGGTACGAGTTCGTGTTCCGGGACCGCCACGGGAACGGCATCTACGAGCTGGTTCACTCCACGATGCCGGGGGAGCGATACAACCCGAACTGGCGGGAGGAGTT
>CAYRZX010000367.1:0-6992 GCA_964428665.1 uncultured Gemmatimonas sp.
TGGAGGTGAGCGACACGGGCGCGGGCATGACCGAGGAGGTGCGCCAGCGGTGTCTGGAGCCGTTCTTCACCACCAAGGGGGAGCGCGGGACGGGGATGGGGCTGGCCATGGTCTACGGCATCGTCCAGCGGCACAAAGGGGAGATCGACATTCAGAGCGCGCCGGGCAGGGGGACGACCTTCACCCTTCGCCTGCCTGTCCGGGCGGAACAGAGGACGGAGAAGAGACCTCAGGAGACAGAGGTCCGGGTGCGCCCGCTGCGCGTCCTGATCGTGGACGACGACCCCGCGATCGGCGAGTTGATCGCCGAGTATCTGGCCAGCGACGGGCACACGGCGGAGAGAGCGGCCAGCGGACGGGAGGGGCTGGAGAAGTTCCAGGGGGGGCGGTTCGACCTGGTGGTGACGGACCGCGCGATGCCCGAAATGAGCGGGGACCAGATGGCCGTCGCCGCCAAGCAGATCGCGCCCGGCGTGCCCGTTTTGATGCTGACGGGGTTCGGCGACATGATGCAGGTCTCCGGGGAGAGGCCGAGGGACGTGGACTTCATTCTGGGAAAGCCTGTCACCCACGCCAGGTTGAGAGAGGTCCTGGCGAAGGTGGGCGACAAAGGGGGGAAAGGATAGATGTCCCACAGACGGCCATGGGTCCTGTCACGATAAAAGACCTGACATGGACGAATCCAGGCAAATTCAATGGTTCCGGAGGGAGCTGGCCGAGACCTCGCAGAGGTTTGAGGAGAAGATCCGGGAGCTGTTCGCGATCCGTCGCATCTGGGATTCGCTGAAGTATACCCGGGACACGCACAGGGTCTTCGAGTCTGTCCTCAACATTATCATGGATGAGGCCAACGCCGAGCGCTGCGCCCTTCTGCTCCTCAACCGGGAGACCGGCAAGCTCACCTTCAAGACCGCCAGAGGGGACACCGAGGGCTCCGTCCAGTTCGGCCAGAAGCTGGAGGAGGGCCTGGCCGAGGTCGTGGCCCAGCGCCGCAAGCCGGTCCTCATCCCCGACATCGCCGCCTTCCATCCTGCTGGTCCCACCGGCTCCCTGCTCTGCCTGCCCCTTCTGGTGGAGGACCAGGTCGTCGGGGTCCTCAACCTCAGCCACTCTGCCCCTGGCGCTTTCAACTCCGAAGATGAGCAGTTCATGGCCGTCATCGCCGATCAGGTGGCCGGCGCGCTCAACAGCGTTCAGGTCTTCGACGAGATGCAGCAGTTCAACGTCCTGCTGGAGGCGGAGGTCAAGAAGGCCACGGAGGAGCTGAGCAGGGCCAATCTGGAGCTCAACAATGAGGTCGCCGAACGCAGGCGGGCCGAAGAGGCGCTGCGCCAGCGCGAGGCGGAGCTGGAACAGCTGAACGCGAGCCTGGAGGAGCGCGTCCGCCAGCGCACCCTGGAGCTTCAGGCGCTCTACGAGAGGATGGAGGGCCTGGTGGAACACCTGCCCGAGGGGGTCTTTTTGCTGGATCAGGGGGGGAGGCTGATCCTGGCGAATCCCCCTGCGCAGGAGGCCCTGAAGGACCTGGCGGAGGCCGGGGTGGGCGATCCGGTCTCCCGAATCGGGGGGCGCGCGCTGGAGGAGATCCTGACGCCCCGCCCGGATGGGCTGGCCCACGAGGTGGCGGTGGAGGGCCTGACGCAGCGGATCTTTGAGGTCAAGGCCCGCCCGATCTCGGAGGGGGGATGGGTGCTGGTGATGCGGGAGGTGACCCAGGAGCGGGAGATGCAGGAGCGGGCGCAGCAGCAGGACCGGCTGGCCGCGGTGGGGCAACTGGCCGCCGGGGTGGCCCACGACTTCAACAACCTGCTGACGGGCATCATCGGGTTTGCCGAGCTGCTGGAGCTGCGGGGGGACATCCCGGAGCCGGCCAAGGAGAGCCTGAGGATCATCATCTCCCAGGGCCAGCGGGCGGCGCAGCTTGTCCGGCAGATCCTCGACTTCACCCGCAAGACGCTCGTCGAGCGGGAACCCGTGAACCTGGCCCTTTTCCTGAAGGAGGCGGTCAGGGCGCTGCAGCGCACCCTCCCGGAGGGCATCCGGCTGGCGCCCGCCTTCGAGGCGGAGGACCTGGTCGTCCAGGCGAACCTGTCGCAGCTCCGACAGGCGCTTCTCAACCTGGTCTCCAACGCGCGGGACGCCCTGCCGGAGGGGGGGGAGGTGCGGATCGGGCTTTCGCGCGCGGAGGTGCAGCCGGGCGTCCCCCCGCCGCTGCCCGGCGTGAAGCCCGGAGACTGGGCCGTCTGGACGGTGGCGGACACGGGGACAGGCATGTCCCCGGAGGTGATGGCCCACATCTACGAGCCTTTCTTCACCACCAAGGGGACCGGCAGGGGGTCGGGTCTGGGGCTGTCCCAGGTCTACGGCATCGTCCAGCAGCACAACGGGGAGATCGGGGTGGAGAGTGCGGTGGGAGAGGGGACCTCCTTCACGATCTACCTGCCCCAGGCGATGGGGGCCGACGCCTCTCCCCAGAGGCCCGGCGAAATACAGGTCGGCCGGGGGGAGACGATCCTGGTGGTGGAGGATGAGGCGGAGGTGCTTCAGGTGGTCAAAGACCTGCTGGAACGCCTGAGCTACCGCGTGCTCACGGCGTCAGACGGGCAGGAGGCGCTGAGTGTGTATGAGGCTCATCGGGATGAGGTCGCCCTGGTGTTGACGGACATGGTCATGCCGGAGATGAGCGGTCTGGACCTGTTCGAGGCGCTGAAGGGGAGGGACCCCGACGTGCGGGTGGTGGTCATGACGGGGTATCCGGGCAGTCGGGGGGAGAAGGTCCAGCTCCCCGAGGGCGTTGCGGGACATCTTGAAAAGCCCATGAGGGTGTCGCAGCTGGCGCGGGTGGTGAGCGAGGCGCTGAGGCGAGGGCATAGCCTTTAGAGGCGGAGACCAGGTGACCGGTCAGAAGATCAAACACTACGAGGTCCGGGAGTTGATCGGACGGGGGGCCATGGGCGCGGTCTATCGCGCCTACGACCGGGCGCTGGACCGGGAGGTGGCCGTCAAGTTCCTGGCGACCGAGGCCGCGCCCACGCCTGCGGAGATGGAGCGTTTCTACCGGGAGGCGCGGGCGGCTGCGGGGTTGACCCACCCGAACATCGTCGTCATCCACGACGTCGGGGAGCACGCGGGGACGTGCTACTTCGTGATGGAGCTGTTGCCGGGAGGCTCCCTGCGCCAGAGGCTCCAGGAGGGGCTTCGATGCCCCTGGAGGGAGGGGTTGAGGGTCGTCCTCCAGGTCTGCCAGGCCCTGGAGGCGGCTCATGCCAGGGGCCTGCTCCACCGGGACATCAAACCGGACAACGTGTGGGTCCTCCCCGACGGGCACGTCAAGGTCCTGGACTTCGGGATCGCGCACTTCTCGACGGCCCAGACCCTCACGCAGGCGGACGAGATGCTGGGCACGCCTGAATACATGGCCCCGGAACAGATCATGGGGGAGAAGCTGGACGGACGGACGGACCTGTACGCGCTGGGCATTCTGATGTACGAGACGTTCACCGGCCAGCTGCCCTTCTCCGGCCCCAACGCGGTCACGGTGATCTACAAGCAGATGGAGCAGGCGCCGACGCCGCCCAGCCATCTGTCGAGGGACCTGCCGGTGGCCGTTGAGAAGATCATTCTCAAGGCGATGGCCAAAGACCCGGGGCGCCGCTACGATTCTGCGGCGCAGATGCGGGGCGAGGTCGAGGCGCTTCTCAAAGGGGGGGACGTCGAGGGGGTCGAGAAGACGGAGGCGCCTCAGAGACCGGAGAGGCCCGGCCGGGCGGGACGCCGGGAGGCCTTCGAGCCTCGCCTGGTGGGCCGGGACGAGGAGCTGGAGGGCCTGAGGGGGGCCGTGAGGGGTCTGGAGGGCGGGCAGGGGGGGGCGGTTCTGATCGGCGGGGAGGCCGGCATCGGGAAGACGCGCCTGGCCTCGGAGGCCCTGGACTACGCCCGCAGGCGGGGCGCTCTGACGCTGGAGGGGGTGTGCCTCTACAGCGAGGGGCCGGAGCCGTATCTCCCGTTCATCGAGGCCCTGGGGAGGTGTCTGGAGCTTAGAGAGAGCGAGAGACATCCGAAACTCCTCGCGTTCATTCAGAAGGAAGCGCCTGAGCTGGAGGAGCTGACGTCGCGCCTGGTGACGGCGATTCGCACCCGCCGCGGCGCGAAGCTGGTGGACCCGGAGGCGACGATCGCCACGTCGAAGGAGCGGCTGTTCGAGGCGATCACGCAGGTGTTGCTGTTTCTTTCCGAAGAGACGCCGGTGGTCCTGCTCCTGGACGATCTCCAGTGGGCGGACAGCGGGAGCCTTCAGCTCCTCCACTACATCACGCGCAGCGCTCAGGAGCGCCGCCTGCTGATCCTGGGGACCTACCGGACGGAGGACCTGTTGCCGGAGGAAGAGGGTGCCTCTCATCCCCTGGCGGACACCCTGCAGAGGATGAGCCGGGAGGGCCTCTTCCGGGGGGTCGAGCTGAAGGGGCTGGGGCCGGAGGAGGTCAATCTGATGCTCAGGTTTGTCTTCGAGAGGGCGGTCTTCTCCGAGGACTTCAGGGCATCGCTCTACCGGGAGACGGGGGGGAACCCCTTTTTCGTCATCGAGGTCCTCAAGCTGTTGCGGGACGAAGGGGTGATCTTCGAGCGGAGGGGGATCTGGCGAGAGCAGCGGGAGATCACGCGGGCCGACATCCCAGACCGGGTCTATGACGTGGTCGCGCGCCGGGTGGAGCGGCTGACGGACGCCCAGCGGGAGTTGCTCCAGATCGCGGCTGTCGCGGGCGAGCGGTTCACCTCCGAGGCCCTGGCCGGCATTGCCGATGAGAGGCGCGTCAGGGTGCTTCAGGCCCTGAGCAAATTAGAGCGCGTCCACCAGCTCATCCGCTCCGAAGGGGACGCCTACCTCTTCAGCCACGCGAAGATCCGGGAGGTCCTCTACGACGAGATCTCCCCGGAACTCCGGCGGGAGTACCATCTGGCCTACGGCAACTACCTGGAGGGCCGGGCCGCGGTGAGAAAAGGGGAATCGGTTGCGGACCTGGCCCATCACTTCTATCGCGGGGGCGCGCCGGACAAGGCCCTTCCCTACCTGGTGAGGGCGGGGGATCGGGCCGGGCGCGTGTTCGCTTACAGGGAGGCGCGGGACTGCTACCGATGGGCGCTGGAGGTGCTGCCCGGCGCCGGAGGGGTTCGCGACCGGAGCGACCTGGAGCGCGTTCTGCTCTACAGGCTGGGCCTGACGTATAACCGTCTGGGCGAGGCGCAGGAATCGCTGGACCATTTTCAGCGGGCAGAGGCGCTGGCGGAACAGAGCGGCGACCATCGGGCGATGGCCGAGATCCAGCGGCGAATCGGGCTGATTCAGGCCCGGGCCGGCCAGTATGATCAGGCGGCCAGGCGATACCGGCAGAGCGTTGAGAATTTTCGCAGGGCCGGGGACCGGAAGGCCCTGTGCGAGGTGCTCGTGAATGCGGCCAATATCCCTTTCGAGCAGGGAGACTGGAAGCGCGTTCAGGCTTACTATGACCGGGCGCTGCGCATCGCCCGGCAGGTGGGAGACCGACGTCAGACTGCTGCGATCTATATGAGCTTGGGGATCATGGCCAGCATCCGGGGCGAGGCAGACCGGGCGCTGGAACTCTATGAGGAGAGCCGGGTGATTTACGAAGAGGTCAAAGATTGGTACAATCTCGCCAGTCTTTACCTCAATCAAGGGTGGTCCTATGCAGGCCTAAAAGCGTGGGACAAAGCGCAAGTAGCTTACGAAAAGGCCCTGGCCATCTCCCGAAAGACGCGGAACATCTTCCGGGAGTCGGACTGCTACCTCAACTTAGCGGAGGTGTTATTGGCCACCTCAGACCTGAAAGGGAGCAAGCGGGTCTGTCTGAAGGCCCTTGAAATCTTCAAGAAGGTGGATAACCGGCTGGGGATGGCAGATGCTTTAAAGACCCTGGGACAGGTGGCGACGGCTGAGCGGAGGTGGGAGGAGGGCCGTTCCTACTTCGAGAAGAGCATCTCCGCGAACGAGGCCCTCAGGAACCCCCTGGGCGCAGGGAGGGCGCGCCTGGAATACGCCCGGATGCTCAAGGAGTGCGGGGACCTGGGGACGGCGGGGGGGGAGCTGGGGAGGGCCATCGCCTGGTTTGAGAAGATCGAGGCCAGGGAGGACCTGAAGACCGCGCAAGACCTGAGGAAAGAGATAGAGTCCCTCCGGTATCTCGCCCTCGCCTGATGAGACCTATATTCACGCTTGACCTGCTGGCCCTGAGGGACTAAATTATCGGGGGGCGCCCGCCGTCCTGTCACCCCGTAAGGTCTGCCGCTGGAAGATGGAGTTGAGGCTGAGGTATGGACAACGCTGACGTGAAGCGTCTCAGGACACAGGTCGAGGGGCTGGAACAGGAGAAGGTCTTTCTCCTGAACGAGCTGGAGGCCATCTACCGGAAGGTGGAGGAGCACCTGCTGGCCTCCGGGCACGAGCGGGAGGTCGCCTACCAGGAACTGAGGGGCAGGAACAGGGAGCTTCAGGATCGTCTGGAGGAGCTGGAGAAGGCGCACCGCGAACTCCAGGAGACCCAGCAGATGCTGATCCGCTCCGAGCGGATGGCGGCCATGGGGGAGATGGCGGCGGCCATTGTGCACGAGATCAAGAACCCGCTCACCGTGATCATCGGGCGCGTGGAGCTGATGATGCTCGTGGGAGACGGGGTCAGAAGGCAGGACCTGGAGATCCTCTTGAAATGGGGCGAATATCTCAGGGACCTGGTGGAGAACATCCTCCGATTCGCCCGTCATCACCGGGGGAGGGCCTGCGAGCTGGACCTCAACGCCCTTCTGACCAAGCTCGAGGCGTTTGTGAAGCCCATCATCCGGCACGCGGCCGTCCGCCTGAGTCTCACGCCGGGCATCCCCCACATCGTGGCCGACCCGGGCCAGATTGAGCAGGTCCTGATGAATCTGGTGCTCAACGCGCTGGACGCGGTCGGGCGGCGCGGACATATCTCCCTGAACAC
>CAYRZX010000368.1:0-6991 GCA_964428665.1 uncultured Gemmatimonas sp.
TCCGTGCCGAACTTGGCGGCGCTGCTCTCCGAGGTCGAGCCGCTGAAGGCGTCCCAGCGCCGCTCCGAGAACCGCACGTCCGTGAACCCCGCCGCCTCGATCACGGCCTTCGTCTCTCCTTCCAGGAGAGCCCCGGCAATTCAGCCGGTCCAGAGATCGATGTCCTCCCGCGCGTCCTGGGGCACGGCCCGGCGCAGGGCGCCCACGTTCAGGTTCAGCGGGCACGCGGCGGCGGGGACGTGTTGTTCGTCTATCGAGGTTGAGACAGGTTGTGACATACTGTCCTCCTTGGGATTTATGTGACAAGGCCAACGCACGTCGGCCTCGGGGAAACGCGCCGGTTCAGGACGAACGGAGTTTGAACTCTCACCTCCTTTCTGATCCTGTGCAGGGAGCTATATCGAGAGCTTGATAAAAAATCGCTGCGGCTCTGGCCCTCACCCCCTGACCCCCTCTCCCGTTCCTTCGCTTTGCTCAGGACAGGAGAGGGGGACCCCCCTTCCCCTCTCCCGTCGTACGGGAGAGGGGTGCCTGAGCGGAGCGAAGGCGGGGTGAGGGCCTGTGCGCCATGCGAATCGTTCCATACGCAAGATTTATGAAAAGCTATTTAATCTCTTCTCGATGTACCCCCCCGTCCAGCTTCCGAGGATAATGAAGGCCGTCGTGACGAGGCTCCCGACGGAGAGGAGCGGCACGCCGATCAGACTGTGCCCCACCGTGCATCCGGCGGCCAGGGAGGACGCCGATCCGAGCAGAAGGCCGCCTGCGACTGCCTTCCAGAGCCCCCCGTCAGCGGAGATTTCCAGGGACACCGGGCCGGAGCGGCGGGCGGCTACATAACCTCCGAGAGGGATACCTGTCAGGATGAAGAGGAACCAGCCGAGGCGATAGCCCTCTCCCTTCGCGGTGTATTCGACCATGTCCACCGCCCCCGGGATGACGGCCATCCCGAAGGGCGCGTCCACCCGCCGGGCGAGGAGCCAGGAGAGGAGGCCCAGGCCTCCCATCAGCAACCCGGTCCTCTTCCACCCCCACGAAGCGCCGGACGGGGCGGCGGAGGGCTGACGAAAAAGATAGACCAGAAAAAGGACGGCCACGAGGGAGGTGAGAGGCCAGCCGCTCTGAAGCCTTAGCAGGTGAGAGAGGGTCGCGCCCCGCAGGGCCTCCGTCGTCAGGGCGTTCTGGAGTGCCTCCCGGAGGGGACGGAGAGGCCCTTCCTCCATCGCAGCCGCCCCGACCGCCATCCCCAGGCCGGCCAGGAGCGCGCTGAAGTCCCCCTCCCCGGCCTTGTACCAGACCCCCGCCGCGCACCCGCCCGCCCACGCCATGGACATCCCGAAGAGGTATCCCCCGATGACCGCGCCAAGGGGGTAAAAGGCAGGGACCGTTGCGTGAACCAGGTCGATCTTCCCAAGAAGAGGAAGCAGGAGCATCTGCACGGCCACGGCCAGCAGGAAGGCGCGAAACCGGACCGTCTCTCTCCTGACCAGGAGATGGCGGAAGCCGGAGCTGAGTCAGAACTTCCCGCGACTGGCGATGTAGCCGTAGGCCGCGCCGATCACAAGGCCGGAGAGGATGGGGGGAAGCGTCATCATGATCCTTTCTTTCTGAACAGATCCCCCAGCGGATAGATCAGCCGCAGCGGGAGCGACCTGGGAAACGCCTCCATGCCCTCGAAGCCGAGCCGGGCGGGCTGTTCTTCTTCTGCAGGCAGATACGCCGTCCCAAAGAGCCAGTCCCACAGGCTGAACACAATCCCGTAGTTCTGTCCATACCTGCCGTGCAGCGTGACGTCGTGGTGCCAGACGTGGAAGCGCGGGGAGTTGACGACGTAGCGCAGAGGCCCCCAGTCGATCCTCAGGTTGGCGTGGTTGAGGTGGCCGATGAGCGTGGAGACGATCGCAATCCACAGGATGACGGTTCCGTCCACGCCGAGCATCACCAGCGGCAGGTAGGTCAGGCCCCTGTAGACCACGATCTCCATCCAGTGGAACCGGAAGTTGCCGATCCAGTCCAGCTCCTCGATGCTGTGATGGAGCTTGTGAAACGCCCAGAGCCACGGCACGCGGTGCAGGAGGTTGTGGACGCCCCATTCGAGGAGGTCCTTCGCGACGAGGAAGACGGCGAACTGCGCCCAGAGAGGGCTGTCGGACAGGAGTTGAATGGACTCCGGCGACGGGATGCGCCAGCCGCCCGGCAGGGGGATCATCTGTTGAATGAGCCAGTTGGAGAGATAGGCGATCAACACGCCCGCATAGTGGCCATTGAAGACCAGGAAGAAGGCGTCCTGCCCGATCTGCCCCCTGAGCGCCCTCTGCTGCTGCCGCCACGGCGTCAGCCGCTCCAGCGTCCAGCAGAAC
This sequence comes from uncultured Gemmatimonas sp., assembly GCA_964428665.1. Classification (GTDB taxonomy): domain Bacteria; phylum Latescibacterota; class UBA2968; order SICM01; family SICM01; genus SICM01. The sequence continues at coordinate 2,361 of CAYRZX010000368.1, forward strand.
AGCGATACCATCAGAAGCCAGAAAAAGTAGCCCCGCGTGTCCCAGATGATGTGCAACACGGCTCACAGACCTTCCTGGAAATCTGGAACTCAGGAACTCAGGAACTCAGAAACAGCTTTCCTGATTTCCTGAGTTCCTGATTATATCTTCGGGTCCCTCTTTGAGGGCCGCGATCAGAAACTCCGGCATCTCGAACGTCAGTCGCCCCTCCTCCCACCTCGGATCGAGCCCGGCCCGGTCGCCGGGGATGGAGGCGGTTAGCAGGTCACGGGCGCGGCAGGCCATCTCCTCCGAAGCCCCCGTCCTCTGGACCCAGTCCTCAAAGTCCAGCCGCCGCGTCCACGCCTGCCGGGCCACGACCTCAAACCCCGCCTTCTGGAACATCCCTGAGACCTCCGAAGGGGCATACAGGCGGAGCTTGCACGGCGTCCGGGCCTGCTCGATGCGGATGTGCCAGGCCCGTTGCTCCGGGTCCTCCGAGGCGACCCGGTCCATCAGCGCGAGGCGGCCGTCCGGAGCCAGGACGCGTCGCATCTCCGACAGGGCGCGGGCCGCGCCCGGAAAGTAGTGAAGGGCCAGCTTGCACGTGACCGCCTGAAATCGTCCGTCCCCAAACGGCAGGCGCTCCGCGTCGCCCCGCAGAAAGGCGACGTTCCCCGTCCCCTGTTCGATCCGCAGGCGTTCGGCCTCGGTTAGCATCCGCTCGGACAGGTCCAACCCTGCGACCATTTCTGCGCGACGGGCCAGGGCCAGGGCCAGGAACCCCGCCCCGCACGCCACGTCCAGCGCCCGGTCCGCAGGGCCGGGGCAGACCGCCGCCACCATCCGGCCCAGCGCTTCGGGGTCGTCCATGCCGCTGCCCCGGAGGTAGCAGGCCGCCTGGCGGTTGAACTGCGCGCGAATGGCCGCTTTCAAGACAGCTCCTTCAGGTCGAACGCCCGGACGAAGGCCAGGAACTGCTCCGCCGCCGGGGAGCGCAGCTTGCCCCCGTGGATGAGGTAGAACTGACGGCGGAGATCGGCCCCTTTCACCTTCAACGGGACGATCGTGCCGAGGCGCGCCTCCTTGAGGAGCGCCCACCGGGAGATCAGGGAGATGCCCAGGTCCGCCTCCACCGCGGCCTTGATCGCCTCCGTGCTGCCCAGGCTCATGGCGATGTTCAGGTCCTCTTCCCTGACCCCGGCCTTCGTCAGGGCGTCTATGGCCGTCTGCCGGGTGGCCGACCCCTCCTCGCGCAGGATCAGCCGATGCGCCCTGAGCGCCCCGGCGTCCAGGGACTTCTCACGGGCCAGCTCACTCCGCGACGAGACCGCGACCACGATCTCGTCCTCCCCGAACGCCTCCTGGACCAGGCGGGGGTAGTCCACCGGCTTTCCGACCACGCCCAGGTCGAACGCCCCCTCCACCAGCTTCCGGGCGACCTCGTCCGTGTTGGCGATCTCCATGACGATCTCGATCTGGGGGTGTTCCCGCTTGAACGCCCCGACGATCTTGGGGAGGAGGTACTCGCCGGGCGTGGTGCTGGCCCCGATGACCAGCCGGCCCCGCAGCAGCTCCGTCAGCGCGCCGATCTCCCGGTCCGCGGCGGCGTAGAGGGCCATGATCTCCCCGGCGTAGCGGTGCAGGACCTCCCCGGCCTTCGTCAGCGAGATCCCCTCCGGCGTGCGGTGGAACAGCGGCGTCCCGTACTCCTCCTCGAGCTGCTTGACCTGAAAGGTCACGGCGGGCTGCGTGAGGTAAAGCGCCCTGGCCGCGCGCGAGAAACTCCCCTTCTCGGCCACGGTGTAGAAGACGATCAGTCGAAAATCGTGCATGGGACCGCTCCTTCTGAGATGGTCTGAAGATAGGGCACGCCCGACGCGCCGTCAAATCGGTAATTTTTATGGGGGCATAAACAGATTTTGGATTTTAGATTTTAGATTGCGGAGGGCGGCGTGTAAGTTGTAGATTATGAACGATAAACGACGGAAGGAGAAGCCTTCGACTCTAAAAAGGAGGGTGTTCATGGCCCGCAAGGTGCTCGTCACGGACTACGCCTGGCCAGACCTGGAGATAGAGAGGAAGATTCTGGGAGAGATCGGATACGAGGTGGTGGCCGCCCCGAACGGGGAGGAGGGGACGCTCGCGGGCCTGGCCCGCGACGTGGAGGGGATCATGACCTGCTGGGCGCGGACCACGCGGAGGGTCATCGAGTCCGCCCCGCGACTCCGGGTGATCTCCCGCTACGGCATCGGCCTGGACAACATCGACGTGGCCTTCGCCACGCAGCGGGGCATCCCGGTCACCCGCGTGCCCGCCTACTGCCTGGAGGACGTCGCGGAGCACACCCTGGCCCTGCTGTTGACCCTCTCGCGCAGGACCGCGCTGTTCGACCGCCGCATCCGGGCCGGGACGTGGAGCATCCAGGAGGGCCTCCCCCTCAACCGCCTCACCGGCCGCGTCCTGGGCCTGATCGGGTTCGGCAAGATCGCCCGCTGCGTGGCCCCGCGCGCCAGGGCCTTCGGCCTGGGGGTGATCGCCTGCTCCCGCTCGCTCACGCCGGAACAGGCCGCCTCCGCGGGCATCCGGGCCGTGGACCTGGAGACGCTCCTGGCGACCTCGGACTTCGTCTCGGTCCACTGCCCCTCCACGGACCAGACGCGGGGACTCATCAACGCCGACCGCCTCCGCCGGATGAAGCCGACCGCCTTCCTGATCAACACCTCGCGGGGCGACATCGTGGACGAGGAGGCCCTCTGCGAGGCCCTCCGATCCGGGCAGATCGCCGGCGCGGCCCTCGACGTGCGCCGGAGGGAGCCGCCCGAGGCCGGAGACCGGCTCATCGCCTTAGACAACGTCATTCACACGCCCCACGCGGCGTTCTACTCCACGGAGTCGCTTCAGGAGCTTCAGACCAAGACCGCGTGGGAGTGCCGCCGCGTGCTGACCGGCCAGGCGCCGGAGAATCTGGTGAACCCGGAGTATAGAAAATAACGATGAACGCGGAACGATGAACGCGGAAGTAAAAGCAAAATGCCGACGTAGGACGAGAGCGTGCCGCCCATCAGGGGCCCGACGCGGTCGCTCACCAGGCCCCAGACCGGGGCCATGAACACGGAGACGAAGAACGGCCCGGCGAAGACCGCGCCGCTCCAGCGCTTCACCGACGCCAGGTCCGCCACGCCCAGCGACCGGATGTAGAACGGCATGAAGGGCATGGCCATCGACATGCCCGCCATCGCCAGAAACTGCGCCCCCCAGATGACGTAAAGATTCTTCCGCCACGGCTCCATAAACCCCATGATATATCGCGGCCTCTGCGTTGTCAAGCCGACCGCGCAAAAAGATCGCGCCCTTCTGAGACGATCAGAAGGGCGCTTTCACGTTTCCCATCTGTTCCGTGCCTCACCGGGGGGGTCCCCCGCCGCCCGGCCCTCCCCCGCCCCGGCGCTCCCGCCACTGCTGCCGTTGAGACTCCATTTCTGCGAGCTTCTGCTGTTGTTCCGGCGTGAGCAGGGTCTTGACCTTCGCCTCCAGGTCCGCCTGGACCTTCTGCATCTCATTCCGCGCCTCTTCAGGCGGATCATCCTGATATTTGTCTTCGAGGGCCTTCTGCCTGGAGAAGGTCTCGTGGAAGACGGGCCAGGCCTTCGCCACCTGCGCGTCCGTGGCGTTCAGGTCGAAGCAGAACGTCATCCACATAAACCTGGTTCTTCCGGATGGCCGGTTCCCCATCATCCCCCTTCCGCCTCCCATCCCTCCTCCTCCGGGGGGCTGGGCAAGAACATCAGCGGCGAACAGGCCGAGGGAAAGGGCAGTCAGCAACAGGATGCGCTTCATAGGAGGCTCCTTTCGGAAAGATCGTAAGGTAGGAGATTAAGTCCGTCTATCTGAGCCTTAGACGACAGAGCGCGGGATTTGTTTAAGGCCGATTCAACAATTTTCAATTTTCAATTTCCCACCCTGGCCTACTGTCCCCCCTGCCCCGGCGGAGGCGTGGGCGTCGGCGTCGGGGCGAGGAGAGGGTTCGCCGGCGCCTGCGCGGCCTGCGTGGCCTGTGCGGCCTGCGCCTCTTTCTCCTTCTCCAGGGCCTTCTGCTTCGCCTCCGTGATCCGCTTCTCGTTCTGCTGCTTCATCACCTGGATCACCAGCACCCGCACCTTGATGCTCCGGTCGTTCAGCGCCTCTTTCAGGTAGCGGTTGCTGTAGATCGGGTCGATGGCGCCCAGCGTCTTGACCGCCTCCAGGCGGATCTCCTCGTCCCTGTCCTTGAGCGCAACGGCCAGGGCGCGGGCGCTCTTCACCTGATTCTCCGGCGTGTCGATCATCTCCCCCAGCAGCCGGACCGCATCCCTGCGCACGACCGGGTTCTTGTCCTGCAGCGCCTGCACGAGGACCTCGTCTGTGGCCATGCCCTCCTGGCCGCCCTTCTTGCCGATGAAGGGGATCTTGCCACAGCCGGCGAACGCCAGGGACAGGACAAGCGCCATCGGACAGACAATATAAGACTTCAATGAAATCACCTCTTTTGTTCATCGTTCATCATTCATCGTTGGGTTTCCAGTACCTCGCATACTCCTGCAGGAACGTGAGCGTAGACATGTCCTTCATCCGGTCCAGAAACACGATGCCGTCCAGGTGATCCACCTCGT
>CAYRZX010000369.1:0-1534 GCA_964428665.1 uncultured Gemmatimonas sp.
ACCTCCCCCAGCACGGTCAAGTTGCCGCCGACAACCTCCGCCAGCACGATCAAGTTGCCGCCGACAACCTCCGCCAGCACCGTCAAGTTGCCGCCGACAACCTCCGCCAGCACGCCCAGGCTACTAACGATCATCTTCCCTTCCGCCCTTGAGTACCACATACAATTCAAGACTCCGCGCCGTGGAGCCCGCCTACCGGCGGGCTCCACGGCTTGGGGGCTGAGAGAAGAAAAGACCCAACCCCAATCCCCCTCGACTGTAACCGCGCCCACTCTATGAGCAGCCACCGACAAAGTCGCCCAGGCGGCCCACCGGCCCATCCCGACACCTACTCCGAAACCCGCCGGCCCGCTCCCACCCTACCGCTCGCTCGCCGCTCGCCGCCGGCTCGCGGCGGGCTCGCGCAGAAGTCGGGGGGTTCCCCCCCGCGCCCCCCGGAGTTTGCGCCGTCGCTGCCGCTCGGCGCTGTCGGGGGGTTCCCCCCCGTGCCCCCCGGAGTTTGCGCCATCGCTGCCGCTCGGCGCTGTCGGGGGGTTTCCCCCCGCGCCCCCCGGAGTTTGCGCCATCGCTGCCGCTCGGCGCAGGAGAAGAAAATCCCGCCGCGCGGGCTCCGCACCGGGCCCGATTCCAAGCCCGGCCCGCCGCCTCGCTCACTGCGGCGGCTCGCTTCGCCCGCGCGGCTTAGGGGGGGCTGCCGCCCCCCGTCTCCCCCCCGCCGCCGCCCCCCGCCCCGTCGAACAACGGCAAGCGATTCCCAGAACGCGACGGGGCGGGGGGTCCCCGGAGGGGGCCAAGGGCGCAAGGACGCGCGTAAGGAAGGACACATCAAGGCGGGGGGGGGCTCCCCCCCCGCACCCCCCCAATCGCGCCCTTGGCCTCCCTCCGGCGGCGGCGGCGGCGCTCCGCGCCGCCCTAGGAAGCGCCTACGGCGCTTTTGTCCGCCCCTCGCCCTACGGGCGAGGGGCTCTCGCCCGGGCAGCCCTAAGGCTGCCCGGGCGGGCCTTCCCCGCCCCTTCCCGCACTTCCAGCCCTCCTCTGCCCCCGCGCCCCTCCCCTTTTCCTCGCCTTGCCTTCCCGTAGCTCGGCCACTCCCCGCGCCTCGGTCGCGCGTCCTGGTCGCGCCGCTCCCCCCGGCTCGGCTTTCCCCCGCCGCCGCCCCCGGCACCCTCTGCCCGGAGCACCCACCCCATCAGCACGGCGCGCCTGCGCCCGCGCTCCCTCGGCGCGCCCTCGACGCGCCCACCGCTCTCCAACAACGGCCTCGTCGGCCCCCTCGGCCCGTCCAGTTCCCCCCGCCTCGCTCGCGCGTCCTGGTCGCGCCGCTCCCCCCGCCTCGGCTTTCCCACGACGCCGCCCCCGCCACCCTCTGCCCGGAGCACCCGCCCCATCAGCACGGCGCGCCTGCGCCCGCGCTCGCTCGACGCGCCCCCCTCTCTCCACCAACGGCCTCGTCGGCCCCCTCGGCCCGTCCAGTTCCCTCCGCCTCGCTCGCGCGTCCTGGTCGCGCCGCTCCCCCCGCCTCGGCTTTCCCACG
>CAYRZX010000369.1:1634-6917 GCA_964428665.1 uncultured Gemmatimonas sp.
GCCCGCGCTCGCTCGACGCGCCCCCCGCTCTCCCCCAACGGCTTCGTCGGCCCCCAGGCTCAGCCAATCCAATACGCCCCGCCTCGCGCGTCATCGCTGAGCCTCTTGCGCCTGCGCGCTCGCGCCTACGCCTCCGCTACGGCACTCCGCCGCGCGGGCGGCGCTCCCCGTTCTCCGGCTCAGCTTCCTCCGCCCTCGGCTCTCGCGGCTCGTCCAAGCCCTCAATCGGGGGGGGGCTCGGCCTCGCCGCCGCACCCCGCCCCCACCGCGCCACCCTCCCCACAACGCCGCCGCGCGGGCACCGTAGCGCCCGCGCGGCTCGTCTCCCGCCCCCTTGCTCCCTCGCCCGCTCACAAAAACTCTCGGGGGCTCCGCTCGCGCACGCTCAGGAGATAGCGCTCAATCTGGTCACTCCACGCGCTGACCTCCCGCCAGGCTTGCCACGCGCGCTCATCGTTGGCCGCGCGCACCCCCTCTAAGGCCCGCGCGATCTCCCTCACCTGTCGGAGCGTGACCGCAATCTCAACGCGCCGGTCAAACTCGCGATCGCTCCAACTCTCTCCGCTCGCGCCCGTCATCTTGCGGCCTCCCTCCCTCCCCATCAAGTAATGCCTCGCGCAGACCATTCCTCCGCTCTGCACGTCGAGAAACTCCCCCCGCCCTCGACACACCTTGCCATCCTCCTCATAGGCCACGCACCAACTCATCGCTCGCCCCTCCCCGCCCCGCGCTTCCGCCCAGGAGCACGATGACCCCTCGCCTCACGCTCTCGCGCTCGCCGCGCCCGCGCCTCACGCCGCGCATCCGCCCGCGCCTCACGCCGCGCCCTCGCCAAAGTCAACTCTCGCCACAGAATGTTCCCGTCCTGGTCTCGGTACTTCCGCGTATCCAGCACCTTGCCCACGTAGATTCGCCGCCAGCCTCCCGACGTCTTCACGCTGAGATACCAGTAGGGCCCGTGCCCCCGCCGTGCGTCCTCCCCCGCCTCCGCCGCCCGACACAACCCGCAGTTCCCCTTGCCGCACCTCACCCACCGCTGCTCGTACACCGCTCCGCCCCCCGCCGCCACCTTCGCCGCCAGCATCGGATCCTCGCCAAGCACTCCCGGGATCATCCGCCGCATGCCACACCTCCTTATGCGCCGAATCGGCTCCGATCTCACATCGCCTTAGACGGCTCCCCACTCGCCCGCCTTATACTCCACCTGTCCGCCCGCGTCAACCCATATCTTATACAGCCTAGCCCGCGCCCCTTGACCGCTGGCCCCGCCCCGTCCTACGCTCGCGCCATGGCGATCGTGATTTACGGCCCGCTCATCACCGGCGCGCGTGGGAGCGTCGCGGGCGTCACGTTCTCGAACACGCACTCAGGCCAGACGGCTCGCAATCGTCCCCGCCCTCCCCTCCCCCAGAAGCCGCAACAGCTCGCCCGCCAACTCTCGCTCGCCACAATCGCCGGCCTCTGGCGCTCCCTCACGCAAGCCCAACGCGACGGCTGGGAACAGTACGCCGCGACGGTCACCTTCACCAATTCCCTCGGTCAACCGTACACCATCACCGGCTTCCAACATTTCGTCCGCATCCGCTCCTACCTCGCCTCCCTCGGGCCCGACTTCCCCGGCCCCTTCCCCTCAGACCGCCCCTCGAATGACGGGCTTCCAACGCCGCCCGTCGCCTCCATCGTTGTTATTCCGCCCCCGGGCTCAGGCACGCTCGACCTCATCCTCCTTAACCCCCCGCTCCAACCCAACCAATGGTTTTGCTGGTCCGCCTTCTACGCCACCACCCGCACCCTCGGCCTCCTCCCTGGTCCCTTCGCCAACCGCTCCGCCATCGACGACGGCTTCGTTCTCCCCGTCCCCCTCGCCCAAGTATTTCGACCCCCTTACCAACTCGGCCTACCCCTCACCGTGCATACCCACTGGCGCTTTTACGACGAGTTCTCCCGACTCTCTGCCCTCATCATCAACCGCACCAACTTCCTGCAATTCTAACGCCCGTGGCTCTGGCTCGCCCCGGTCCCCTCATCGTCTCCGCCTCGGGCCCCGTCGGGGGCGTCGCCCTCGCCCCCGCCCCCGGCGGCCTGCGGCTATGCTCCCCGCCCCGCCGCGTCCTCTCCGCCAGCCCTGCGCTTCGGGACCCTCGCCGCGCCCTCGCCGCCGCCGCCCGCTCCTGGGCCGCTCTCACCCCCGCCGATCGCGACCTCTGGGCGCAAGCCAGCACCACACAATCCACCAACCGCCTCGGCGCGCGCTCGCCCCTGCAACCCTTCGCCCTCTACGCCGCCGCCTGGGCAACCCAGGCCAACGCGCAGGCCCTCGCCCAGCCCCCCGCCCCTATCGCCCCTCCGTTCCACCAGCCCATCGCGCCCCTTCTCCGCGAACGAACCGAAGGCATCACCCTCGGCGGCTTCTCGCGTAGCCTCGACCCAGGAGAGACCGTCACCGCCCGCGTCGACCTCGAAACCACGCCCTCCCGTCACTCCCTACGCCGTGGCTCCCTCGCCACCCTCAACACCGCCGCCAACGAAGGCCTCGGCCTCGGCCTGTCCGACGCGCTCGCCTTCGACTCCACCACCTCAACCGCCGAGACCACCGCCGCCATCGTCCCCGGCTCCACCTGGTCCATCGAAGCCTTACTGCGCGCCGACCCCGTCCAAGTCGGCACCACGTGGGCCATCGCCGTTTTCCAGACCGCACCCGTCCGCCTTTTCTTCCGCCGCTCCGCGCAATTCCAACTCCGCATCGGCGCAAACTTTTACGACGGCGGCCCCTTCCCCTCCCTCGGTGTCACGCACTACCTCGCCGTCTCACGCGACGGCACCTCCGGGAGCGTCACCTTCTACATCGACGGCAGCCAAACCGCCTTCGTTCCCGCCACCTCCGCCGGTTCGCTCACCGGCGCTGTAGGGCTCATGCGACAACCCCCGCAGCTCAACCCCTTCGCCGGAATCCTCCAACAACTCCGCGTTACGGCCGGGACCCTGTCGCCCGCCCAAGTCGCCGCCACGTGGAACAACGCTCGGCCCCTCGACTTTGCATCCCTTGGCCCCGCCGCCGCTCTCTGGGACTGCCGCCGGTGGACCCCCAACACGCTCCCCGACACTTCGGGCAACGGCTTCAACCTCACAACCTCCAACGTCGCCCAAGTCCCCGGCCTCTACGACCTCACCCTCTACCCGCGCGCGCTCCACCGCTGGGGCCCCGGCGCGCTCGTCCGCGCCACCACCTTCCCGCTCGACCCCGCGCGGCCCCGTACTCCCCATCAAACCGCCTCCCTCGCTTGGGCCTCATGACGCTGCCCCCCGACCCTCCGCTTCTCGCGCCCCCCGCCATCCTCGGCCACTGCTACCCCGCACACTGGGCCCCACCCAACCCCCCCATCTCCCTCGATCCCGTGGTCATCGTCCGCGTTCCCGATGGAGACACCCTCTGGCTCGTGATCCACGGACAGCTACACCGCGCGCGCCTCATCGGCATCGACGCGCCGGAGTACTTTCACCCGCACCGCCGCCGTCACCGCTTCGCTCACGTCTCCCGCGCCGCCCTCGCCACCCTCGCGCACGCCTACCCCTGGCTCGCGTACACCGACCCCGCCCAGCCCGGCCACGACGCGTACCAACGCATCCGCGTTCACCTCCTCTCGCCCTCACTCCACCACTCCCTCGCCGCCCTCCTCCTCGCATCCGGCCTCGCCTGGCACGTCAAACGCTTCCCCCACGCCTTTAAACCGCACTACGCCGCTCTCGCTCGCGCCGCACACGCCGCCGGCCTAGGCCTCTATGCCACTCGTCCGGCCAAAGTCCCTTGTCCTCCAGTACCGAACCCCAAATCTAATCCATCCCCCCCTTCATCATAGCATAAGGCGATATCGTGGGGGGGGGCCAGCCCGCTCAACCCCAACCCCGCCAATCCTCCGACTTCTCCACAACCCTGTGAATAAACTGTGAATAACTACAAAAACCTGTGGAAAACTTGATCGAAACGACCAAAAATAGGCCACTTTGTCCACAGGCTACCTTGTGGACAGCATAAGACGAATCCCCCCATCGGAGAATCCCAACCATGGCCCTTATCAAGCAAGGCTCTCTCGCCACCGACATTCGCGGCTCCATCGCTGGCGTAACCTACGCCCGCAACCGTGGCGGCTCCTACGCCCGCGGCCGCACCTCGCCCATCCAGCCCAACACGCCGCGCCAATCCCTCGTCCGCGACATCGTCGCCCAACTCCAAACGCGCTTCCGCGCCACCCTCACGCAAGCCCAACGCGACGGCTGGGAAGCCCTCGCCTCAGCCTCCACCTCAACGAACCGCATTGGGGAATCCATCCACCTTACCGCGCTCAATCACTATATCCAAGTCAACTCCCTCCGACTCGGTGCCGGCCTCGCCGCCCTCGACGTCGCCCCCGCCCCTCCCTCGCACCGCGATATCACCGACTTGACCATCGCCGCTACCGTCGCCGCTGGAGTAGAGATCACCGCCCTCGCACCCGCCCTCGCCGTGGGCGACGTGCTTTTCGTCCAGACGTCCGGCGCGCTGTCCGCGACCCGAAACTTCTGGAAGGGGCCCTACCCGATCTTCAACTATTTTCTCTCCACCGACGTTCTCCCCTTTACCCTCGTCCCGCCCGCCCAAGTCGTCGCCGGCCAACGCCGCCACCTCCGCGCGCGCATGGTCGACGCCGCCGGCAGAATCTCCACCCAGAACTACTACGTTGCCAACGTCATCTAATCGGCGCATCTCCTAACACCCACACCCCCCCCCCGCGCCCGCCGCCGCCTTCCTCCCGGCGGCGGGCGCTATTAGCGAACCCCCATTTGCCGCCCCTTAACGGCCCTTTTCCGCCCTTCCTCTCCCTACCACGCCCTAATTTCGCGCCCACCGTCCCCCGCGCACTACCCCGCTCCCCCCTCCCCCAGCCCACCCACCCGCATAAGACCCTTCGCCTTATCCCCTTAGGCCCTTCGGCCTTCGACAAATCTAGGTTTCACGAACCCGCGCATAAGGCAGCCAGTTTGCACCCGCCCATATAAGGCACTTTTCAACCCCCCTCCAACCTCCGCCCAACCCCCCCACATCGCCTAAGACGCTATCTAGGCCCCTACCCTCATCCTGGCCTGTTTCAATCCCGCTTCGACTCCCCTTCGAGACCGCTTCGAGGAGTTCACCCCTGCAGTCCCCTTCGACGATCCGCATTCTCCGACAAGCGTTCTCGTAGGGTTCGCCGTCAACATCGGCGCTCTTGAGATTGCTGTCACGCGCCAGAGTCTCGGTCGCACTTT
>CAYRZX010000370.1:0-6913 GCA_964428665.1 uncultured Gemmatimonas sp.
TGGCCGTGGGCATCCGCGTGTACGAGAGGGCCGTGGCGCAGGGCATCGGCCAGAGACTGCCGTTGTGATATAAAAGGCGAAAGGCGAAAGGCGAAGGGATAAGTTTTCATGCCAGTCAAAACCATAGAGTGGACCGGCTCGGCGCTGAGGATCATCGATCAGACGAGGCTCCCGACGGAGTTGATGTATATGGAGTGCCGGGACGTGGAGACGGTGGCGGAGGCCATCGAGAGTCTGCGGGTGCGGGGGGCGCCGGCCATCGGGGTGGCGGCGGCCTACGGGGTCGTGGTGGGGGCGGACGAGGCGCTGCGGCAGGGGGGGGATTTCCGGGCGCGCGTGGAGCGGGGCATCGAGCGGCTGGCGAGGACGAGGCCGACGGCGGTGAACCTGTTCTGGGCGCTCAACCGGATGCGGAGGGCCCTGGGGGGGAGCGCGGGGCGGCCCGCGGAGGCCGTGCGGGGGGCGCTGCTGAACGAGGCCAACACCATCTTTGAGGAGGATCGGGCGATCTGCCGCCAGATCGGGCGGAACGGGATGGGGCTCCTGCGCGACGGGGCGACGGTGATCACCCACTGCAACGCGGGGGGGCTGGCCACGGCGGATTACGGGACCGCGCTGGCGGTGATCTACGCGGCGGCGGAGGCGGGCAGGCGGGTCGGGGTCTACGCGGATGAGACGCGCCCCCTGCTCCAGGGGTCCAGGCTGACGGCGTGGGAGCTGAAGCAGAGTGGGATCGACGTGACGGTGATCTGCGACAATATGGCGGGGACCGTGATGCGGCAGAAGGGGGTGGACTGCGTGATCGTCGGGGCGGATCGGATCGCCGCGAACGGAGACGTGGCGAACAAGATCGGGACCTATGGCCTGGCCATTCTGGCCAGGGCGCACGACATCCCGTTTTACGTGGCCGCGCCGGTCTCCACCGTCGACGTCAGTCTGTCCAGCGGGGAGCAGATCCCGATCGAAGAACGGAAGGCGATGGAGGTCACGGAGGGGTTCGGCAGGCGAACCGCGCCCGAAGGGGTGAAGGTGTTCAACCCGGCCTTCGACGTGACGCCGCACACCCTCATCACGGGGATCGTGTCGGAGCGGGGGATCGCACGGCCTCCGTTTGAGCCGACGCTCAGGGCCTGGTGCGAATGACGAAGTACGAATGACGAATGACGAAGTACGAATCTTCATTCGACATTCGACATTCGACATTCGACCTTTCCCGGATCACGAATGTAGAAAACAGTTGACAAATTCCATTAAGAGTCTTAAAATATTGCGACATGCAAGGTATAAAGGCGCTTTTCGTGAGGGTCTGCCACAACGGATCGGCTCCTGGGAGGCGATTTTGTGTCCGGTCTGCTGCGCTCTTCTGGGGGGGTCTCCTCGTCCTTGCAGGGTGCGCTGGCACCCACGGAGAGGCGTGGTCGAGGACCCCTGTCGTGCGGGAGGACTTCGATCCCCAGTCCCTCAACGACGATGACTTTCTGCTTCAACCCATAGAAGAGCCTGCCGGGGCTTTGAGGTCGAGGCCGGCCAGGACCCAGCCTCCTGAGGCGCAGAGAAGGGGCGTCCAGACAGGCCGCGCCCCGGTCCTCACGCCAGCCCAGGGGATGTCCGGGCCGGTCTACCGGGTTCAGGTGGCGGCGGTGGTGACGGCGGGGCGGGCGGAGGAGGTCCGGGGAGAGGTGGAGCGGGCCGTCGGCGTCCCGGTCTACGTTCAGCACGATCCCCCTCTCTACAAGATTCAGGCCGGGGACTTTCGGACCAAGACAGAGGCCGAGCATTTTCTGGGGAAGGCGCAGGGCAGGGGCTATGCCGGGGCCTTTCTGGTCTCCGTGTCGGGCGCGCGTTCTCCCCAGCCGGAGACAGGGGCTTCAGGGCCGCCCTTAGAGGCCGCTGCGCAGGTTCAGAAGGAGAGGGGCCTTCAGATGGTCCCCGCTCAGGGGTATCGCGTGCAGGTCTTCTCCGTGACGGATCGGGGCGAGGCGCAGCGTTTCTACGAAGAGGCCCGAAGGCGGCTGAATCGCGAGGATATCTATCTGCAATTTGAACCCCCCTTTTTCAGGGTTCGCGTGGGGAATTGCCAGACCCGGGACGCGGCGGAGGACCTGGTGCGGGAACTGGAGCAGGCGGGCTACGAGGCCCCCTTTCCCGTCCGAACGCAGATCCTCACGCCGGAGGCGGCCCAGCCTAAAAACGAGTGACCGATGCTGCGTATTCTGAGAAACCTCCTGTTGATCGCCCTGGCCCTGCTCATTCAGGCGTCCCTGGCCGCCAGGGCCTCGATCTTCGGCGTCACGCCCGATCTGGTCCTGCTCGTTCTGGTCTACATCGGCATCTCCGGGGGCCGGGTGGATGGGGTGATCTTCGGGTTCCTGGCCGGTTTTCTGCAGGACACCTACGCCCCCGGCCACATGGGGACCAACGCCCTGGCCAAATCCATCGTCGGCTTCGTGGTCGGGTACGGGAGGGGGGGCGTCGAGGCGGAGAGCTATCTGGTCCAGGGCAGCATCGTCTTCGGGGCGGTCCTTCTGCACGATCTCGTCTACTTCATCTGTTATTCCGGCCGGGACCTGCCCGGCATCTTCTTCATGCTCCTTCGCTATGGCGTGGGGGCGGCCTTTTACACGACCATTCTGAGCATCTTCCTCTCCATTCTCCTCTCCTCCATCCGAACCCGGCGCGGGGTACATTTTGATGTGGGACGGCTATTCTCCGACTAATGGTTCAGGCAAGGACCGAAGGGAGCAGCAGGTCCTGGGGGGGGTCTGCATCCTGTTCGCCATCCTGATCGTCCGGCTCTATCTGCTTCAGGTGGCCGATTGGGAGCGCTACGATCATCTGTCGGAGCGCATCACGGACCAGCCCGTGCCGCTGGAGGCGGCCCGCGGGCTGATCCGGGACCGCAACGGGGAGGTGCTGGTGGACAACCGCGTCTCCTACACCGTCTCCGTGGTGCCTCCGCGCCTCATCCGGGAGAAGAAGATTGACGAGGAGGCGATCGGCCGCCTGTGCGGGGTCGTGGGGCTGGGGCGCGAGGAGGTCTTGAAGAGCCTCCGGTCCAAGAGCCGTTTCTACTACGAGCCCGTGAAGCTGAAGCGGGACGTGGGGTTCGAGACCGTGGCCAGGGTGGAGGAGGCCCGCTATGACCTGCCCGGCGTGGTGATCCAGGTGGAATCGAGGCGGAGATACCCGCTGATGGAGGGGCAGGTCCCGCTGGCGTCTCACGTGCTGGGCAACACGAGCATGCTGGATCAGGACGAGTACAGCAGGCTGTCCAAGCAGGGATACTCCCTGGGGGACTACATCGGCAAACAGGGGGTGGAGAGGCTGTGCGAGGAGCGCCTGCGGGGGAAGAACGGGTTCAGGTACGTCCGGGTGAACGCCGTGGGGCGCGAGATTGGCGTGCTGTCGGAGAAGACCCGTCTCCCCATCCCCGGCCAGGATGTCTACCTGACCCTCGACCGGCGCGTCCAGCAGGCAGCGGAGCAGGCTTTTCCGGACAGTCTGACCGGAAGCCTGGTGGCCCTGGACCCCCGCAACGGGGAGGTCCTGGCCATCGTCAACCGGCCCCGGTACGACACGAACAGGCTGTCGGCCACGTGGAGCAAGCTGGAGGCCCACCCGAAGGACCCGTTGATCAACCGGGCGCTGGTGGGGCTGTATCCGCCGGGGTCCACGATGAAGATGGTGTCTGCGATCGCCGGGCTGGAGCTGGGGGTCATCGACGATCACACGGTGAAGTACGCCGGGTGCAGCGGGGGCCTCAAGATCGGCAATCATCTCTTCAAGTGCATGCACCGGCACGGGGCGCTGAACCTCTACCAGGCCCTTGCGCTATCGTGCAATGTCTATTTCATGCAGCTTGGCAGGGAGGTCGGGATTGACGCCTGGAGCCGCTATGGGCGGATGCTGGGCCTGGGGGAGCGGAGTGGGATCGACCTGGCCAGGGGGGGAGGTGGGGAGAAGGCGGGGCTGCTGCCGAGCAGGGCCACTTACGGGAAGCGGGTGTCCGGGGGGGTGATGGCCAACCTGGCCATCGGGCAGGGGGAGGTGACGGTGACGCCCCTCCAGATGGCGCGCTATATCTCGGCCATCGCCACCGGAACCCTGGTGACGCCGCACGTGATCAGGGACGCCGGGGTGCTCCCCCCGAAGCCGCTGTCCGGCATCTCGCCGCACACGTTTCAGGTCGTCCGGGCGGCCCTGATGGATGCGGTGCAGGTTGGGACCGGAAAGAGGGCACAGGTGAAGAACTATCAGATCGCCGGGAAGACCGGGACGGCGCAGAACCCACATGGCAGGGACCACGCCTGGTTCCTGGCCTTTGCGCCGTTTGAGCGGCCCAGCATCGCCCTGGCCGTGGTGGTGGAGAATGCGCCGGGGACGGGGGGGGCGATCGCCGCCCCGATTGCTCAGAAGGTTCTCCAGACCTACCTGGAGATCCTGGACGCTCCTGACGAGCAGGCCTCGCGCCTGGCTGCCCGGCGGGTGGAGGCGGTCAGGCCGGAGGTGCAATGACTGTGAGCGTCGCGCGCTACATCCGGAGGAACGTCGATCTCTCTCTGGTCATCGCCGTGATGTGCCTGGCGATCTTCGGCATCCTGATGATCTACAGCGCCACCCGCGACCCGGAGACCGGCTCTTCGAGTGATCTCTACGTCCAGCAGGCGGTCTGGATGCTGTGCGCCACGATCGCTCTGGGGGTGACGATGTTCGTCCCCCTCAAGGTCTTTCACACCGGCGCGTACACGATTTACGGCGCGGCCATTCTGCTGCTGGTGATTGTGCTGGGGCTCGGCGCGGGGCGGTGGATTCGGTGGGGCGCCGTCGGCATGCAGCCGTCGGAGGTCGCCAAGATCGCCACGGTGCTGGCGCTGGCCCGTTACCTCTCGACGAGGGGGGTGGACCTGGAGCGCCCGATGCACGTCGCCGCGTCGTTTGCGCTGATCCTGGCGCCCATGGGTCTGGTCCGCAAGCAGCCCGACCTGGGGACCGCGCTGGTGTTCGGGGCCATTCTGCTGCCGATGCTCTACTGGGCCGGGCTCAGGCCGCTGCACCTCTTCTTCCTCGCCTCGCCGCTGCTGACCGGTCTGTGCGCCTTTCGCACGGTCTCTCTGGGGGGGGTCATCCTGCTCCTGGCGGTCGTGGTGTACCTGACTCGCCCTGGTCTTCTGATCACGGTGGCGCTGGGGTTGTCGAACCTGATCGGGGCGCTGGCCGTCCCTTTTCTGTGGGATCACAAGCTGCACGAGTATCAGCGCAAGCGGATCCTCAGCTTTCTGAATCCCGAAGGGGACGTGCTGGGGTCGGCTTACCAGTCCATGCAGTCGAAGGTGGCGATCGGGTCCGGGGGGCTCACCGGCAAGGGCTTTATGCAGGGGACGCAGACCAAACTCGCCTTCCTTCCAGAACACCACACCGATTTCATCTTTTCCGTGGTCGGGGAGGAGCTGGGTTTCGTCGGGGCGATGGTCGTGCTGGCGCTCTTTCTCTACGTCATCTGGCGGGCCGTCCGGATCGCCGCCGCGGCGCGGAACAAGTTTGCCAGCCTCACGGCCGTGGGCCTGGCGACGATCCTGATCTACCACGTCTTCGTCAACATCGGCATGACCGTCGGGGTGATGCCTGTCACCGGCGTACCGCTTCCGTTTCTGAGCTACGGGGGGTCGTCCTTAGTCACGAACATGATGCTCATCGGGCTGCTGGTCAACATCAACGCTCATCGGCACGAATATTAAATGCGCTCCGTGCTCTTTCACGTCGGTCCCTTCACCGTCCGCAGCTACGGACTCCTGCTGGCCCTGTCGTTCCTGCTCGGGATATGGCTGGCAGGCCGTCGCGCCAGGCGCACGGCCATCACGTCCGAGCAGATCATGGACCTGTCCCTTTATCTGATCATCTCCTCGGTGATCGGGGCGCGTCTCTTCTATGTCTTTCTCCACTGGGGGGAGTTCTCGAACGACCTCCTGGGCATCGTCAACCCCTTCCAGAATCCGGGGGAGTTCGGGGTCGCGGGGCTGGTCTTCTATGGCGGGTTCATCTTCGCCCTGTTGGCGAGCATCTGGTACGCCCTCAGGAAGCGGCTCTCCTTCTGGGTTCTGGCCGACGTGATGTCCCCTTCGATCGCCCTGGGGCTGGCGCTGTCGCGGGTCGGGTGCTTCCTGAACGGCTGCTGTTTCGGGAAGGCGTGCGATCTGCCGTGGGCCGTTCAGTTTCCGCCCGACAGCCCGGCCGGCAGCCTGTTTCGCGTCCCGGTCCATCCCGCGCAGCTCTATGAGGCGCTGGGGGCCCTGCTCATCCTGGGAATTCTGCTGGTCGTTGACCATCGCAAACCGTTCGAGGGGTTCACGTTCTGGGTCTTCGGGGGGCTGTACGCCGTCCTGCGATTCACCGTGGACGTGTTCCGGTATTACGACCCTGAGTCCTCGGTGCGGGTCTTCTCCCACGCCTTCTCGGTGAATCAGTTCATCAGCGCGGGCATCTTTATAGCGGCGTGCATCGCCTTCGCCTGGCCTCGCAAGAGACAGGATCGCATTCCTCCCCCCATGGCCACGCCCAGGCCAACGGTCCCCGCGCGGTAATGTGGCGCGCCGTCACTCACGCCCTGGGAGAGCGCCGGAACCGGGTTCCGGCGCTTCTCATTTTGGGGAATTGACATATAAGATGAACAGGGATATACAGGATGTGCAGGATGAGGAGGACGATGTCCGCTATCCCACGCTGCGACAGATCGCGGTTCTGATCGTCTCTCTGCTGCTCTCCTTTCTGGTCCAGGTGGCGATCTATCCCGCCCTTCCCAGGGTTTCGGTGGCGGCCAGCGGGGCGACCATGATCGCGCTGGCCTGGGCGCTCATCCGAAGATGGGGGATGTCGCCGAGGCGGGTGCTCCTGCTCAACGGGATTGGGGCGGGGGCCG
>CAYRZX010000371.1:0-6909 GCA_964428665.1 uncultured Gemmatimonas sp.
CCGTGAAGGTGACGAACGTCTTCCCGTCATACCGGCTCACGCCCCCCCACGTGCCAAACCACATGTGCCCCTCCTGGTCCTCCAAAATCGACAGGATCGCGTTATCCGGCAGAGATTCCCGGACGATGATGAACGTCCTCCCGTCATACCGGCTCAGGCCGTCTATCGTGCCGACCCAGAGGCTGCCTTCCCGATCCTGACACATCGAAAATATGTGGTTGCTCGGCAGGCCGTCGCGCGAGGTAAAGGTCGTCCATCGCCTCCCTGGGCCTGCAGAGGGGTCGTACCGGCTCACCCCACCGTTGGTGCCAAACCAGAGACGGCCTTCCCGGTCCTGGAGGATCTGACGCACCTCACTGCCCGCCAGGCCCTCTCGTGTCGTGAGGGCGGTAAACCGCCGGCCATCGTACCTGCTCATCCCCCCATTGGTGCCAAACCAGAGAACCCCCTCCCGATCCTGAAGGATCGACCAGACCCAGTTGTTCGCCAGACCATCTCTGGTGGTGAACGTCGTCCAGGCCCTCCTGTCTCCTGTTTTCGGGTCGTACCGGCTCACGCCCCCCCACGTGCCGAACCAGAGGTTCCCCTCCCGATCTTGAAAGATCGCATTCACCCGGTTGTCCACCAGCCCATCTTTCGTGGTGAAGCTCAGGAACGTCTTTCCGTCATACCGGCTCACCCCGCCTCGCGTCCCGAACCAGAGGTTCCCCTCCCGATCTTGAAAGACCGTCTGCACGATGCCCTGTACCAGCCCATCCCCTGCGTCGTAGGTGCGCCAGAGCCCCGTGCCGCGTCCGGCGGGAACGGCTTTGCCAGGTCCCGCCTGCACGACCTTGCCAGGTCCGGCAGGCGCGGAATAAAGGACGAACGCATACGAAAGGGGACTGGCGGACGGCCCCGACCCGAACGCCCTTCCGAGATGCTGAAGGACGGCCTTCCACGCCGGGTCGCCGTCCAGCGCCTTCCGCTTCTTCGCCACTTCGGCCGGCGTCCTCACCTCGAACAGACGGCTGAACACGCTGTCCGGCGTCGCCCGACCCCGCTCGGAGGACGGCGTCAGGCCGTGTCTCTGGAGAATGGGAAGGGCCTTTTCCAGATAGGCCGCCTCAAACTCGGCCATCCGTTGCGGCGGGACATAGAAGGAGAGGCGGGCCAGGGTGGGCAACGGATGCCGCCCTGTCCCCGTAACGGATGGAGGCAACGGATGGGTGGGAGCGGCAAAAGCAGAGGAATTGCAAAATGCAAAATGCAAAATGCAAAACGCAAATTGAATGGTCACAACGGTTCTCAATCTCATTCTCTACTTCCCCATCCGAAAGGGCAGGCGCACGGCCACGCCGCCATTTGGGGTCAGGCTGAGGGCTATGGCGGCCTGACCGTCTTTGCCGAGGTGGGCATCCACGTAGGCGTCCACGGCGCTGTAGAACATGAGGCCGATGGTCGTGAAGATGAAGGCGTTTCGCCGGGGCTGCGACGGGTCGAAGCCCGGCTGCCGGGCCTCGCGGTCGAGCTGCCGCTGCCGGACGACGATGCCGGCGAGGGAGGCCGTGTAGGCGGCGGTCATGATGCCGCCTTTGATCGGTCTGCCGTTACAGAACTGCCCCCAGCCGGGCAAGGCTATGGACCGGAGGGCCGCACCGCGCGGGGATACGGGTCGAGGACGCGGAGAGGCGGCCGTGTCGGCGGCGACGGTCGCGCTGTCCGGGGCTTCTAAGGCAAAGGCATTCACCGCAGAGAGCGCGGAGAGCGCGGAGAGGAGCAGAAGGCGGAAGGTGAAAGATGAAAGGCGAAAGGCGATCATCCCAACGCGGCGCGTGAGCGATGTATGGGGTGGGAGATGCGGGTGACTCAGGACCCATCGACTTTGCTCAGGGCAAGCTCGTGACTCGCGACTGTTTTTAAGGGCTGGGGGAGCGGACACGACGGATGAGGATGGTATCGGACTGGGGGATGTCCGGGGGCGGAAACTGGTTGGCGGGGATGCGCTGGCCGGTCCGGAACTGATCCCGCTTGAGGTAGGCGACCGCGATGATTTCGTAGTCCTCGTCCTGCCCCTTTCGCTCGGCGCCGAGGTAGCAGGTGGTCCGCCAGGTCCCTGTCTTGCTGGGGCGGGCGACCGTACTCTGCACGATCCAGGTGTCGGACAGGAGGGCGTGGACCAGGACGAACACCTGGTAGTCCCGGTAGGAGATCGTCCCCTGCACGGTGGCCTTCCAGCCGGTCTCGATGGGCCTGTGAGCGACCGCGAAGAGGGAGTCGGAGGTCAAAAAATCATCGACCTGCAGGATCTCCACGCGGATGCTCTCCGCCGGGGTCGCCGTCTGGAGGAAGCCTCCGATCTGGGCGCTGGCGGAAAGAGGGGCGCCGATCATCAGGATGGATAGAAGAAATAGGAAGAGGATGGCTCGGTGCATGTTTTGTAGAGTAATCTGTGAAGTCCATCACTCCCTTCGTTTCGACGATCTGAGCGGCTTTCCAACTTTTCTTGCTCAGCGGGGCGGGTTGCGAGCGAGCGCAGCAACAGGCGGGGTGGCAAGAAAAGTTGGACAAAAGAAGCACGCTCGCTCAGACGCCGCGAGGGGCTTGGCGCGCCGTACTCCGTTCAGGCTGTGTAATCCCGGTCCTGTGGTAGTCCGAGCCCCATCCTCCCCACCCCCGCGCTGCTTTGCAGCGCTCGTACCCCATCGTGCCTGCACCAGCCCTCTGCTTGAAAGCCGGGACGGCGCGCCCTTCGTCGTTTTGACAAAGCTGTTCCCCCTTCCCTTTAGGGAAGGGGGTGAGGGGGTTAGGTCCGGGCTTTTCGGACCTCCTCCACGAACTTCCGCGCGGTCTCGGTGATCAGGTCGAATTTGCCGGCGGTCACGGCCTTCTTGTCGACCATGGCGCTCCCCGCGCCGACGGCGCAGGCGCCGGCCTTGATGAACGCGCCGGTCGTGGTCAGGTCGACGCCGCCCGTGGGCATCAGCCGGACCTGGGGCAGGGGGCCTTTCACGTCCTTGAAGTAGGCGGGCCCTCCCACGGAGGCCGGGAAGACCTTGACCACGTCGGCCCCGGCCTGCCAGGCGGTCAGGATCTCCGTGGGCGTGAACGCGCCGGGCATCACGATCTTGCTGTAACGCCTGGCCATCTCGATGACGCCGGGGTGGAGCGTGGGGCTGACGATGTACTCCGCCCCGGCCAGGATCGCGGCTCGTGCGGTCTCCGGGTCGAGCACGGTTCCGACGCCGATGATCGAGTCCTTCATCCTGGCCGCGGCCTCCTCGATGACCTTGAGCGCCCCCGGCGTGGTCATCGTCACCTCGATGGCCACCACTCCGCCCTCGCGCAGGGCGCTCGCCACGTTCAGCAGCTCCGCCGAGGAGTCCGCCCGCAGCACCGCCACCACGCCACAGTCGATGATCCGATCCAGCACCCCGCTCATGGCACACCTCCCGTAAAAAGTGATGAGTGATGAGACCTCACCCACCCCCATACCCCCTCCCTCTCCGTACACGGAGAGGGAGGGGGCAATAAGGGCCTTTCGCCAAGGCAGGGGGAGGGTGAGGTCTGATCACTGACCACTGATCACTGTCTTTATCATCGGCTGATCCGAACGCTGCCGCCCTTGATGATCTTTTCGGCCTCGGAGGCCGTGGCCCAGTTCACATCTCCGGGGAACGTGTGGGCCAGGGCGGAGAAGGCCCCGGCGAAGTCCACCGCCTCCTGGGGGGCCTTGCCCTTCAGGAGGGAATAGATCAGTCCGGCGGAGAAGCTGTCGCCGCCGCCCACGCGGTCCACGATCTCCAGGTCCTTGTAGACCCGCGACAGGTAGAACTCCTTCCCGTCGAACAGCAGGGTCCGCCAGTCGTTCAGCAGGCCGCTCGTGGCCACCCGGAGGGTCGTCCCCACCCTCTGGATGTTGGGGTAGAGGGACACGGCCCTGCGGGCCACGTCCTTGTAGCTTTCGGGGTCGAGTTCGTCGAAATGCTCTGTGGCGCCGGCGGCCTTCAGGCCGAGGACCTTCTCGAAGTCCTCCTCGTTGCCGATGAGGACGGAGACGTGAGGCATGAACTGCTTGGTCGTCTCCTGGGCCTTCTGGGGGGACCAGAGGGCGGACCGGAAGTTGAGGTCGTAGCTCGTCGTGGCGCCGGCGGCATTGGCGGCCTTGAGGGCCTCCAGGGTCACGGCTGCCGCCGAGTCGGACAGGGCGGGGGTGATGCCGCTGACGTGGAACCACTTTGTCCCGTCGAAGATGGCCTTCCACGGGACCTCCCCCGGCTTCACGTTGGAGATGGCCGAGTAGGCCCGGTCGTAGGTCACGGCGCTGGCGCGCGGCCCGACGCCGATCTCCAGGTGGTAGAACCCGTTTCGCTCCCTTCCCACGCCGTCGAATTTCACATAGACGATGCGGGAGGTGTCGATGCCCAGCTCCCGGCCCTTGTTCCGGATGAGCCGGCCGGTCCAGTTGTCGACCAGGCGCGACACCCACGCTGTCTTCAGTCCCAGGTTTGCACAGGCCGCGGCCACGTTGTATTCCCCGCCGCCCACGTTCACGTCCAGCGTCGTCGTCTGCTCCAACCGCGTGTAGTTGGGCGACGAGAGCCGGACCATCGCCTCCCCGAACGTCACCACGTCGTACATCACACACCCCTCCCCCAAAAGCTGTCAGCGATCAGCCGTCAGCCGTCAGCAAACCCAAAAGCATTTTATGTTTTGCTGAAAGCTGAAAGCTGAAAGCTGAAAGCTGAGTTTTTAATCCTCCCGCTGGCCCCGCAGGATGAGCAGGCGCACGAGCTGGAGGACGGCCATGGTCGCGGACGCCACGTAGGTCCAGGCGGCCGCGTTCAGGACCTTGCGCGCCGAGTCGATCTCGTCGGGCGCGAGATAGCCGTGCTGTGACAGGACCTGAATGGCCCGGCTGCTGGCGTTGAACTCCACCGGCAGGGTCACGAGCCCGAACACGACGGCAAAGGTAAACAGGAGAATTCCGATGTCCATCAGGAAGGAGGCCCCCTGCTGTTGGAAAATCAGGCCGGCCAGGAAGAGGGGCATGGCCAGGGTTGAGCCGAAGTTGGCGACCGGCACGAGGTTGCTCCGGAGCTGCAGCGGCAGGTAGTGGTGGGCGTGCTGGATGGCGTGCCCCGCCTCGTGGGCGGCCACGCCGAGGGCCGCGATGGACCGGGAGCCGTAGACGTCCTCGGACAGGCGCAGGGTCCTGTCGCGGGGGTCGTAGTGGTCCGTCAGGCTCCCTTCTATGGGCTCCACGCTCACGTCGAGGTGGTTGCGCTCCAGGATGGCATTGGCCACCTGCGCCCCGCTCATCCCCCGGCGGGACAGGACTTCGCTGTATTTTGAAAATGTACTTTTGACCCTGAACTGCGCCCAGAGCGCCAGGGCCAGGGCAGGCAGGATCAGGACCATGGTCGGATCAAAAAACGGAAACACTGAAGGCACCTCCTTTTTCTGCACCCCCAACCTTCTTTTTCTACACCCCCAACATTTCTCCGATCTGTATGCGGTATCCCCGCACCCACTCTGCGCCGATCATGCGCCTCTTGCCGGGGAGCTGCACCTCGGTCAGCCGGAGTCCACCCTCCGCCGTTGCCACGGTCACGCCGTAGGCGGCGTCCGCTGACACGATTTCACCCCTCTGTCCGGAGGGGGCAGGGGGGGCGACGGCGGCGCGATGGACCTTGAGGAGCCTCCCCCGCCATGTCGTAAACGCCCCCGGCTCGGGGTTGGTTCCTCGGATCAGGTTGTGGATGGTTCCGGCCTCCCGCGACCAGTCGATGCGGCCGTCCTCCCGGGTCAGTTTGGGGGCCTTTGTCGCGCCTCCGGAGGGCTGCGGGACCGGCGCGAGGGAACCGGAGGCGAGTCCGTCGGCGGTCTCTGCGAGCAGGTCCGCTCCGATGCGCTTCATCCGGTCGGCCAGTTCCCCGGCGGTCTCCTCCGGCCCGATCTCCACCCGCCGCTGCATCAGGGTGTCCCCGGCGTCCATCTTCGGGGTCAGGAGGAAGGTTGTCAGGCCGGTCTCCGTCTCCCCGGCCATGACTGCCCGCTGGATCGGGGCGGCCCCCCGGTATCTGGGGAGGAGGGAGGCGTGCAGGTTGATGGACCCCTGCCGGGGGATTTTTAAGACCTCTGCGGGCAGGATCGGGAAGGCCACCACGACGAACAGGTCGGCGTCGCACGCCCTCAGGGCGTCCAGAAAACGGGGGTCAGATAATGCCTCCGGCTGGAGGGCCGGTATTCCAAGCGCCTCGGCTGCGAGCTTGACCGGAGGGGGGGCGAGGGCCCTGCCCCTACCCTGCGGGGCATCGGGCCTGGTCACCACGGCGACGATGGGGTGTTCGCTCTGGGC
Organism: uncultured Gemmatimonas sp.; assembly: GCA_964428665.1. Taxonomy (GTDB): domain Bacteria; phylum Latescibacterota; class UBA2968; order SICM01; family SICM01; genus SICM01. The sequence continues at coordinate 6,341 of CAYRZX010000371.1, forward strand.
CAGCCGATGCAACGACGGGACCGCGAAGTCGGGCGTCCCCATAAAGACCAGGCGCACCTTTTACTCGCCTGTTTTGACGGGGGTCTCGTTGTCCGCCCTGTTATCGCCGGCCTTCACCACCCGCGACACGGCCCCTTTTGACAGTTCGATCTTGATGTTGTCCGCGACCTTCAGGATGACGATTCCCTCCTTCTCCTTGAACCCGGCCACGGTCCCGTGGATGCCGCCTGTCGTAACGATCCGGTCCCCTTTCTGCAGGGTGTCGAGCATCGTCTTCTGTTCGCGCTGGCGTCTGACCTGGGGCCGGATGATCAGAAAATACATGATCAGGATGATCAGGAAGAACGGGAGGAAAGAGGCGAGCAGGCCGGAGGGGCCGCCGGGAGGGGCGCCTCCTCCGTTGCCGCCCATGGCGTGGGCGGTGGTGATAAGGTGATCGAGCAAGAGTCCTCCGATGAAAGGTGTTTTCCAACTTTTCTTGCTCGTGCAAGAAAAGTTGGACAAAAGAAGCACGCTCGCTCAGACGCCGCGAGGGGCTTGGCGCGACGCAACCTTGACGTTCAGTGGTC
>CAYRZX010000372.1:0-3055 GCA_964428665.1 uncultured Gemmatimonas sp.
ATTCTTTGCGCCACTTTCTTCTAAAGAAAGTGGCGAAAGGGCCGCTGAGACAGATGCCTTTCGGATTGCCGTGGTTTCGACCTAAGACAACACCTCCGTATGAAAATTAAAAAATACATAGCCGACTCCATGCCCGAGGCCCTCCAGAAGGTCAAGGACGACCTCGGCCCCCGCGCCGTCCTCTTGAACACCCGGCAGCTCAAAAAGGACGGGGCCCTCGGCCTCCTGAGCAAGCGGAAGGTGGAGATCACAGCGGCCCTTGACGACGCCCCCCCACCGGCCCAGAAGGCCCTGGCCCAGGCCGCTGCCGCACCCACCCCTGCCCAGCCCCCGGCCCGTCCGCCCTCCCGGCAGCCCTCGTCCGAAGACCTGCGCCCCGCCGAACGGCCCCCTGAGCCTCGATCCTCAATCCCCGCCCCCCAGCGGGAGGCGCCGGGGGAGACCGCCTGGGCGGACCGGCTGTCGAAGGAGATCCGGGACCTCAAGGACTCCCTCAGGACCCTGACGCAGGCCCAGAACCACCGCGCCGGAAGACTCCCCCTCCCCGGCGAACTGCGGGGCCTCTCCCGACGCCTGGAGCACTCAGGGTTTGAGGAGACAGTCATCTCGTCCGTCGTGGAGAGACTCCTGGTCGAACCGGGGCCGGGGGGATTCGAGGACCGGGAGAAACTGGACCGCCAGGCCGCCCGCCTTCTGACCCACGCCCTGCCCCCCCCCTCGGCCACAGCCGTCAAAGGGGGCCTCCGGACAGTGGCCGCGTTCGTGGGCGCCTCCGGCGTCGGAAAGACCACGGCCGCGGCCAAGATCGCGGCGGAGTTCGCCCTCCGCTCGCAGGCGAGGGTCTGCCTGGTGGCCGCCGACGTGGAACGGGTGGGGGGGCTGGACCAGATGCGCGCCCTGGCCGGGATGATCGGCGTGCCCCTCGAAGTCGTCTACACCCCGGAGGAGATGTCGAGGGTCATCCGGGGCCGGCGGGACGTGGACCTGATCCTGATCGACACCGCGGGCATCGGCCCCCGCGAGCAGGACAAACTCAAGGCCCTCCAGGAGATCCTGAGAGAGGCCGCGCCGAACGAGACCCACCTCATCCTGAGCGCGGCCACCAGCGCCCCGCAGATGGCCGACACCGCAGAGGCCTTCCAGGCCGTCGGCGTCAACCGCCTCCTGTTCACGAAACTCGACGAGACCACCCGCCTCGGGGGCGTCCTGACGATGGCCTCCCGCTCCAATCTCCCCCTCTCTTACCTGACCGACGGGAGGTCCGTGCCCGGCGACATCCGCCCTGCAGACCTGATAGAACTGGCCCTTTTGGCGATAAGATGACCAAACCTCAGGACACGACAACTTCTCCGGCCCTCCCCGCCGACGACGCCCCCGGCCCCCGCGCCACGGCCGTCGCCGTCACCAGCGGCAAGGGGGGCGTCGGCAAGACGAACATCAGCCTGAACCTCGCCGTCGAACTCTCTCGCCTGGGCAGGCGGGTGCTCCTCGTGGACGCGGACCTCGGCCTGGCCAACGTGGACATCCTGCTCGGCATCACCCCGCGCTTCACCCTCGAGGGCGTCCTCCGGGGAGACTGCTCCATCTTCGAGGCCACCCTCGAAGGGCCGGAGGGCCTTACCATCCTCCCGGCCGCCTCCGGCATCGGGGAGTCGGAGGCGTGGCGGGCGGGAGACCGCGAGGCCCTGCAGGCCGACCTGGCCCGCCTGGAGCGGGGGTTCGACCTCATCCTGATCGACACCGGCGCAGGCATCTCCTCCAAGGTGACCGATTTCGTCGTGGCTGCGGACCAGGCCCTCGTCGTGGCCGTCCCGGAGCCCACCTCCATCGCCGACGCCTACGCCATGATCAAGGTCGTCTCCGGGATGAGACCGGACCTCCGGGCGGGGCTGGTGGTCAACCGGACCCGGTCGCCCAGGGAGGCCTACGACATCCACGCGAAGTTCCTCCAGATCGTCTCCCGGTTCCTGAACATGTCCATAGAGGACCGGGGGCACGTGCTGGAGGACCCGGCCGTCGAGCAGGCCGTGCGGACGCAGTGCCCCTTCGTGATCGGAGCCCCGCGATCCCCGGCCGCGCGCTGCGTCGCGGACCTGGCGCGGGCGTTCGTCGGCGTCGCCTCTCCCCCCTCCGCCGCGCCCGGCCTGTTCCGGAGGCTGCTGGGAAGGAGGCTGTCTGACTCCTAACTTGCATCTTGTTTTTGCCCCCGTATTTGTTACATTATAAGCCTATGTCGGCGCCCGATAAAAGAGCCCCACACAAGGACCGGCCTCCGCATGGCCAAACAGACCCGTAAACCCATCCCCGCCAAGGCCCACGCCCAGTACGGAGCCGCCGCGGCCCAGGCCGTCAGCCGTGAGCGGCAGTTGACCGACTACCTGCCCATGGTGAAGTACATCGCGGGCCGGATCGCCATGGGGGTCCCCCGATCCGTCGAGCTGGACGACCTGATCAGCGCCGGGGTGGTCGGGCTGATCGAGGCCTTCAACAGCTTCGACGCCGAAAAGGGGGTCAAGTTCGAGAGCTACGCCTCCATCCGCATCCGGGGGGCCATCCTCGACGAACTCCGGGCCGTGGACTGGGCCCCGCGCTCCACCCGGGCCAAGTCCCGCGAGATGGAGCGGGCCATCTCCGCCCTGGAGAACAGGCTCGGACGCTCCCCCACGGAGAGGGAGATCGCGGAGAGCCTCGGCGTCCCCCTGGACGACCTCCACCACCTGCTGGACGACATCTCCTCCACGACCCTCCTCTCCCTCGACGAGCTGACCTACGGCTCGGACGACGACAAGCCCGTCCCCCTCGTGGACACCCTGGGCATGCCGGGTCAGTCGGACGCCCTGAGCGACCTGGAGCGGGAGGAGATGAAGGCCCTCCTCGTAGACTCCATCGGCCTGCTGTCCGAGCAGGAGCGCCTCGTCATCGCCCTGTATTATTATGAAGAACTGACCCTGAAAGAGATCGGACAGGTCATGGAACTGTCCGAGTCCCGCGTGTCTCAGATCCACACCAAGGCCGTCCTGAGCCTGCGGGCAAAGCTGCGAACGAAGCTGATGCG
>CAYRZX010000372.1:3155-6867 GCA_964428665.1 uncultured Gemmatimonas sp.
CACCACCGCCCGATGCCTGAACCTGCCCTGGACCCCGACGACGACAGAACCGACCGGCTGCGGGCGATCACCGAGAAGATCATCGGACTGCCCACGCTCCCCATCGTCGTGACCCGGCTCATCGACCTCGTGGGCAACCCCAAGACCTCCGCCGGAGACCTGGACCACCTGATCTCCGCCGACCAGGCCCTCTCCGCCAAGATCCTCAAGGTGGCCAACTCGGCCTTCTACGGCTTCCCCCGCCGGATCGCCACCGTCAAGCTGGCCATCGTCGTGCTCGGCTTCGAGGCGGTCAAGAACATCGGCCTGAGCGTGGCCCTCCTGGACCGTTTCCCCGAGGGGGAGGCCCACGAGCTGTTCGACCGGCGGCAGTTCTGGACGCACGCCATCGGGTGCGGGGCCGCGGCGCGCCTGCTCGCCCGCCGCCTTCGCTACCGCCTCGAGGCCGAGGCGTTCGTGGCAGGCATCCTGCACGACCTCGGCAAGCTGATCCTCATCGAGTACTTTCAGGAGAAGTTTCTCAGCGCGGTCCGCCTGGCCCGCAGCGAAAACCTCTACATCGCGCGGGCCGAGGAGATGGTCCTCGGCGTCACCCACGCGGAGGTCGGCGGATGGCTGGCGGAGAAGTGGAACCTCCCCAAACAGCTCGTCTCGGTCATCTCGCGCCACCACGGCCCGTTCCCTGACCCCGACGGCCTCGACGCCGCAGAAAGACCCCTCGACCTGACCTGCATCGTGCACGCCGCGGACGCCCTCTGCAGGAGCCGGGGCATCGGAAACAGCGGGGACAACCGCGGGCCGGCGCTCCACCCTTACGTGGCCAGGCTCTTCCGGAAAGACCAGGAGATGTCCGACGAGGCCCTGCTCGACCTCCTCGGGGACAGGCTGGAGGAGGAGATCGGGCGGGCCGAGATCTTCCGGAGCTGGTCCGACAACAAGGGTGAGACGGAAACCGACAACGTGGACCGTGATTCGTGATCCGTGATCTGTCTTTACGGTCCACGGTCCACGGTCCACGGTCCACGTTTTTCACGTTTCACGTTATGAACGCGACGACGGATCCGGATGGGCTGACGAAGCAGGCGGAGGCGCTCCTGCGCCAGATCGAGGGGGCCAGGGCGGCGGACCTCATTCAGTCCGCCTTTCCCTCCGTCATCCACACGCTGCGCCTGCTGTGCGACCGCGTCAAATGCCTGGAGCAGGAGCGGGCCGCCCTCGCGGACCACGTCGCCGTCGAGCACCGGACCAACCTCGATTTCCGCGAGTCCCTGGCCGAACTGATCCGGGTTCAGGAACTCTCCGGGACCCTTCTGGGGAGCCTGGACCTCGAGGCCATCCTGGCCGCCCTGGCCCGCCTGACCCGGCAGGTCGTGCCCTACGAAGACTTCGGCGTCTTCGAGGTCCACGAGGGGCAGGAGACCTTCGCGCCCCTCGCCGTGCAGGGCGCCACCGGGACCTTCGCGGACCGCGTCCAGCAGCTCTGGAAGGACGGGGTCATCGACTGGGCCGTCCAGCAGGGGCGCCCCACGGTCGTGCCGGACACCGACACGCCCCCGGAGGAGAGGGGTCTCGTCATCGCCCCCCTGCGCGGGCTGGGCAGGTGCGTCGGCGTCTTCGTGCTGGCGTGCCCCAAACCCCAGGACGCCTTCACGGCCGGCGAGATGGACCTCATCGCCCTCCTCGCCCGCCAGGCGGCCATCGCCCTCGAGAACGCCCACCTCTACCAGAGCCTCGCCGAGACCAACCGGAAACTCCGCGAATCCCAGAGCCAGCTCGTCCAGGCGGGGAAGCTGGCCGCCGTGGGACAGCTGGCCGGCGGGGTGGCCCACGAGGTCAACAACCCCCTCCAGATCATCCTGAGCCGCGTGCAGCTCCTGATGATGCGGCACCGCGACGTGCCCCACCTGCAGGACGACCTCCGCCTGATCGAATCGAACGTCAAACGCATCTCCAGGACCATCCGCAGCCTGCTCGACTTCGCCCGCTACAACAGCGGGGAGATGGAGTGGTCCGACGTCGACGTCGCGCACCTGGCCCGGCAGACCTGCACGCTCATCCAGCACCAGCTCGACAAGGCGGGCATCGCCCTGACCCTCGACGCCCCGTCCAACCTCCCCAAGGTCTACGGCAACGCCGGGGAGATCGAACAGGTCTTCCTCAACCTCCTGCTCAACGCCCAGCACGCCACCCCCCCGGGCGGGCGGATCGAGATCCGGATCAGGGCCGACGGGAAGCGCGTGGTGGCCTCGGTCTCCGACACCGGCGCGGGCATCCCGAAGGACGTGCTCCCCAAGATCTTCGAGCCCTTCTTCACCACCCGGAGCGCCGAGGGGGGCACCGGCCTGGGCCTCTCCATCATTTACGGAATCATCCAGAAACACCAGGGGCGGATCGAGGTCGAGAGTCAGATCAGGGAGGGGGGACGATCCGGTGAATCGTCCGGGGAGGGGGGCACGACCTTCACGATCCACTTCCCCGCCTCGGAAAGAGAAGATGAGGGGTAGACCCCTCCCCCTGGCCCCGCAACCTGTCGCTCCCATGAGGTCGCGACCCCTGCCCTCCGACGCGGGGAGGGGAGAAGGCCCTCACCCCCCGGCCCCCTCTCCCGTTCCTTCGCTTTGCTCAGGACAGGAGAGGGGGAGAAAGCACCCCACCCCCGGCCCGCCGCCTCACCTGTCGCTCCTGCCTGCGCCGCGTACGGCGCGGCAGGCAGGCCCGTGAGGTCGCGACCCCCGCCCTCCTACAAGAGGGGAGGGGAGACAGAATGAACAGCGCGATAGCCCTATGGGCGCGCCGCCGGAAACCCCCACCGCAGGCGTCCAGAAGAAGCAACCCACCTACCGGGGGCACAAAATTCGGTGCGACCACAGAACGTTAAGGTTGCGGCGCGCCAAGCCTCCCCGGCGTCTGAGGGGCGTCCTTCTTTTGTGCCACTTTTCTTGGACGAGCAAGAAAAGTGGCAACATGGGAGGGGCCACCGAAACGAGGGGAAGGGCATTATCCCAACCCAACCCTGCGAGTAACACGAATGGATGGCCTCAACGTCCTCTTCTGGACCATTCCCATCCTCTTCACCCTGGCCCTCCTCTTCGCCATCCTGCTCTGGTGCCGGGGCTGGCGTCGGGAGGAGGGGCAGGAGATGGACCGCCGGCTCAAACTCCTCACGGAACAGGTCACGAAGCTCGCCGGGGCGGTCGAACAGCTCCAGAGGACGCAGACCACCGCACGGACCGCCGAAGGCCGTCTGTCCGAGCAGATGACCGCCCTGTTCGCCAGCGTGTCGCGCTTCCTCTCCGCCCCCCCCTCCCCCGCTTCCCATCCCGGCGATAAATCGCCGGGCTACATTTCTCCCACTTCCTCCACCTCCCATCCCGGCGATAAATCGCCGGGCCACGACTCGCCCCCCCCCGACCGCTACGACCGCGCGCGGGAGATGCTCGCCTCCGGCGCAGACCCGATGGAGGTCGCCCGCGCCCTGGACATCAGCCTCGGCGACGTCCACGTCCTCCAGCGCCTCCTGAACCTGAAGCCCAAGGGTTGAACGGGGATCAGTCACCTCTCCCTCCTCAAAAATCCTATTGACAAAAAATCGGACATTTTTGAGTTGCGTCCCGGCGAGGGTTTGATTAGATTCGCGATGTTGCGTTTTTCTACATAGTGACCCATCAGTCGGCCTGGGGGTGGAAGCGGGGGGGGCCGAGGGGGAGGGTGG
>CAYRZX010000373.1:0-6852 GCA_964428665.1 uncultured Gemmatimonas sp.
ACTCCACGCCTGAGGAAGGCGATGCCGTAGCCGTCCCGCAGGTCGGTCCTCCGCTCGATCTCGGCCCCGTGCGCCGCCACGACCTCTCTGGCGCGGTCGCCGATCTCCTCGGCGAAGGGGTCCGCGTGGGGCTCCCCGGTCCCGGCGGAGAGCACCCTGGCGAAGTCGGGGTCGCCGTAGAGCCGGAAGGCCAGGTCGTAGGCAGAGGGAGGGGCGTCGTCGGAGACCCATCGCCGCTCCGCGCGGCGCGCGGAGGGGATGCCGCCCGTGTCCCCCACCTGCGGGCTGTAGCGGTCGAGGCAGAGGGTGCGGAGGGGGAAGTCGAACAGCAGGCGGCCCTTGGGGTCGTCCGTGACGCGGGGGTAGCGGGAGGTCGGGTAGAGGGAGGGCCTGAGGGATCGGAGGCGCTCCATCAGGCCGACGACCCGCCAGAACCCCTCGCCGTGGATGCGGTTGTAGCCGCCCAGGCTCTCGTAGGCCGCGCCGTCCTTGAAAAAATAGTTGGGGAGGTGCGCCCGCATCTGGCCGACGCCAAAGTAGACCCAATCGACCAGCTCTTGACAGCGTTTGGCGTCGAGGACCAGGGCGACGTGCATCGTTGCCGTCTGGTGCATGCCGTCGTTGCCGGAAATGGCCTGGTCGAGCAGGGCCTGCGCGGCCACCCGCAGGAAGTGGGTCTCGAAGAAGCGCCGGAGGGCCGCGCCGTCCGGGATGTCTCTGCCCTGCCGCCTCAGGAGGGCGAACAGGTCCCGGTCTGTGTCGAGGGCGTCGAAGACGGCGTCGTAGGCGGAGGAGAAGAGGGTCACGTAGTCGTTCTCCCAGATGCGGTCCGTGACCATGCCGACCCACCCGTTGCCGTTGGGCCGGGTGAGGGGGGCGCGGGGGAGGCGGCGGGGGTAGCCGCAGTCGCAGCGGGCCCGGTCGTCGAGACACTCTGAGAGGTGTCTGTATTCCTCGGCCTGGCGGTGGAGCAGGATGGCCGCCTTGTGGGCGAAGAGGGGGTCGCCGGTCAGCAGGTAGGCCCTGGGGAGCGAGGCGACGGCGTGCCGGACGTGCCGCAGGTAGACCTGTTCGGCGTACTCGGCGATGAAGTAGTAGACCTCGTCGCCGATCTTGCACCCCCATCCGTCGTCCGGGTAGGGGCCGGAGGTCAGGTCCCCGCTCGCGAAGTCGTTGCTGGGGTACCACTCCCCTCCCACCGGGCACTGCAATTTATAGGGGTGATGCTCCACGTCGAGACGCCAGGGGTGGAAGGTGTCGAAGTCCTTGACGGCGACGCCGTGCACGGGGCATCCTCTGAGCTGGTTGACGTAGTGTCTGCGAGGGACGGTCGTGGGGAGGACGAGGTCCCACAGGAAGTCGTCCGACTTCTGCGCCCACCGCTCCGCCTCGGCGAGCGCCCGCTTCAGGTGGTCCTTCGCCCACGCCCGCGTCTGGACGTGTCGCCGGGCGCGGGCCACCTCCTCCGGCGTGTGGAGGGTGCGCCCCTGTTTGACCTCCTCGAACGCCTCGCCCAGCGGCCAGCGCCTGGGCATGACCCACTCGTTGAGGGTCCACCATTCCGAACGATCCGGCTCCATGAGATAATCCTTTTCCAAAAAATGTTCGTACCCCTTGACACCCGGCCCTTCAATCCGTATCATCTCTTCAAAATACAGGCGGGAGAGGGCCTGGGCAATATCTATTTTTAGTGGAGGTCACACCTCACAGAGGGGTTCCGTATGAGCGCGCATTCTCAGGCAGTTGATCCACAGGCGGGAGAAGCGGAGGCTATGGCCTATGAACGGGACGGTTTTATAGCCGTCAGGGGGCTTTTTGCCCCTGAAGAGACGGCGGAATGGAAGGCGAAGATCAAGGCCCTTCTCCAGGAGGAGGGGAAGCTGAACAACATTCCGTCGGGGGTGCGGGTCTGGATGGCCGACAAGCTGGACCCCTACTTTCGGGAGCGGATGCGGGACGAGCAGGTGGCGCGGGTCCTCACGCGGCTGATCGGCCCGAACGTGGAGTTCCTGAGCGTCAAGGCGGTGTACAAAAACGAGCAGACCACCTTTGGCTCCCCCTGGCACCAGGACTGGTTCTACTGGAAGGGGGCGCACAAGCTGTCGGTCTGGATCGCCTTAGACGACGCCACGCCGGAGAACGGCTGCCTGAAGATGATCCCCGGCAGCCACCGCAGGGCGCTGGACATGAAAGAGGTGGATGACGGCGTGGGGTTCGGGAGGCGGGTGGGCGAGGAGGACCTGAAGGGGCTTCCCGTCACGACGATCCCCGCCAGGCGGGGGGACGCGGTCTTTTTTCACGACTTGACGGTGCACGGCTCCCATCCCAACACCTCCCGGGTAGATCGCTGGTCCTTCATATCCACGTACCGCGACGCGTCGGTCCGGGACGAGTCGACGGTCTGGAAGACCCCCATGCTCGTCTCCGGGCAGAGCGTCAATATCGCGCAAGAATGAATGGTATATCGCATGGCGAGGGAATTCATTCCCGCGCCTTCACAGACAGGAGATGACCGTGAGCAGAAGACCGCCTGAGGAATATGGGACGAGTATGGTGCGTCCCGAGGATTTCGACGCGTTCTGGGACGATGTCCTGGAGAGGGCCTCCCGAATCCCCCTGAACGCGACGGCGGAGCGCGTCCCGATGCGCTCGACGCCGGAGGTGGAGGTGTACGACGTACACTATGACAGCTTAGACGGGGTGCGCATCGCGGGGTGGTACTGCGTGCCGACGGGGCGAAAAGGGAGGCTGCCGGCGATCCTGCATGTGCCGGGCTACAACAGCGATCCGGCGATCCCCAAGGGGACCTCCAGGATGGGCTACGCGGCGTTCAGCGCCGCGCCCAGGGGGAAGGTGCGGAGCAACGCGCAGTACAACCCGGGGTATCCGGGGTTGCTGACGGACCGCATCGTGGACCGGAACACGTACGCTTACCGGGGGTTCTACATCGACGCGGTGCGGGCGTTCGATTTCCTGCTGGGCCGCGAGGAGGTGGACCCGGAGCGGATCGGCGTGACCGGGAGCAGCCAGGGCGGGGGGCTGACGCTGGCGGTGTCGGGGCTGCGCCCGTCCAGGGTGCGGGCGGCGGCGGCGGGCGCGCCCTACCTGGTCGGGTTCATGGATGCGATTGAGCTGACGCACACCTACCCCTACCAGGAGATCCGGGACTACCTGCGGCTGCACCCGGAGCGGGAGGCGGCCGTGCGGCAGACCCTCTCCTACTTCGACGGCATCCACTTCGGCCCGCGCATCACCTGCCCGATCCTCGTGAACATCGGGCTCCAGGACAATGTCTGCCCGCCCGAGACGGGCTACGCGGCGTTCAAGGCCATCGCCTCGAAGGACAAAAAGCTCTACCCCTACGACGGACACGGGCACGACGCGGGCAGGGTCGTGCACGGCGCGATCATAGATGCGTTTTTCAAGAAGCACCTGAATCCATAGACAGGAGACAGACATGGCAGACGCACTTCGACCGACGACCGCGCGGCCGGACGACTTTGACGCCTACTGGGGGCGCGTGCTCCAGGAGCTGGACAGGACGCCCCCGGCCCCCGAAGAGGAGGAGATCCCCCTCCGCGAGACGGAGTTCTGCACGGCCTACGCGGTGCGCTACACGGGCATCGGCCCTTACAGGCTGTTCGGCTACCTGAGCGTGCCGAAGGGGGAGGGGCCGTTCCCTGCGATCATTTCGCTGCCGGGCTACCAGAGCGTGGTGGAGGTCATCCCGCAGGGGGAGGCCAACGAGAAGCGGGGGCGATTCGTGGTCTTTTCAGCGGCGGCGCGGGGGCAGCGCAACGCCGACCGGCCCTACGCCGCCCCGTTCCCCGGCCTCTTCTCGGAGGGGATCGAGGACCCGGAGGGCTACCTGTTCCGGGGGATCGTGGCGGACTGCTGCCGGGCGGTGGACTATGTGCTGTCGCGCCCGGAGGTGGACCGCAGCCGGGTGGCGGGGGTGGTCCTCAACGACCTGCCGCTGCTGACGGCCGCGCTCCGGCCCGGCCTGACGCACCTGGTCGCCTCGCCCTCGTTCTTCTACGGGGCGATGGACCGGGCGGCCCGCACGGAGGAGTACCCGCTGGAGGAGGTCCACGACTACCTCCGGCTCCACCCCGGCCGGCGGGGGACCGTGGCGCGGACGCTGTCCTACTTCGACCCGCTGTTCTTCGCCCCCTCCGTCCGCGTCCCGGCGCTGCTGTGGGGGACCCCCGCGGCCCTCGCGCCGATCACGGGGGCGATGCAGGGGCCTGTGGAGGTCCGGGAGTCGGCGCATTCGAGCTACAGGGACGGGGTCTACCGGGAGGGGTGGCTGTCCCGGCAGATGGGGTTCCAGGAGGCGATCCTGCCCGCGCACTGGCAGGCATAAGCGGAGGTGATCCCCATGAGCGAGCCGATCCTGGCGGGGTTCGGGAGGGTGGACATCACGCCGAAGCGGGACCCGGCGTTCGAGATTCTGGACCCGATCTACTTCCGGGCGCTGCACGTGCGGCAGGGGGGCCGGCAGGTCACGTTTCTGGCGGCGGACCTGTTCGCGCTGGACGACCGCTTCAGGGAGTTGCTGGCCGGATATTTGAGGGGCACGGACGTGGACCCGGACTGGGTGCTGCGGGGGGCGTGCCACCTGGGGACGGGGCCGACGCTGTTTCAGTACTATGTGAACCAGCCGACGGAGGCGCTCAAGCAGTTCGGGCAGGACGAGCGGTATGCGACGGCGGGGGCAGAGGCCATCCGCCTGGCCGTGGCCGACCTGGCCCCCGCGCGTGCGGCCGTGGGGACCGGGGAGGCGGAGGCCGGGCTGCAGTACAACCGCCGGGCGCACGACGAGCAGGGGCGTCTGCACATGGTGTCGCTGACGCAGTACCCGCAGCCTCCGGGGCATCTCCGATATGATGCGGTGGACCGGCAGGTGGGGGTGATGCGGTTCGACCGGGAGGGGAGGCGTCCGGTCGCGCTGGTCAACTTCGGCTGTCACGCGCTGTCGCTGTGGGACCGGCGGGGGAACATCTCCGGGGACTTTCCGGGCCGGATGGCGGAGGGGCTGGCGCAGGAGGGGATCGAGGCGCTGTTCTTCGAGGGGGCCCTGGGCAACGTGCATCCGGTCCGGCAGGGGGACGACCCGTGCGGGCGCATCGCTCAGTCGCTGACGAAGACGGTCCTAAAGGTCTTCCGTTCCCTCCGGCCCCCGGCGGAGGTGGATATAAAATTTTTGACGAAGACCATCGACCTGGCCCCGCAGCCGGTGGGGGAGGTGGAGGCGGCGCGGCGACGCTGGGAGGCCCAGCCTGCCCGGAGCGAGGGGCTGGCGCGCTATCAGTACTGGCTGGCGCAGCGGTATCAAGGCGCGCCCTCCTATCCGTTCACGTTGCATCTCCTGGTTATCGGCAGGACGGCCCTGCTGCACGCGCCGGGGGAGCCGTTCGTGGAGACGGCCCGCGCGATCCGGGAGGCCGCGCCGTTTGAGCGCGTCCTGCTGCTGGCGGACCCCTGCCCGGAGGCGGGCTACCTGCCGACGCCGGAGGCGCACCGGGAGGGGGGGGACGAGCCGCAGTTCGCGGCCTTAGAGGCGCAGGCGGAGGCGAAGTTCCGGCGCGCGGCGATAGAGTTGTTGAAGGAGGCGGCAGCCCTCACCCCGCCTCGCTCCGCTCGGCTTCCCCTCTCCCGCATGCGGGAGAGGGGTGGCGAACATCGTGAGCCGGGGTGAGGGCCTGTTCCGTTTCAACGCTTCTTTCTTTCTCTGTGTGCTCTGTGTTCTCTGTGGTGAATGGTTTGAAAGAGGAGGTGTCATGGCCAAAGTGGGGTTGCTGGAGCGGCTGAAGAGCGGCTTTGTCCTGGGGGACGGGGGCTATCTGATGGGGCTGCGCCTGCGGGGGTTCCTGAGGAAGGGGTCCATGACGCCGGAGGTCGTGGCCACGCACCCGGAGGAGGTCCGAAGGCTGACGCAGGAGTTCCGGGACGCCGGGGCGGAGGCGCTGCAGACGCTGACGTTCTTCGGGACGGCCAACATGCTGGGGCGCGCGGGGTTCGGGGAGCGGGCGGAGGAGATCAACCGGACGGCGTGCCGCATCGCCCGCGAGGTGGCGGGGGAGGAGGCCCTGGTGGCGGGGAACCTGAACAGTCCGAGCATTCTGTACGGGGACTACGACCCCTCGGATGCGGCCAAGCGGGACCGGACGCGCGCCTGGCTGGACGAGCAGCTCCCGTGGGTCTGCGGCGAGGGGGTGGACTTTCTGATCCTGGAGACGTTCTCGTGGCTGGACGAGGCCCTGGTGGCCGTGGAGGTGGGGAGACGGGCGGGGCTGACGCTGGTGACGACGGTGAGCCTGGAGGGAAAGGGAGGGACGACGCTGGACGGGTTCTCTCCCGGGGAGTGCGCCCGGCGGCTGGTGGACGCGGGGGCGGACGTGGTGGGGACCAACTGCCTGCTGCGCCCCGGGGAGATGCTGAGGCGCGCCGTTGAGATGCGCCGCGCCGTGAGCGCGCCGATCTGCTGCCAGCCGTCGGCCTGGCACTCCTGGTGGCCGGACCAGACGCCGGTCTCCCCCGAACACTTCGCGGCGTTTGCGAAGGAGGGGATGGCGGCGGACATCCGCTACCTGGGGTCCTGCTGCGGGGCCGGGCCGGAGCACGTCCGGAAAATGGCGGAGGCGATGGGGAAGGGGTGAAGAGACCTCACCTACCCCCTGCTCCCGCGGGAGAGGGAGGGGGCAACAAGGGCCTTTCTCCTTGGTTGGGGGAGGGTGAGGTCTCGAGAAAGGAGCACGCAGTCATGCCTGTCGATATTGTGCTGGCGAACGAGGTCCGGGTCCGGCGGGAGGGGGAGTGGCTCTGTCGGGGTGTGCCGTTTCCGCAGGG
>CAYRZX010000374.1:0-6752 GCA_964428665.1 uncultured Gemmatimonas sp.
CAATGAGTAAGCGCCTTTGTCTATCTGTTCAACCCTCTTTTCGTGATCTACTGAATATCATACGACCATAATATAATGCGCTCTATCTGGAAACACAAGGAGAGAATGCCGCCGGAAAGACGCCCGGCCGGCTCAGGACAAAAAACAGGAGAGGTTATGATCGGAAGATTGTATCTATCGGGAAGGAAGGGTGGGACGGGTGGAAACGGGGATTTTCCGCTGAACGCTGAACACTGAATGAAGCAATCAGCGGTCAGCAATCAGCAAAGACATGGTTGGTTTCGCTGATCGCTGAAAGCTGACTGCTGAAAGTTGTTTGTCGTTCATCGTTCATCCTTCTGTTCTCCCGGCGTCACTTCAATGCCCCGCTCCCGGAGGTAGCGGAGGGCCTCCTGCTGACACCGCAGGACGTGCTGCACGACCTCCTCCGGGTCACGGGAGAGGATGCCGCGCAGCTTGTCCGGGGAGAGGTTCAGGAGGCAGACCGCCATCATCTCCTCCCGCTCCACGGGGGACGCGGTCTTTTTCACCAGGTCGACCGTGGTGTTCCCCTGCACGTATTTCTGCCTGGCCAGAAACTCCAGGCGGTCGCGCGGGACCTGACAAAAGCAACGGCGTAGCATAAAAGATCAGTGGGTCACCCCCCACCCCTGCTCCTTACTGTAGTGCGCCTTGATGAGCTCGTTGAGATAGGTCCTCGGGTCCTGGAGCATCGCCGCCCGGACGGTGAACTGCTCCTTTCCGAGCAGCTTGAGGCCGTGGCCGTACTCGGCGAACAGCTCCTGGCAGAGGGCATCCGGCGTTCTGCCGAGGGCCTCGCTCCTCTGCGCGAGGACCGCCGCGGCCTCGTCGTCGAAGTCGAGGGTGACGCGGAAGGTGTTGAAGAACGACTCCCGGTAGTGGCGGAGGGCATTCAGGACCAGAAGCTTCCGAAGCTCCGTCTCGGGGTCCTCGACCACCGCCTCGGTCACGACGAGCCGGTCGATCCCCGTGGAGGGGAGCTTCTTCTCGAACTTCAACAGGACACGCTCGCAGACGCTGACCAGGCCCCGCGCCCCGGTCTTCTCCTCGTGGGCCAGCCGGGCCATCTTTTTCAGGGCCTCGTCCTCGAACCCCAGCTCGATCCCGTAGGCCCTGAAATCCCGCTTCTTGCTGGTGATCACCGAGGACTTCGGGTTCTTCAGGATGGCGTAGAGGTCGTCGGCGTCCAGGGGGTTCAGGACGGTCACGATCGGGAGCCGGCCGATGAACTCCGACTCGAAGCCGTATTCGAGGAGGTCCTCGGTCCGCATCCGGCGAAGGATGGCCGTCCGCTCCCGGCGCCTCTCCCGCCCGTCGTTTCCCGACGCAAACCCCATAGCCCCCCGGTTCAACCGCCGCCGGATGATCTCCTCCACGCCAGAAAAGGCCCCGCTCACGATGAACAGGATGTTCCGAGTGTTGATCCGCTTCCGCTCCACCTTGCCGGTGCGCTGGAGCTGCATCAGCGACTCCATCTGAGACGCCAGGTCGTGCGGGGCCTTGAGGTCGACCTCCGTCTCCTCCATCAGCTTGAGGAGGTTGCGCTGCACGCCGGTGCGAGAGACATCCGGGCCGACGACCGTCCCGGATGCCGCGATCTTGTCGATCTCGTCGATGTAGATGATGCCGTACTGCGCCAGCTCGATGTCCCCCCCGGCCTCCCGGACGAGGTCCCGGACGAGGTCCTCCACGTCTCCCCCCACGTAGCCCGTCTCGCTGAACTTCGTCGCATCCCCCTTCACGAACGGGACGCCGATCCGTCTGGCGATCAGTTTGATCAGGTAGGTCTTGCCCACCCCCGTCGGCCCGACCAGGATGATGTTGTTCTTGATGCCTCCGACGAGCCCCTCCTCGTCGTCGCCGCTCTCCCGGTCGAGCTTCATGCGGTGAAAGTGGGTGCAGATCTTCGTGGCCAGGACCTCCTTGGCCTCCCTCTGCTGGACGACATAGTCGTCGAGGTAGGCCTCCAGCTCCTCCGGCTTCAGGTCAAAGTCGATGCGATGGGCCTTTCGCCCTGTCTCGATCCCCTCCCCCCCGCCGTCCGCCGCGGGCTGCGGGATGTCTGTGACAGAGACCTGCGCCCCATATTTTTTTTCGAGGAACTCCTTGAAGTCCCGTTGGATATCCGCCGGATTGAGCATGCCGGTCTCCACAAAAGCAGAATATAGGAGTCAGGAGTCAGAATCCAGAATGAAAATCTTTGGTCTTGCTTCTCTTCTAAATTCTGGATTCTGGATTCTTCTTCTCCTGTCTCACGTTTAACGCTAACCGTTTCCCCTTTTTTTGTCAAGCCTATTTGAGATTTTTCAGAATTGACATCGAGGGATGTTTTTGTATCTTTAGACGGCTCGTCGAAACCTCCACTCTTTTCAGGATAGACACGACATGGACCGATCCAGAGTGACGAAAGTCGTGGAGCGGATTCCGATCTTCAGGGGGCTCTCTCCTCATCGACTTCAGAAGGTGCTGGACATCTGTTCGGAACGCCATTTCAGGGCCGGACAGACCGTGTGCCGGGCAGGAGATGAGAGCGCCGAGTTTTATGTCGTCCTGTCGGGCGACCTGAGCGTCCGGACGGAGGCCGGGATGGAACTCGCCTCCATCGGGCGGATGGGAGTGGTGGGCGAGATGGGAGTGCTGACGGATCGCCCTCGTTCGGCCTGCATCGTCGCCACAAAGGAGACCACGGCCCTGCGCATCGGAAAGGACGACCTCGACCGGCTCATGGATGCCGACAGGGAGATCGGCCTCCACATCTACCGGGAATTCGCCCATCTCATGTGCGACCGGCTGCGGCGCAACAACGCCTGTCTCGAACAGTTCTACTTCACCGTCGAGGACCTGACGGCCAACCCGCCGGTGTAGTTTTTCGTTCATCGCTCATCGCTCTGACTTCATCGTTAAAAAAAACGCGGGATCACCCCGCGTTTTTTTCATGCCCCGGCCGCAGAGACCTTTTTCTTTCGCAGCTCCAGCAGTTTCTCCTGAACCTCTCCGGCCTGCTTCGACTCGATGACGGCCACGCCCTGTTTCTCGCAGAACGACCTGATCTGGTCGGACGCCGGGCTCAAGAACAGGAGGGCCAGCTGTGGCCGGGGCTCCATCTTGAGCAGGAGCTGCAACAGGGCCAGCCGCTCGCGGGCCTCGTCCTTGACTCCGAGGTGGATCAGGATGATGTCATATTTGGGGGCCTCGGTGCGCATGCCCGCGACAGAGGGCTGGACGGTGAAGTTGATCGTATCGCCGAACTTCTGTCGGAGCGCGTGGCCGAGCTGACGTTCGCCCACGAACAGGACGTTGGGGGCGCGGGTCATCTCCGGGTCGTTCCGGAAGGCGTCCGGGTTGCGAAGCCGTTCCAGCAGGTGGAGAAATCGCCTGTGTCGCGCCAGGACCTCGTCCCGGTTGATGCGCGCAGGATAGACCAGGTCGTCCACGGCCATCGCGTCCGACAGATGCTCCTGCGTGGAGGCGAGGTGGATGTGGATGTAGCCGGGGAAGTCGCGCATCAGGATCTCCGCGTAGGTGATCCGCCTCCAGGCCGTGTAGATGATGCCCGTGCCCTCCGGGTCCTGCTCCTCCCCCGATTCTATGGGGGACCATTCGATCTGCTCCGCAGACAGGAGGGTGGCCACGTCGTGAAGCGGACTGTCCTCCTTGCTCAGATCGCCGTCCAGAAGGACGCGGGTGTGGGGCGGGTTCGGGACCTCGACGATCCGGGTGGCCAGGCTGTGCATGCGCTCCACCCGCCGGACGATCTCCTCGTCCGGCAGGTCGGGGGAGACGAACTCATCGGCGATGGCGAGCTGTCTCTCCCCCAGCAGGCGCGTGCTGGTGACCACGATGTTGGGCAGCTGCGGCAGCATCCCCATGACCTGGGTCACTAACTTCTCACCGGAGGTGAAATCGACCAGGACGCAGCCTGTGCGGGGCCGCTCATTGCCGAGGTCCACGCAGTCGATCCCCTCCCCGTTCAGGAGCGTGGATATCCGGTTCAGCGGAGTGTCAGCTTCGTTGGCCCCGACCCGATAGACCTGCATGTAGCCCATAAGAGCCTCACCTCAAAACGTCCCGGTCCGGGACTCGTATTTGGTCGGTTTGTTGAGGGTCGCGCCCCCGCACATCACCCAGTGCGCCACCCATTCGACGAGGGTGGCCGGCGGGACGGACGGCGGCCCGAAGGCCTTCAGGCACTCCGTCGCGTCCCCCAGCAGGGCGGTCTCGCTCTCCCGCCCCTCAAAGATCGGCGTCACCCCCACGATCGCGCCGAGCCTCTGCGCGACCTCCCGGACGGAGAGGACCTCCGCGCCGGTGAGGTTGATGACCCGGGCCGGGCTTTCGCACAGCGGAAAGGCGCGGGCCAGGCTGGCGTTGGCGTCCCCCTGCCAGATCTGGTTGACGTAGCCCATGGCCAGGTCGATGGGCCTTCGGCCCCAGACCTTCGTGGCGATGTCCAGGATGATGCCGTAGCGCAGCTCCGTGGCGTAGAACAGCCTGACGATCACCGCCGGGGTCCCGTTGCGCGAGGCGTAGAACTGGACCATCCGCTCCCCGCCCAGGCGAGACTGGGCGTACTCCCCGATGGGCTCGAGCGGATCGCCCTCTCTGGCCCCTCCCTGATCCACCCTGGCGAAGCGATAGACGTTCCCGGAGGAGACGTAGACGACCTTCGCCTTCGGGAACCGCTGCATCACCTTCGCCGGGACGAGGGTGTTCATGGCCCAGGTGAGGGCCTCGTTCCCCGTGGCCCCGAACTTGAACCCCGCCATCAGGAAGATGTGCCCCGCGTCAGGCAGGGCGTTCAGGGCGCTGTCATCCAAGAGGTCGCATTTGATCGTCCTGACGCCGGCGGCCTCCAGGGCGTCGCGCTGCGCCGGGTCGGAGAACCGGGCGACACCGAGGACGCGGCGGCGGGCGCCGGCCCGCACGAGGAGTTCCGCGAGGGTGGGCCCCATCTTGCCCGACACGCCTAAGATCATCAGATCGTCGTCGATCTGCGACACGGCCTTTCGGACCTCCGGCGAGGGCGTGGTCATCCGGTCGATGAGGGCCCTCTCGCCTTCGATCAGAGGGACGGTGAATTTCGCAGTCGTGGTCGTGGCCATGGAACCTCCAATGTAACGATGAAGTCAGAACAGGGCAGGGCACGCGACCTCATGGGAGCGTGAGGTGGGGTGAAACGATGAACGTAAAGCGAAATGGCCTTTGTGGTTTTTTCGTTCATCATTCCGCGTTCATCATTCTGCGTTGCTCTTCCCTCATCCTTTCTCCGGCCCGGACGTGGCGTAGACCCGCGTCGGGTCTCCGGGGCAGTTGACGCCCCTGTACATCCGGGTGAACGGGCGCTGGACGGCGAAGCCGTGTTCGTCAGCCAGACGCACGGCCACCGGGTTGGGCATCGGGATGTCGAAGAAGACCGGCTCCCCGGCCACGCGGCCCATCGCCCACCGGAACAGATCGACCCCGGCCTCCTCCGTGCAGGCCACGACGGGGCCGATGAAGGCCGCCCGGCTGCCCGGCCGCACCATTGCATAGCCCTCCACCTCGCCTCCGCCTTTCTGAAAGACCCCACAGCGCCCCCCCCCGGCCCCCTGGGCCTCCCGGTGGAGCCGGAGGAGAAGATTGCCCCGGTCCGCGCCGTAGATGGGCCGGTCCAGGGCCAGCGCGGCGTCCAGATGCGCCTCCCCCATCGGGACAACGCCGTGGGATTCAACGGCGGGGGCGATCCCCTCCCGGCGCTGAAGCCCGTATTCATCCACGAACCCGACCTGGAGGTACACGGTCCGCCCGACGGGGGTGGCGTCCAGCTTGACGGAAGCGACGCCCCGGTCCTCCAGGTAAGCGACCGCGTGCCTGAACAGGGCCGACCCGATCCCCTGCCGCCGGCGCTCCGGGGGGACCAGGATCATGGCAATCCATCCGCACGCCTGACCGAACCGGCAGGTCGTGGCCGTGCCGACCACCTCCCCGTCCATCTCGGCGACAAAGCACCCCTCCGGCTCCAGGCTCAGGAACCGCTCCCAGTCGGCCTCGGTCTGGTTCCACCCGGCGGCCTCCTTAAAGCGCATGCCATGGGGGATGTCGGCCATAGTCATGGTGCGGATGGTCATCGTTTTACAGCACTGTGAGTCCGTAAGCCTGTGTTAGTTGTAGTGAAAACGACACGCAATGATCACCAATTCGTCGGAGGCAACTGTGTAAACCAGGCGATGTTCCTCGTTAATTCGCCTTGACCAATGGCCGGAGAGTCCTGCTTTGAGGGGTTCTGGTTTGCCTATCCCCTCAAAGGGTGTGCGCATGGCATCTCTGATCAGCAGGTTGATGCGTTTTAATAGTTTCCGGTCATGTTCCTGGAACCACAGGTAATCGTCCCAGGCCGACTCTGTAAATACGAGTTTCATTCGTCCAGCAGATCCCTTTCCTGGGTCTTGCCCGCTTGGGCTTCTGCGATGGACTGCCGGAGGTGCGCCGCATTGGCAGGGTTGGAGAGCAGATAAAGGGTCTCCTTCCAGGAGTTAAACTCGTCAAGCGACAGGAATACCACACGTTGCCCTGAATCCGTGCAAATGATCGTCGGTTCGGCGTTGGTGATGGCCTGTTCAATCAACTGCTCCAGGTTTTGTTTGGCTTCCTTGATCGTAACGGCATTCATGATTCGCTCCTTGTTTATCGTGTATAATTACTGGACATTGGCAAAAAAGTGATGATCAGGCAGCCAGGCAGAAGAAGCGATC
>CAYRZX010000375.1:0-6744 GCA_964428665.1 uncultured Gemmatimonas sp.
CGTGGACGCGCCGGGGAGGACGTTCCGGGATGAGATGTTCGATCAGTACAAGGGCACCCGACAGGAGACCCCTGACGACCTGATTTCGCAGATCCCCCGCGTCCTGGAGGTGGTGGAGGGATTCGGCATCCCGGCCATCGCCCGGGAGGGAATCGAGGCCGACGACGTCATCGCGACGATCACCCAGCGCGTGCTGGACGACCCGGCGCGCAGGGACGTGGACATCCGGGTCGTGTCTAAGGACAAGGACCTGGAGCAGTTGCTGTGCGACCGGGTGACGATGTTCGACATCCACACGGACACGACGATCGACGTCGCAGCGCTGATGGAGAACAAGGGGATCCGGCCGGAGCAGGTGATCGACGTGCTGGCGTTGACGGGGGACGCGGTGGACAATGTCCCCGGCGTGGCGGGGATCGGCCCCAAGACGGCGGCGCAGCTCGTGCAGCAGTTCAGGTCCATCGACGGCATCCTGGCGAACCTGGACCAGATCAAGGGGAAGCGCCGGGAGAACCTGGAGAAGGGGCGGGACCTCCTCCCCCTTTCGCGCGCGCTCGTGACGCTGAAGCGGGACGCGGACTTTCCGTTCTCGCTGGAGGAGGCGCGGGTCGGGCGGATCGACCTCCAGAAGGTCCTGCCGCTGTTCCAGCAGCTGGGGTTCAACCGCTACCAGGAGGAGGCGCGAGGGCTGGCTGAGGAGGCGGATTCGGGGAGGGAAGGGCGAGTGGGGGAAAGGGGGAGCGGGGGAGAGGGAGAGGAAGCCGGTGACGAATCCGAAACCCGAAACCCGAAACCCGAAACTTTAGAGACCGCCGCCACGGGCGACTACGAGGCCATCGTGACGCGGGAGCAGCTCAGGGCGCTCGTCGAGACGCTCCGGGCGCAGCCGATGATCAGCGCGGACACGGAGACGACCGGGCTGGGGCGGGACGCGCAGCTCTGTGGCCTGAGCTTCGCATGGAGGCCGGGGCACGGCGTGTACGTGCCCGTCCTCTCTCCAGATCCCGGCGAACATCTGGACGCCGAGACGGTCCTGACGGCCCTGAGGCCGGTCCTGGAGGACCCGGACCTGCCGAAGTGCGGGCACAACCTGAAGTTCGACGCCCAGGTCCTGCTGCGGAGCGGGATCAGGCTGCGAGGGGTGGCCTTCGACTCGATGCTGGCGAGTCTCCTGATCGACCCGTCGCAGCCGGGGCACAAGCTGGACCACCTGGCGCTCACGCACCTTGCCTACCGGATGATCCCGATCACGGACCTGATCGGGGAGGGGGAGGCGCAGGTCTCGATGGACCGGGTCCCGCTGGGGCAGGTCGTGCCCTACGCGGCGGAGGACACGGACATCGCCCTCCGGCTCTACGGCTGTCTGTGGCCGAAGCTGGAGGAGATGGGGATGGCGGCCCTCGTGCGGGACGTGGAGGCCCCGCTCTGCACGGTCCTCGCGGAGATGGAGGCCCACGGGATCGTGTGCGACCCGGAGGAGCTGCGCCGGCAGGGGGAGGCGCTGGGCCAGCGGGCCGAGGAATTGCGCCGGGAGGTGAGGGCCCTGGCCGGGTGCGACTTCCACCTGGACTCGACGCATCAGCTTGCGGAGGTGCTGTTCGACCGGCTCGGGTTTGCGGCGGGGAAACGGACGAAGACGGGCCGGTCCACGGACATCACGGTCCTGGAGCGGCTGGCGGCGCAGGAGGACCGGAACGACCCGAGGACGAGCGTGCCGCGCCTGGTCATCGAGTACCGGCAGCTCACGAAGCTGATCAGCACCTACCTGGGCAACCTCCGCCACGCCGTGAGCCCGAAGGACGGGCGCATCCACTCCACCTTCCACCAGCTCGTCACGGCCACGGGGCGGCTGGCCTCCCACAACCCGAACCTCCAGAACGTGCCCGTGCGCACGGAGGTGGGGCGGCAGATCCGGAAGGCGTTCGTTGCGCCGCCGGGGCGCCTGCTCATCTGCGCGGACTACTCGCAGGTGGAACTCCGGCTCCTGGCCCACCTGAGCGGGGACCCGGCCCTGGTCGAGGTGTTCGAGCGGGACCGGGACATCCACGCGGCCGTGGCGGCGCAGGTGTTCGGCGTGCCGGCGGACGAGGTGACGCGGGAGCAGCGGGCCAGGGCCAAGACGATCAACTTCGGGATCATTTACGGGGTGACGCCGTTCGGGCTGGCGCGGCGGATCGAGGGGCTGGATGTGGCGGGCGCGACGGAGTTGATCGCGGACTACAAGCGGCGGTTCCCCGGCATCGACCGGTTCCTCCAGCAGTGCGTCCAGCAGGCCCTGGAGCAGGGCTACGTCTGCACGGTGATGGGCCGGCGCCGATACATCCCGGAGGTCCGGTCCACGGATCGGAACCAGCAGAGCCTGGGGGAGCGGCTGGCGATCAACTCGGTGGTGCAGGGGAGCGCGGCGGACCTGATCAAGGCGGCGATGGTGAACGTGCAGCGGCGCATCGACCGGGACGGCCTGCCGCTGAAGCTGCTGCTCCAGATCCACGACGAACTGGTGTTCGAGACGCCGGCGGCGGAGGCGGAGGCGCACGCCCGGATCGTGTGCGAGGAGATGGAGCGGGCGATGAGGCTGCGAATCCCCCTCCGCGCGGAGGCGGGGATCGGGCCGGACTGGATGTCGGCCAAGTAGCTCACGGATTCGCGCGGGCCGCAGGAAAACCGCCTTGACAGGCCCATCGGGCGAGATTATCTTTTCGTCATGCCGTGAATCTCGGGAAAGCCGCGAAACCTTTTCACAGGAGGCTGGCATGAGAACGATAAAGGTTCGGTTGATCTGTCTGTTGCCAGTGGTTTGCGCTCTGGCGCTGACGTCGTCGCTGGTCAACGCTTCCACGGACCCGCCCGCAGTCGGCGCTGCCGCCCCCCATTTCAAGCTCAAGTCAAACGAGGGCAAGAAGACGAGCCTCAAGGACTACCGGGGCAGGTGGGTCGTCCTCTACTTTTACCCCAAGGACTTCACGGGCGGCTGCACGCTGGAGGCGCGTAACTTTCAGACCGATCTGGCCAGGTATGAGAAGCTGAACGCGGTGATCCTGGGGGTCAGCGTGGACAGCGTGGCCTCCCACCAGGCCTTCTGCGCGAAGGAGGGGCTCACCTTCAAGCTGCTGTCGGACCCGGACGCCAGTGTTTCGACGAAGTACGGCTCCGTGATGGAGAACAAGGGGAACAAACTATCGGCCAGGAACACCTTCCTCATCGACCCCAAGGGCAAGATTGCGAAGGTGTTCCTCAAGGTCAAGCCGGGCGGGCACAGCGAAGAGGTGCAGGCAGCCCTGATTGAACAGCAGAAGCGCTAACAGGTCCCGAATGGGCGATTGTCCGTACGGAAAGACTCCCGATAGATGATCTGTCTGGCGGGAACTTCGGTTTAACGCGAGACCTCTCTATGAAGATATCCGCATCCACCGCACGTAGGCTGGCCGTCCAATGCCAGGGACTGGACGGCGGGTGGCGGCTGCCAAAGGGCAAGGAGGGCGCGGCGCGGGTCATCGAGCGGCTGGGCTACGTGCAGATCGACACCATCGCCGTCATCGAGCGGGCGCATCACCACGTCTTCTGGACGCGGCAGCCGAACTACGATCCCCGGATGCTGCACGACCTTCAGGCGAAGGACCGGCGGGTGTTCGAGTCCTGGACACACGCGGCGGCCTACGCGCCGATGGGCGACTACCGCTACCACCTGCCGATGATGCGCGCCCGCGCGGGCCGGCTGGGCCGGTGGATGAAGCAGAACGCCCGGGTGATGGAGGCGGTGCTGGGCCGGATTCGCGCGGAGGGACCGCTGGGGTCGGCGGACTTCGAGGCGACCGACAAGCGGGGGCCGTGGTGGGGCTGGAAGCCGGCGAAGGTGGCGCTGGAGATGCTCCTTTTGACTGGGGAGCTGATGGTCACGGAGCGGAGGAACTTCCACCGGATCTACGACCTGACGGAGCGGGTCCTTCCGGCGGGGACGGACACGTCCGGGCCTGCGCCGGAGGAGCTGGCGCGGTTCGTGGCCCGGCGGCTGCTCAGGGGCCTGGGCGTGGCGTCGCTCCACGAGGTCCAGTGGGACCTGAGGGAGTCGCGCAGAGAGAGCCGGAAGGCGGTCTCCGGGGCGCTCCGGGAGATGGTTGACGCGGGCGAGGTGACGCCGGTGGAGGTGGAGGGTACGGAGGGCGATGGGTATTACGCGCTGACCGAATCGCTGGAGGCGGCGTCGAAGCGGGGGCGGACGCAGGTCCACCTCCTTTCGCCGTTCGACAACCTGGTCATCTGGCGAAGACGGCTGAAGAGGCTATTCGGGTTCGACTACACGATCGAGTGTTACGTGCCTGCGCCCAAGCGACGGTACGGATATTTCTGTCTGCCGATCCTGTGGGGGGACCGGTTCGCGGGAAGGCTCGACCCGAAGGCAGACCGTCAGCAGAGGACGTTTATCGTGCGCGGGCTGATGTTCGAGCCTGATTTCAAGGATTATGACGGTCTGCTTCCGGCGCTCGCGGAGAAGCTCCGCGCCTTCGCCGCGTTCCACGGGTGCGAGCGGGTCGCCGTCGAGCGAACGGCGCCGGGGAAGGTGAGAGCGGAGTTACTGCGCGTACTCAAATCCGCACCCTAAAGGGTGCGGCTACAGATTCGTGTGACGATCCCCGTCCGGGCATCTGGACGGGGATTTGTTTTGGACGAGGCCGTCTGAAAGAATGCTTGACATCCTGCCCCTGTCTTCTATCTTCCAGGATAAGGCGAACTCCTTTGAGCTTGCCGCCCGGCCCGGACTGAAAACCCGCCCTTCAGGAGGACTCCCATGAAACACGTGGAAACCGACCCCGAAACTGGCGCAGAGGTCTACCAGCTCACCGAAGAGGACCGCCCCTCGGACAACATCTACGGGGAACAGCCCTACGCATCACCGGAGGGCGACCGGATCGCCATTCGTCACTATCCCGAAGGGGGGATGGGCGGCGGCCTCTCCATCCTCGACCTGGGGGACGGCGCCCTCCACCCTGTGCTCACGACCGCGCCCCGCTTCCCCGCGTTTCACGCCTGGGGAGAACACCTCTATTACCAAGATGAGGCGGGCGACCGCCTGGTCCTCAAGCGCTGTCACTACCGGACGCTGGCGAAGGAGGAGATGACGGCGCTCCCCACGCGGGAGGGGCGGTTCAGCTACGGCACGGCCTCGCCGGACCATCGCTACTACGCCGCCAGCGTCCATCCGGAGGGCGGGTCCAGCAAGGTGGTCCTGATCGACCTTGCAAACGGCAAGGCCAGGACCCTCGCGCACCGGCCCGACTACCACTTCAAGCACGAGCAGTTCTCCCTGGACGGCCAGAACCGCGTGCTCATCCAGGCCAACAGGCTGCCCGATGTCAAGGAGGTCCACCTCGGCGTCCTCGACGCCGACCGGGAGGGGGTCGCCTGGTTCCCGGCGGACCGGCCTCACACCCCTCGCCCCACCGGCCACGAGGCGTGGATCGGCCGGACCGGGCGGATCTTCTTCTCCACGGCCACGGACCCCGACAGCGAGGGGAACCTCTGGGCCGCCGGCCTGGGCGATCCGTCCCCCGCGCTGGTGAGCAGGACCCGCACGCGCTTCGGCCACGTCAGCGTCTCGCGGTGCGGGCGCTACTGGATCGGCGACGCCACGCGGGACGCGGACATCCCCATCCACGTCGGCTCTCTTACCTCCGGCGCTCACCGGAGGCTTGTCCTTAGCCGCACGGCGCACGACGGGCAGCAGTGGTCCCACACGCACCCCTACATGACGGCTGACAACCGCTGGCTGATCTACACCTCCAACCGGTCGGGCCGGCCCCAGGTCTACGGGGCCTGCATCCCGGTGGCCTTTCTAGAAGGGCTGTGAGATAGATCAAAAATAAGGAGGTCTCCCATGAACGTGCTCGTGACCGGATCGACCGGGCTGATCGGATCGGCGCTGGTCCTGTCTCTCACTGCGGGTGGGCACGGGGTGAGGCGTCTGGTGCGGTCGCAGGCCGGAGAGGGGGCCGTGCGGTGGGACCCCGAGGCGGGCGCCCTGGACACGGCGGCGCTCGAAGGGATGGACGCGGCCGTGCACCTGGCGGGGGAGAACATCGCGGCCCGGAGGTGGACAGCTGAGCAGAAGGCCCGCATCCGGGACAGCCGGGTGAAGGGGACGCGGCTGCTGTGCGAGGCCCTGGCCCGGCTCGCGCAGCCCCCAAAGACGCTGATCTGCGCCTCGGCCATAGGGTATTACGGGGACCGGGGCGACGAGGTCCTGCGGGAGGAGAGCGCGCCGGGGACCGGGTTTCTCCCGGAGGTCTGCCGGGCGTGGGAGGGGGCGGCGGACCCGGCCCGACAGAAGGGGATTCGGGTCGTTCACCTTCGCTTCGGGGTGGTGCTCAGCGCGGCGGGCGGGGCGCTGGGGAAGATGCTGTTTCCGTTCCGGATGGGCGTGGGGGGCGTCCTCGGGAGCGGGGGGCAGTACATGAGCTGGATCGCGCTGGACGACGCCGCAGGGGCGATCCACCACGCGCTGGCGACCGGGGCGCTGGAGGGGCCGGTCAATGGGGTGTCCCCCCATCCGGTCACGAATCGCGAGTTCACGAAGACCCTGGGGCGGGCGCTCAGACGACCGACAATCTTTCCGATGCCGGCATTCGCCGCCCGGATCGCCTTCGGGGAGGTCGCGGACGCGCTGCTGCTGGCCAGCGCTCGCGTGGAGCCGGGGCGGCTCCTGGCAACGGGATATGCCTTCCGTTATCCCGACCTTGAAGGCGCGCT
>CAYRZX010000376.1:0-2997 GCA_964428665.1 uncultured Gemmatimonas sp.
TTAGCCATGGAACCTGCTCCGGGAAGAGAGACGATTTGCCTCTATTGCCGTCTTCAGTCTCGGCCAGGTCTCCTCATCATAGCCGGACTCGTCCTTGAGCCACTCCTTCATCAAGCGGACGGCGGCCTCGTTTTTCGCCTGCTGAACTGCCGAGGTCTTTTCTCCCACCTCCGGCGCACCGGCTGCTTGTGTCACATCGCCCATGACTATCGCTTCCTTCCTCGAAAACCAGAATTCGCCTGCCAGAAATACCCTCAGGGTGTCACCCCGGCCGCGCTTGAGATCCGCTCGGCGGCCTCCCGAATCCAGGAGAGATCGGGCGCGTGGGGCGTCCCCCAATCGTGGAAGTGCATCCCCTCCATCAACAGGTCTTTCGCGTCGTCCGACAGGTCGATCTCCGTCTGCTCATCCAGGGTCAGGTCCAGCGCCAGGAAATAGTCGTCCGCCCTCTGTGGGGAGAGCCGGCCAGCCTCCACCGCACCGGCGACCGCAAGGGCCATCCACGCAAGGGCCTGCTCCGCGCCTGCCGCATCCCCGGCCTTCGCCAGCTTCACCACCGGCGCAATGAATCTGTGAACCTCCGCCGGAAACGAGTCCAGAAGGGGCTTGTTCATGGCTTATCTCCGTTTATACATGATCGTCAACCACCACGCCCATGTCAAGGAGAATCACCGATACAGATTAGGTGAGCGCCTCATTCCTCTCTCCCTGTTTTTCCCGGCTCTCCGGCTCCCCGATTCTCCGTTTCATTGCTTTTCTCCCACCGGCAACGCCACCGTGAAGACCGCCCCGCCCTCCGGCCTGTTCTCGGCGGCCATGCGCCCCCCGTGCGCCTGTACGATGCCGTAGCTGATGGCCAGGCCCAGCCCCGTGCCCTGGCCGACCTCTTTGGTCGTGAAGAACGGCTCGAAGACCCGGCCGAGGTGCTCCTCCGGGATGCCGGGGCCGGTGTCGGCAAAGGAGATGAGGACCTCCGACGCCGCGCGTTCGACGAAGACGATCAGCTTCCCGCCTTTCTCCATCGCCTGGATCGCGTTGAGGGTCAGGTTGGCGAAGACCTGGCCGAGTTGTTCTTCGTCTCCAAGGATCGACGCCTGATCTCCGGCCATCTTCCACTCTACTTCGATCCCGGCCTCGCCCAGGCGCGGGGCAAAGGCGGTCAGGGTCGCCTCCAGGGTCCGGCGGAGGGCGACCGGGTCCTGCTTCTGTTCACGGGGGCGGGCGAAGTCGAGGAGGCCCCGCGTGATCCGCCCGATGCGGTCGGCGTGGCGCTCGATGATGCGGAGCTTCTCCTGATCGGCCTGGCTCGCGTCCCCCCGCTCCAGGAGCCTCTGTGCGAACATGGAGACGACCCCGATGGGGTTGTTGATCTCGTGCGCGACCCCGGCGGCGAGGCGGCCCACGGCGGCCAGCTTCTCGCTCTCGATGAGCTGACGGCTGACCTGGCGGAGCTGCTCGGCCCGGGCGGCGTCCCGCTCCTGGAGACGACGGTAGGTCTCGCTGAGCGCCCGGCCCATGCGGTTGAACTCCTCGGCCAGGTCCTGGATTTCGTCGCCGGTGCGGACGTCGAGGCGATGGCCGAAGTCCCCCCCGGCGATGCGGCGGGCCCCGTCCCGCAGCAACTCCAGGGGGCCGGCGGTGCGGCGGGCCAGGAAGAGGGCCAGGAGGAGGGCGGCCCCGACGGTCAGGGCGACGAGGGCGGCGAAGATGGCCCGAAAGCGTCGGACGGAGGCGAAGATCTCGGACTCGGGGGCGGCGTCCACCAGGAGCCAGAGGGGCGGCGCGCCGGGCAGCCCCGGCCAGACCGGGGCCCAGGAGACCGTGGCTCCCTCCTGCTCCAGCACGATTGCCGACTCCCCGGTTAGCAGGCGCTCCCGGATGGCGCTCAGGGGGACCTCTGCCTGCGGAGAGGGGGATGCCCAGGCGGGGGAGAGGGGGCGTCCCTCTGCGCTCAACAGGGAGATCCTCTCCGTCTCAGACGTCGGGGACTGCCGGGCGGCCTCCACGACCTGCCGCGCGAAGATGTGGGCGATCAGGAGGCCCCTCCGCTGGCCCCTCCGGTCCGCGACGCGGGTGGCGAAGCGGACGGCCGGCTCACGGGCCTCGTCTTCAGGGTAGTCCGCCGGGGAGACGTGCAGCCCTCCGGGAGACAGGACGGCGGCGGCCCGGATGTAGTCGCGGGTGGCCCGGTCTTTCAGCCTCTCCTCCGGGACCAGCCAGGCGCGGAGGCCGTCCTGCTCCGCGCGCACGACTTCCCGGCCGTTTTCGTCGAGGTAGGACAGGGCGGCGTAGATGGGCTTGTTCTGGGCCAGGGCGAGGAACTGATGCCCGGTCTTCTGCCGCCAGAAGTCGGCCTGCACCGGGTCGCGCGACAGCTCGTCGAGCAGGCTGAGGAGCATCGGGGAGCGGGCCAGAGAGAGGAGGTCCCCCCGGATGTCGCGGAGCATCTCCTCGACCTTCCACGCCTTCAGGCGGACCCGCTCCTTCGCGGAGGTGAGGGCCAGCTCCCGCAGGGCCTCCGTGCTGGAGTGGATGCCGTAGAGGCCCACGCCCGCCAGCGGCAGGGCGGCCACGGAGAGGAAGGCCGCGATGAGGCGGTTCTGGATGTGTCCCTTCATGACGCCGTAAAGCTATCATAAACCGGCCGGGCTGTCAAGCAGGGCCGTTGACAAAGCCGGTCGCATGCCGTATTTTTAAAACCTCATCCGCAGATTTCAGGGCGGGGAGACGATCCTGTGAATCGTCTGGGGTGGTGGATTACACAGATTTTAAACCTCTTATGACCGACGTTCAGGCAGAGCGGTGCATCAGGGAGTTTCTGGACGCCCTCCTGCGGGGCGACCTGACCACGGCGGAGGAGGTCTGCAAGTCGGGGACGGTCGCGGCCGGGGAGATCGCCTTCCCCCGATGGCTCCAGGGCTATGAGGTGACCGGCGCGAGAGAGACGCGCGACGGCCACGGGCGCGTCTTCGAGGTGAGGGTCCGGCACGCGGACGG
>CAYRZX010000376.1:3097-6707 GCA_964428665.1 uncultured Gemmatimonas sp.
GGAGGTTTTCATGAAGGTAGAGGTCCGTCTGTTCGCGTATTTCGACAGGTATCTCCCGCCCGGCGCCCGGGGGCGGAGGGCCGTGGTGGAGTTGCCTGAGCCGGCCGACGTGGGGACGCTCGTCCGGCAGCTCGGCATCGCCGAAGAGGACATGGAGGGGGATTACATGCCCTACGTGGTGATCATCAACGGCGAGCACACGGCCTGCGACGCCGGCCTGCGGGACGGGGACCAGGTGAGCCTGTTTCCGCCGCTGCCGGGAGGGTGAGTTGCGCTCGCTTTTGCGGTTGACACCTGTTCTCCAATCCTATACATTACCTCTGTCTGAACACTCACATTCCCCATTGGACCCGTTGACAAGGAGCGGCGCATGCAGGACACGATCCAGAGACACGCGAAGGTGGGCATCGTCCACTTCATGGCTTACAAGGCGACGATGGGCGGGGAGGGGCCGATCCTGGAGTCTCTCACGAGGCTCGCGACGGACCCCTATTTCGAGGTCGTGGAGATCACCACGATCAAGGACGAGGGCGTTCGCAAACAGGCGCGGGACCTGTTGAAGGCGGCGCACATGACGGTCGCCTACGGGGGCCAGCCCATCCTCCTGCGGAACAAGCTCAACCTGAACGCCGAGGACGGGGGGGCGCGCAAGGCGGCGGTGGACGCGATCGTCGGGGCGCTGGGGGAGGCCCAGTTCGTGGGCGCGGCGGGCATCGCCCTGCTGAGCGGGGCGGACCCCGGCGAGGCCGGGCGGAAGAAGGCGGTGGACCTTCTGGTCGATTCGCTGAATCAGATCTGCGCCGCGGCCGCGTCGCGGAACATGCAGGTGGTGATGGAGACGTTCGACCGGCTGGCCGGAAAGAACTGCAAGAATTGTCTGATCGGCCCGAACGCCCTGGCCGCAGAGGTGTCGGCGCGCGTCCGCAGGTCGCACCCCAACTTCGGCCTGATGCTGGACCTGAGCCACCTGCCGCTCCAGGGGGAGACGTCGAAGGACGCCTTGAGCGTGGCCAGGGACCACCTCGTCCACGCGCACATCGGCAACTGCGTGATCAAGAACCCGGACCACCCCGCCTATGGCGACATGCATCCTCGCTTCGGCTGCGAGGGGGGGGAGAACGACGTGCCGGAGCTGGTGGAGTTCCTGAAGGTTCTCAAGGCCATCGGTTATCTCGACCCCGACAACCGGAGGATCCTGAGTTTCGAGGTCTCTCCCATGGAGGGGGAGAATCCCGAGGTCGTCATCGCCAACGCCAAGCGCGTCCTGGACGCGGCCTGGGCGAGGGTGTGAGGGCCGCGAAAACACGAAAAAAGGGGTCAGGGGCCGGGATCAGGGTTCGCAAAATCCCTGACCTCTGACCCCTGACCCCTGTTTTTTATCCCCGCCTTCCGCCTACTCCTGATGCCGGTCCACTCTCGACGCGATGGGCAGGGCCCGGTATTCCCGGACAAGCTCCACCAGCCCTGCCGCCGCCGCCTCGAAGAGCTGCTTCCCCTTCTCCACGGTCGCCGCCGTGGCGTCCCCGATCACGCCGCTTGCCGTGAGCCTGGACCAGTGGTCCATCAGGAGCAGCGGAGGGGCGCCTTTCCCCCGGACCGACCCCCTCCAGTAGAACCGGGACTCCGGCAGTTTCTCCTCCCGCACGGCCTTGTCCATCTGCACGGCCTCGGCGTTGAGGTGGAGGTAGACGGCGGTCTCGATCTCGTCGGCGTGCGACTGCACGTCCGAGGTCAGGATGCGGGCGTTCGCCGCGCGGTCCAGGGACCACCAGGCGACCACGCCGCAGTGGGCGTCGGTCTCCACGACGGTCTGCCGGGCGGCCAGGTCGAGCAGGGGCATGTTCGACCCGTGGCCGTCCACGATCAGGATCTTTTTGAACCCGTGGTGGGCCACGCTCCTGGTGATGTCGGTGACGAAGTCTATCAGGTGACGGGACGTGACCGTGATCGTGCCCGGAAAGTCCATGTGGTGGTCCTCGAACCCATAGGAGATCTGGGGCAGGAGCAGCATCTCGTCAGGGGCACGACGGGCCGCCTCCTCGCAGACCTCCCAGGACAGGAAGTTGTCCACGTCCAGCGGCAGGTGATATCCGTGATCCTCGGTGGAGCCGATGGGCAGGATCACGACGGGCTGCTGCTTCACGATGTCCCGGATCTCCACCCACGTGTAGTGGTCGTAGCGATACTTCAGTCGCGGTCCGCGCATGGGCAGTCCTCAGTAAGCAGTCAGCTATCAGCTATCAGCTATCAGCAGAACCGATTTTGCTGACGGCTGACGGCTGATCGCTATTCTATGATGATATCCTTGAACGTTCTCCCGGACGGGATCATGGGCAGGACGTGCTCCTGGTGGGGCACGACCACGTCCAGCACATAGGCCGTCTTTGCGTCGAGCATCTCCCGCATCGCGTCGGCCAGCTCCGCCTTCTTGGTCACCTGGCGCGCCGGGACGCGGAAGCCCTGACAGATCGCCTCGATGCCGGGATAGATGCCCTCGCCTTTCGGGTCGCCGATGAAGGTGTGCGCCCGGTTGCTGTCGTAGAACCGGTCCTCCCACTGCACGACCATGCCGAGGTGCTGGTTGTTGATCACGACCACCTTCACCGGAATGTCGTCGGCGTAGGCCGTGGCCAGCTCCTGGATGTTCATCAGGAAGCTTCCGTCGCCGTCGATGTCGATGACCTCTCGGTCCGGGCAGGCGAGCTTTGCCCCGATGGCCGCCGGAAGCCCGAACCCCATCGCCCCCAGGCCTCCCGACGTGATCCACCGCCTCGGCTCCGCGAACTTGTAGAACTGCGCCGCCCACATCTGGTGCTGCCCCACGCCCGTGGTGAGGATCGCCTCCCCCTTCGTCATCTCATAGAGCAGCTCGATGGCGTACTGCGGCAGGATCGCCCCGTCGGTCTCTTTATACCTGAAGGGGTACTTGCGGCGCTGCTCGTCCAGCTCCGCGTGCCAGGCGCTGTAATCTCCCCCTGCCGCGATCCGGTTGAGCATCTGAAGGGCGGGCTTCAGGTCGCTCAGGATGGGGATGAAGGCGGGCTTGTTCTTGTTCAGCTCCGAGGCGTCCACGTCGATGTGGACGAACTTCGCGCCTTTGGCGAACTCCTCCAGCTTCCCCGTCACGCGGTCGTCGAACCGCACGCCCAGGGCCAGGATCAGGTCGGCGCGGTCCAGGGCGTAGTTGGCGTAGACCGACCCGTGCATGCCGAGCATCTGCAACGAGAGGGGGTGGGTCTCGGGAAATACGCCGAGGCCCATCAGGGTGGTGGTGACCGGGATGTTTGTCTTGACGGCCAGCTCGCGGAGTTCCCGGTGCGCCTCGGAGGAGATGACCCCCCCGCCCGCGTAGATGACCGGCTTCCTGGCCTGCCTGATCGCCTCTGCGACCCGCTCGATCTGCTCCGGGTTGGCCTTCACGTGCGGGTTGTAGCCCCGGAAGCTCACGGTCTCAGGGTATTCCGGGACCGCGTGGGCCTGCTGGATGTTTTTGGGAACGTCCACCAGCACCGGCCCCGGCCGGCCCGTCCGGGCGATGTAGAATGCCTCCTTGACGACGCGCGGGAGGTCCTCGATCCGGTCCACCAGGTAGCTGTGCTTCGTGATCTGC
>CAYRZX010000377.1:0-6696 GCA_964428665.1 uncultured Gemmatimonas sp.
CGACGCGGGCGGCGCGCGGCCTGCACGGCGGACCTGACCCGCGCTTTGCGGAGATTGACGGGCTGATGGACGGGATCGTGGAGAAGGTGGCCATCGGCCTGAATCGCGACGGCAGGCAGTGGGGGTTCTGGCGGTTCGGGAACATGTGCGCCTCCCACGCCGCTGGCCCGCCGCTGGCCTACCGGCTGCGCTATCCCGACGACCCGGTGAGGGGGTTGAAGTACGTGGGCGTGTACCACAACGAGGCGGACGACCCCTGCTGGGGGGTCTGGACGCAGTTTCTGAGGACAGGGCGGCGGGACTTCTTCCTGGCGGCGTCCGGATGGAGCCAGTCGATGGGGGACGTGGGGGTCTGCCACGCGCACCCGTCCAAGGATGTGGCCGGGCTGATCCACTACCACAACGCCCACCACTGGTCGGGCGGCCTCATCCCCTCGCACGGGGTGAACACGACGCTGTTTCTGCACTACTACCTGACGGGAAACCGGAGGCTGTATGAGATCGGGATCGAGATGGCGGATTGGGGGGTGAACACGCAGGAGCCGGCGGGGATCATCTCCTGCCGCCACGGCCGGGGGAACCGGGAGTTCTCCGGGCCGCTGATCTGCGTGATGGAGGCCTACGTGGCCACGTGGATGCCGAAGTACGGGGACCTGGCGCGGCGGAGCCTGAACTGGTTCCTGAAGACGCAGGAGAGGCCGGGGATCTTTCCCCTGAGCGTGTTCACGCGGGGGGAGCGGGGGGACGAGGCCGTGATCGAGCCTGCCTCCAAGCCGCTCCATCACGGCGGCACGATCTATCCTCTGTATTATGAAGGGCTGCGACACTTCGACAGCCCGCTGCTGCGGGAGTCGATCATCGCGGAGGCGGACTACATCCTGAAATTGGGCGGGGAGGGGCACTACACCATCGCCTGTGCCCTGGCCTATGAGCTGACCGGCGACCCGGTCTACGCCGCGTGCTGCAAGCGGACGGCGCTCGGCTACCGGGACTACGCCGCGAGCATGGTGGACATGAGCAACATCGCCCTGTTCTCCGGCAACCGGAACGGCTTCATCTCCGTGCTCAAGGCGGCTGCGGCGCGGGCGTGGGACAGGGACCCGGCGGAGATGGCGAAGGCGGAGGCGCGGCTGGAGGGCCTGATCCGACCGCGTCCGGCGCTGTGGCCGACCCCGGTTGAGGAGAGGCACATCGGGGTGCCGGCGGGGTATGACGCATAGGCCGGTGAAACCGGGGGAGAGAAGAGATATGGGGAGCGTGTCCGGGAGGCGTCCAAACATCCTGTACATCTGTTCGGACAGCCACGGATACCCGTTTTCGGGGCACGCCCGGCATCCTCTGGTCAGGACGCCGAACCTGGACCGGATCGCAGGGAACGGGGTTGTCTTCTCCAACGCCTACTGCGGAAATCCCGTCTGCGCGCCCGCCCGAACCAGTCTGATGACGGGGATGTACGCCTCGGACTGCAACTCGTTCTGTAATTCCACGGTCTGGGACGGGGGCCATCCCACCTGGGCGAGGCGTCTGCGGGACGCGGGGTACAGGTGCTGGGCGAGCGGGGTGCTGGACCTCCACTCCGATCTCGACACGGGTTTCGAGGGACGGGGCCTGCGAGGGGGGCACTCGCACAACCCGGACATCACCTCTCTGTTCCGGAGGCCCCCCTGCGTGCGGATCGACGCGCGCGCGCACGTGGACGGGGGGCCGAGGGACGCCCGCCACAGGGACGCCGAACTGGCCCGGGGCGCGGTCGAGTTCATCCTTCGAGAGGCCCCCGGTCTCCAGCAGCCCTGGGTCTACTACGCCGGGTTCGTGCAGCCTCACCCGAGCTTCGTGGCGTTCGAGCCGTACTATTCCGTGTATCCGCTCGACGCGATTGACCTGCCGGGGGTCTCCGGGGAGGATCTGGAAGAGCTCCATCCGGTCTACCAGGGGCTTCGCCACGCCACGCAGATCGCCGTGCCCATCCCGGAGGACCGCATACGTCGCGCGCGGGCCGGTTACTACGGGAGGATCACGGAGCTGGACGAATACGTCGGGCAGGTCTGGGAGGCCCTGGCGGAGGCCGGGTTGCTGGAGGAGACCTGGCTGGTCTACACCTCGGATCACGGGGAGTCCCTGGGGGAACACGGTCTCTGGTTCAAGAGCAATTTCTACGAAAACGCCGTCCACGTCCCGATGTTGATCGCCGGGGCCGGGGTTCCGAAGGCCGGAACCGTGGAGACGCCGGTTGCCCACGCAGACCTCGCGGTCACGCTCCTGGACGTGGCGGGCGTCGAAGTCCCCGGCTCGCTCCGGGGACGCTCGTTGCTCCCGCTGATGGAGGGCCGGAAGGGGGACCATCCGGGGTTCGCCTTTTCGGAATGTCATTCCTACGGGACCTGCACAGGCTCGTTCATGATCCGGAAAGACAACTGGAAATACATTCACTTCACGTGGTTCGATGACCTGCTCTTCAACCTCGCCGACGATCCGGGGGAGTTCCATAACCTGATCGGCCGCCCGGAGGCCGGGCCGGTCGCGCAGGAGATGCGCGACATCCTGAACAGCCAGGTGGACGCCGAGTTCGTCACCCGTGAGGCGTTCAGGGCCCAGGACCGTGTCCTGAGGGGCATCGCCGGGGGGAAGACCGAGGCGCAGCTCGCCCAGGTCTTTGAGAGGCGGGTCGGTCCGGGCCTTGCGCGTGCGCTGGCGCATTTAGTGAAATCCTGACGCGGGGGGCATCGCCAGCTTTTTCAAGGAGTTCAGATGGACGGAGATGAGGTGGTCTTCACGTGGCCGGAGGACCCGCAGGTCGAGGTGCGGGTGGATGTGAAGCAGGGGGTCATCGGCGCGCCGGTGCGCGTGCGGTGCGGGGGAGAGGCGTTCGGGTTCGGGGGGTTCTGGCTGAACCTGGGAGGACACGGGCCGGAGGGGTGGCGCGTGGAGGGGGTGGAGCACGCTGAAAAGGGGGGCGAGGTGGTCCTGCGGCACCGGCTGTCGCACGAGGGGCTTCCGCAGCCGGTGGGGGTGACGGTCGCGGTCCGGGCGGATGAGACGCCGGGGGCGGTCCGGTTCCGGGTCGAGACAACGGAGGCGGGGCTGCATCTGGACGGAGTGGGGGTGCGGGACCATTTCGGAGATGGGGTGAAGGCCCGGCGGGTCTTCCTGGGCAAGCAGTTCGTGATGGACGCGCCCATCGAGCCGTTCGACACGTCGTGGTCCAGGACGAATTTCTCCTCCTCGCTCACGCGGTTCTGGGCGGTGCAGATGGAGAACGGGGTCACGGAGGCGCAGGCCATCGACGTGCCCCAGCAGTCCTTCGTGTTCGACGGGGACGCGGGGCGCTATGACCTGCGGACGTACTGCTCCTCTCCGATCACCTACACGCTGGTCTTTGCGGCGGAGGCGCAGGAGGCGCTGGCCCGGCTGCGAAAGGCGGTCGCGCCGCCGAAGCGGAGGACGACGCAAAAGATCGCGGGCCGCCCGGCGGTGATGACCTGGCACCCGGCTCCTGAGTATCTGCGGGGGCTGGTGGAGGAGTTCCGGGGCCGGGGGGTGAGGGACGTGTTCTGGTTCGCCTACTCGCCCACGGAGGGGGCGGCGGAGTACCTGGAACGGGAGATCGGGGCGCTCTACACGCCCTACGACTGCTACGTCTGCTACTTCGACGCGGTGAGCGACGGGGGGAAGCGGGCGTGCAGGCAGTGGCGGGCCGAGGACTGCGAGTACCGGCAGGACGGGTCGCTCCGGCGGGGGTACCACCAGTGCACGCACCTGCTGCCGGAGCGCTACGTGGAGTACGCGACGATGCGGGAGATGATGATCTACTGCCTGGGGGACCGGGACGAGATCGTGATGCCCACGGCGAGTTCTCACATCTCCAACCTGAAGCAGCTGAAGGAGCTGTGCCATCCGAAGGCGATCTACATGGATGTCCACAGCTCCACAAGGCCGCAGCACTACTTCGACCACCAGGGGAGGCACCACAGCGTGCGGGAGTTCATCGAGCACACGACGCGGCTGTTCGACTTCGCGCGGGACTACCTGGGGGACGCGGTGATCTTCTCGGAGAGCGGGGGGGAGTGGCTGGTGGGGCCGATGGACGGGGGGTGCTTCCACGACGAACTGCACTCGAGCCTGGACAAGTGTCAGATCAGGGCCAGGGACTGGGAGGTCTATCCGCTCCTGGAGCAGGTCCACCGCGAACATCACCTGTCCATCGGGTTCGACCGGAAGGAGGTGGAGCCGGGCTGGCAGTCGCCGGGGAGCGAATACCGCAGGTTTGTGTCGCACTGGGTGCTCACGGGGAGGCCGGCGCTGCTGACGTGCTACTTCCACTCGGACCTGACGAAGTTGGATGATCGGACGTTCGACTACTACCTGACGAGCGGCCTGAGCCGGGCCCTGGGGCTGAGTCCGATCGAGCGGGTGGAGTTTTTCGAGGGGGACATCCACCGGCAGGTCGTGCGCTATGAGAACGGGATGACCGTGCGGGTGAACCGGGGGCAGGAGGTCTGGGAGGCGGAGGGCTACCGGCTGCCGAGGTACGGCTACTTAGCGACGGGGCCGGGTTTCTTGCAGGCGCACTGTGTGACGGAGGAGGGGGAGCCGGTGGATGTGGTGGAGTGCCCGGACTATCGCTTCTATGCGTGCCCGAAACATCACGACTTTGGCCCCGTCGCCCTGGCGGGCGCGGTGGCCATCCGGGAGCGAGGGCCGGGGGAGGTGGTCCTGCACGAGGCGGCCAGGCTGCGCGGCATCGCGGAGGCGGACCTGCCGAAGCTGTTCGGGAGGGGTGTCCGCTTCGAGGGCCTCACGGCAGGGTTCCTGTTCGGGCGGGAGATGGACCGGCCGCTCTCCGCGCTGGTGAAGCTCAAGGGAGACCGGCTCCACTTTTATGCGATGCCCGACCCTACGGTCCGGTATCATGTGCTTCGAGTTCATTTTTCATGACCTCTTCTCATCCCTTCCGCATCCTCTCCACGCTCGCCCTCGTCGCCGCCCTGGTGGCCGTTCTCGTGGGCCTGGTCCACCTGTTCCGGTGGTGGTCCTCAGGGCCGCCGTCATCGGCCTCTCCTGTCGCTGCATCCGGCGCTGTCCCGCTGCCGGAGGTCTCGGAGGAGCGTCTCCGTCAGACCGTTCACCGGCTCTCGTCCGTGGAGTCCCGCGTGACGGGGTATCCGGGGGCGGACGAGGCGGCGCGGTATATAGAGTCGGAGTTCCGGCGGCTGGGCATG
Organism: uncultured Gemmatimonas sp.; assembly: GCA_964428665.1. GTDB lineage: Bacteria > Latescibacterota > UBA2968 > SICM01 > SICM01 > SICM01. The sequence continues at coordinate 5,220 of CAYRZX010000377.1, forward strand.
AGGGACGTGCGCGCGGAGGCGTTTCCGGTCACGGTCCCGGTGGACCGGGGGGCGTCCCTGACGCTCGTGGGGACCGGGGAGGCGATCCCGCTGCGGTGCGTCTGGCCCAACCTGGTGCGCACGCCCACGACGCCGGGCATCCGGGGACGGCTGATCTACGCAGCGGATGGGGAGTTCACGGACTTCGACGGGAAGGCAGTGGCGGGGAGCGTCGTGCTGATGGACTTCAACAGCGGGGACCGGTGGATCAACGCGGGCATCCTGGGGGCGAAGGCCGTGGTGTTCATCGCGCCGGACAGCACGACGACGGGCGAGGCGGAGGGGAAGTTCGCCGAGGTGCCGGTGACGATGCCGAGGTTCTATGTAGAGCGAGAGGCGGGAGAAAGGCTGAGAAAGCTGGCAGCGTCCGGGGACAGAGGTGGAGGGAGCAGAAACGGAGAAACGGAGAAGCGGAGAAACGGGGAGAAGGACAGAACCGAAACGGAGAGGGGATTTTTCCCCGATTCGCCGGTTCCCCGGTTCACCGATTCGGGGGGCGGGGATGGGGAGGGCGTGGAGGTGGAGGTGCAGGGTCGGATGACCTGGGAGGCGCGGGAGGGGTTCAACGTGGTCGGGACGTTTCCGGGGACGGACCCGAAGCTGAGGGATCAGGTGGTGGTCCTGTCGGCTTACTACGACGGGATGTCCGTGGTCCCGGCCCTGGCCCCTGCGGCGGAGATGGCGTGCGGGATCGCGGGGCTGCTGGAGGTCGGGGAGATGCTGCGGGCGCGCCCCCCGGCCAGGACGGTGGTGTTTCTGGCCACGTCCGGGCACTGCCAGAACCTGCGGGGAATCGACGCCTTCATGCAGCGCCACGGGCGGAAGAATGCGGTCTTCGCCGGAGGGATGGGGGAGCCGCTGTTCCCGAAGCTGTTCCTGGGGCTGGACCTGTCCAGCGGGAACGACGGGGTGATGGTCTGGGACACGCGGGAGGTGATGGGGGCGTCCCAGTTCGACCGGGAGAAACATTTCTTCGGGGTGTCGCTGGGCCGGCGGCTGGCAGGGATGGCCGAGGGCATCGCGGCGCGGATGGGGCGAAGGGTCGAGGACCTGTTCGCCAACGCCATTGCGTCGGCGCAGAGCGACAAGGGGTGGGGGAAGCTGGCGCCAGGCCGGCCGCTGCCGATCGACAGCGAGTACGTCCTGGCGTGCGGCACGCCGGCGCTGTCGTTCGTCACCACGTACGACGCCCGCCTGAGGGTGGACTCGCCGCTGGATCGGCTGGAGGGGGTGCGCTTCGACAACCTGCGGACGCAGGTGGTGTTCCTGGGGACGCTGCTGGGCAGGGTGCTGAACGAGGCCGATGTGCTGGACGACCTGGTCAACCTGGACATGAGCGACAACGCGTGGGGGGTGGAGGGGAGGGTCAAGGCTTATTCCCGATACGCCATCGTGCCGGACATCGAGATGGGCGGGGCCGTGGCGGTGCTCCGGTCGC
>CAYRZX010000378.1:0-2273 GCA_964428665.1 uncultured Gemmatimonas sp.
GTCTCCAGCAGGGCGCTGTGGAGGACCCCGTTGCTGGCCGTGAGGTTCGGCACGCGGGTCTGCTTTCGGTTGTATCGAAACGTCTCTCCGCGCCCGTCCGTGACCCGGCCCCCGGCCTCGCTCAGGATCGCCTCCCCGGCGCAGAAGTCCCACTCGTTCTTGGGCGTGAGGGTCACGTAGGCGTCCGCCTCCCCGGCGGCCACGCGCGCCAGCTTCAGGGCTGCGCTGCCCGTATAGTCCACGTGTCGCACGCTCACCTGCTTCAGGACCTCGCCCAGCCCATCCCGTTCGGATTCTGACCGGCTGACGATCAGCCGGGCCTCGGAGACTTTCGAGGTGGCCGAGGGGGCGATACGGCCTCCGTTCAGGCGGGCCGGATGCCCCTCTGCGGCGGTGTAGAGCAGGTCGAGGGGGGGGACGTAGACCACGCCGAGGACAGGGCGTCCGTCGCGCACCAGGCCGACGGACACGGCAAACTCGTCCGTGCCGAGGATGAAATCGCGGGTTCCGTCCAGGGGATCGACCACCCACAGGGTCGTCCGGCTTAGCCGGTCGGGCGAGTCCGCGGACTCCTCCGACAGCCATCCGAAGTCCGGGAAGGCGCGGCCGAGGCGGTCGCGCAGGACCTGATTGGCCTCCAGGTCGGCGCTCGTCACCGGGCTGTCGGCCCCTTTGTCACGCACGTCGTAGCCTTTTCGGTAGTATTTGAGGATCGCCCGGCCGGCCTCGCGGGCGGCGTCTTCGGCCACCTGGGCCGCTCTCAGGATGTCGAACATCGCATCTCCAATAAAAAAAGGCCCGACGACCGCGCATCGGGCCTGCAGCGTAAAAACCAGCTATCAGCTATCAGCTATCAGCAAAAACCCAACATGCCTCTGGTTCTGGCTGATAGCTGATAGCTGACTGCTGATAGCTGATAGGCTTTTCCCAGACCGCCACGTGCTGCTCCGGAGGGGCAACCTTCAGAGGCTCCGGCCGGAGGGCAAAGCGGGAGGGCGGGGTCGCCTTCAGGCGCGCTGCCCGCTCTGCGCGCGCAGCCGTGGCCTTGTCCTTCAGGGCCGACAGGATGGCGATGACCTTGTCTTTGGTCTTGATCTCCCGCATGGAGAGGATCTCAAACATCTCCCGCGCAGACAGGTCGGAGGCCTGCTTCCCCCGGATCTTGAACCCTCGCTTCGACAGGAAGCTCACGACGGCCTCGCGCCTGAGGCCCTGCTCCACCTTCTCCTCGCTGACGCCAAAGACCTCCAGGATGTCGTCTCTGCGGCGCGCGTTGACCAGTTCTCTGATCGACTCCCCGGACTCTCTGATCACCCGCCACGGCGCCCACCACTGACCGCCTGCGGCGGCGATCTGGTCCACTGTCGCCCGAAGGTGCGCCTTCTCGGAGGCGAGCTGTTTCGCCCCGCGAGAGGGGAGGGAGGCCCGTTCGCGCGCCTGTTCGTAGCCTGACCCGCTGCCGGACGGCGCAGGCGATGAGGCGCTCTCCGACCCGGTTGTGGCGGAGGAGGACTCCACCGGCTTTTCCGCAGGGGCGGTGGATGTCTCCGGGGCCTGGAATTTCGGCGCCGGGAAGACGGATCCCACCTCCCCTGTCTCGCGCAGGCGCTGTTTGGCCCAGAGCGCCCATACGCCCACGCCGACCAGGAGGAGGGCGAAGGTGGCGTAAAACAGTCGCCTTCGCCCGGACCTGCGGGGCAACTCAACCCGTCGCTCCTGCAACATCCGCTCCCGATGGCTGCGGGCTATGTCCGGGGACCGCCAGATGGGCGACGATCCTCTGCGGGACGGCTGCGCGAGGATCTCGGCGACCGATCTGGGCTCTTCGTCGGGCTTCTGAGCGGGACTCATCGCAGCGGCTCCGATGGCCGCGGCGGCCCCCGCCGCGCCCAGGCCGGCGACTTTCTGGAGGTCATCCGAAGCCTGATCTGTTTCGACAGGTTGAGCGGGGGAATCGTCAAACAGCTTGTCGAGGTCCTCTTCTTTTTCATCCAGGACGGCGGTCAGGTCCTCCTGGGTCTCCTCATCCTCTTTTTCATCCTCTTTGAAGAGGTCTTCGGCATTTTCGGTCAGGACGGCGGTCAGGTCCTCCTGGGTCTCCTCGTCCTCTTTTTCATCCAGGGCAGCGGTCAGGTCCTCCTGGGTCTCCTCGTCCTCGTCTCCGTCCTCTTTGAAGAGGTCTTCGGCGTTTTCGGTCAGGACGGCAGTGAGGTCCTCTTCTTTTTCATCCAGGGCAGCGGTCAGGTCCTCCTGGGTCTCCTCGTCCTCGTCTC
>CAYRZX010000378.1:2373-6618 GCA_964428665.1 uncultured Gemmatimonas sp.
CGGTCAGGTCCTCCTGGGTCTCCTCGTCCTCGTCTCCGTCCTCTTTGAAGAGGTCCTCCAGGGATTCGGCAGAGGCCCCCGCCATCTCTTTCGTCGCAGTGGAGCCCCCTCCGGCGCTCAACAGATCGGACAGACCCTCATCGCCGGAAACCGGCAGGTCTCGCGCCTGCGCCTCAGGCCCTTCCCCCATCGGGGGGACTGCAACCATATCGCCATCGTGAGGGCCTCCGGTCAGCGTCAACATCCGTTCCGCCCGGCGGATTTTGAGGAGGTTCTTGACCTTGATCGGGATCTGGAACTTCACATCTATGACGCTCATGGGGCGTATGAGATAGTCGGACGCGCCGAGGCGAAGGGCCTTCTCGATGTGATCCACAGAGGCGCTGTTGACCAGGATCGGGACCTGGCTGAGGGTCACGTCCGATGCGGCCTCCTCGATGAGTTCGAAGCCGTCCTGAGAGGCGATGTCGAGGTTGAGCAGTACGAGGTCCACCTCCCTCTCGCGCAGGACCTCCAGCGCCTCCTCCCCACTCTCGGCGTCGACAAAGGTGTGGTCTTTGGCGTCGAGGATGCCCTTGAAGAGAGACCGGTTGTCCGGGTCGTCATCGATGCAGAGGATGTGGGCGTGACCTTCGGACAGGCTGCCCGACAGGTTCATCGCGGCAGATACTCCATCAGCGACGGGAATAGGCGACTGCAAATTCTTGTGCAATTCCTGGAAATCCTCCAGGATACGGTCGTCCACCAGCTCCTCCACCGGCGTGCCGTCATCCTGGACGCCTCCTTCTGGCACGGGCGGAGCAAACGACCTGCCTTCCTGCTCGTCATCCAGGCCGATCGTCGAGAGCAGGGCATCGACCGTGTCCGTCACGTCGTAGTCCTCGACGGCCTCTGCCCCGACGGTCTCATCCTCGTCAGGGGCCCCCTGTTCGGAGCCGTCTTCCCTGTCCAGGGCGGTCTGATCTTCGAGGGTCTCATCCCCGGACACGGACGCCAGCTCTGTCTCCTCTTCAGCAGTATCCGGCTCATCCCCTCCACCGGTCGTTTCGTGACCCTCCTCCCTGTCGAGGATCACCTCCGTGCCTTCCGGGAGCGCCTCAAGGGCCTCATCTGCCTCTGCGGACCTCTCTTGCCCCGCCCCTCCGGGATGGACGAGGCCGGGGGCGCCCGATGTCATGAGGGAGATCATCCGCGAGAGTTCGCGATCCTCCTCCGTCTCCGAGTCGGATTTTTCGTCTTCGCTCTCCTGAAAAGAGGAGAGAAGAGACGCCAGGTCCTCCTCCTGCGAGGAAGAGGTCTCAGTCTCCTGCCCGGCCTGCAGCAGCATGTCGAGGGGCAATCCTTCCCCTGTCTTATCCGAGGAGGGCTGTTCAGCGTCGGCGTTGTGATCTTTGTCCCGGTCCGACGACTGCTTATCCTGGCCCTTCCGACTGCCTTGTTTCGCCATGTGCCGTCACCTCGCTTCCAGATCTCCTGAAGGCAGGGGGGAATCTCGCAGCCTCCAGAAAATCAAGGGCACGAAAATACGGGTCTCGAGCTTCGATTAAAAGACGTGTAGCACCGAAAGTTATATCGGCCTGTTGAGATAAGAACTTGAATCGGAGGTTTAGATCAACCCCTTTCATAATCTATGGATATAGGTAGCGATTCACCCGCGCTTTGTCAAGGACTATTTTCATCCCTAAAAGGGAAGGGGGAGGGCAAAAAGCCCTTGAAATACGATGAGGTGTGGTGTATAATAAGGCGTGAGGCAGTGGGGTGGAACAGGGTGGAGGAACGCGACGGCCAGGAGCGTTTGGTGGGGTGGCCTGTGAATCGTTGGTGGGGTGGGCGTGAGGCATGAGTTTTTTTTGAAAGGCGCAAGGGCTATGGAAAAGACCAGAGTTGCGGTTGTGGGGGCCAGCGGCATCGGACAGCACCACGCCCGCTGGCATCACCTGTCGGGCGCGGAGGTCGCGGCCTTTGTGGGGACGTCGGAGGCGAGTTGTGCCAGGACTGCCGAGGCCCTCCGGGGTTCGTTCGGGTTTGCCGGTCGGGCTTACTGGGACCTGAACGAGATGCTGGAGCGGGAGCGCCCGGGCGTCGTGGCCGTGTGCAGTCCGCCGCATCTCCACCGGGAGCACGCGCTGGCGGCGCTGGAGGCCGGGGCGCACGTCCTGTGCGAAAAGCCGCTGGTCTGGGACCCTGCGAAGGGCCCGCAGGCGTGGCTGGCCGACGGCAGGGCGATGGTCGAACGGGCCTCGGCGCTCCGGAGGACCTTCGGGATGACCCCGCAGGTGGCGGCCGCAGCCCCGTTCTACTGGCAGCTTTACGAAAAGGCCAGGGGCAAGAGGGGGCCGATCCGGGAATTTTACGGAGAGTTTCAGAACAGGTCCCGAAAAGGGCGCAAGCGGTACGAAGAGCTCTGGTGCGATGTCTCTCCCCATCTGATCGCCCTGTTGATGGAGCTGCTGCCGGGGGGGGAGATCGACGCGGGCGCCTTCCGGGGCCGGATCGCCGAACACGAAAACCTCGCCGAGTTCGACTGGGTGAGCCCGGCGGGCCGGTGCGCTGCCCGCATCCATCTGGGCGACCTGGCGGAGGGGACGCCGGTCCGCCGGTTCGGCGTGAATGGGCTCATCGCCGACTGGGAGGGGTACCGGGATGAGGGGGGGATCTATCGCTCGGTCCTGAAGCACGGGGGTATGGAAGTCCGGTCCGATGACTTCCTGCGCGTCCTCATCGCCGATTTCCTGGCCTGCGTGCGGGGCGAGGGGGGCAGGGTCTGGGTGGACGGCCCGACGGCCCTCCGGAATCTCGAAGTCCAGGCGCAGGTGCTGGAGAAGGCGGTGAGAGAGGCGTGAAGCCGGTCCTTTTTATCGCCTATCACTACCCCCCGATCCAGGCCGGCGCTGAACGGGCGGTCCGGTTCGCGGGGCGTCTGCCGTCGTTCGGGTATGAGCCGGTCGCGCTGACGACGTCGGCGTTCGGGGGGGACGAGGGGGTGGTCCGCGCGTGGGAGCCCCTCGGCCTCTATCGCGCCCTGTTCAACCGGGCGGGCCGGGGGATGCCGCACGCCAGGACGGGCGGGGCGCTGGCGCAGGGCGTGGGGGGGTGGGTTCGGCGAGGCCTCATCCCGGACGCGCAGGTCGGCTGGATGCCTCACGCGATCTGGCGTGGCCTGCGCAGCGTGCGGCGGAGGGGGGGGCGTTTGCTCTTTTCCACCTCTCCCCCGGCCTCCTCCCACCTTGTGGCCTTGGCCCTTAAACGGATGACCGGCCTCCCCTGGGCCGCGGACTTTCGGGACTGCTGGACCTATGACCCGTTGGACGGGGCGCTGGCCCGCGACGGCCTGCGGCTTCAGGCCGAGCGGGCGCTGGAGGCGCGGGTCGTGGGGGAGGCGGACCGCATCATCGCGGTGACGGAGGTCGCCCGCCAGGATTTTTGGGAACGGTATCCGGAGGCGGCCCGCAAGGTCGTCCTCATCCCCAACGGCTTTACGCCCCTCCCGGCCCCTCTCCCGGAAGGGGGAGGGGGGGAGGGGGGGAGGGGGGGAGGAGAGGCGCGTTGGAATGGCCGTCTGCGGATGGTCCATACCGGGACGTTCTCCCGCAGCCACGCCGGGCGGAGCCCGGAGGCCCTGTTCGAGGCGCTGAGAGGGATGCCTGACGCGCCGGAGCTGGTCCTGGTGGGGGCGCTGACGGAGGCGGAGGGGGAAATGGCGCGGGACCTGATCGAGCGGGGGGTCGTGCGGGTCGTGGGGCCGGTCTCGCGGGAGGAGGCGCTGGCCTACCAGAGGTCGGCAGACCTGCTCGTGCTCGTGGACCATCCCCGGGCGGTCCGGGCGTCGAACGTGCCGTCGAAGTTCTACGAATACGCCGCGACCGGGCGGCCGGTCCTCGCCCTGGTCCCCGACGGAGCCACGCGAGACCTGATCCTCCTGCTGAAGGCCGGCCGCGCCGTGGCTCCGGATGCCCCGGAGGAGACCCGGCGGGCCATAGAGTCGTTTGCGGCGGAGAAGAGGCGGGCCGGGGGGCTGCGGTCTGGCGTCACGGCGGCGGCGCTGGCCCCGTTCCACTGGGGGCGGCTGACGGAGCGTCTGGCGGAGGTGTTTGATGAGCTCATGTGAAAGGAGCGTGCGAGATGGCGAGCAAGACGACGGAGGCTGCCTACCGCGTCCTGGTGGACCAACTGACCGAGCGAGGCATCGACGTGGAGAGGGTCAAGTCCCGGCTCAAGGCGCAGCAGATCGAGACGCCCTCGTGG
>CAYRZX010000379.1:0-4048 GCA_964428665.1 uncultured Gemmatimonas sp.
GCGGGGTGTTCGCCTCTCTGCCACAGCATCACCTCAAGCAGCGGTATCACCTTCTCTTGCCGAACTGCTCGGCGAAGAGGAAGAAGTCGTCGAAGTCAACCGCTCCATTGTTGCTCAGGTCGTAATTCGCATTGAACCCCGCGTCCCCCCGCCTCTTCCCGAACCCTGCGGCGAACGCGAAGAAGTCCTCAAGGTCCACCACCCCGTTCCCGTCGAAGTCCGCCGCGAGCCCGGTCACGAATGCGATCCCGTTCGGCGGAAGCCCCGTGCTGATCGGCCCCTTGAGCTTCTCCCCGGTCGCGGCGTCGTAGATCAGGAGGCCCGTCGACTTCGGGTCCGTGAAGCTCCCCTGGTCCGCCACGTAGAGCCGGCCCCCGGAGACCTGGATGTCCGGCGTGAACCCCCCCGAGTGCCCCTTGAGCGGCGCCGACGCCGTCTTTGCAGACAGGTCGAACCGCTTGATCGAATTGGTGAACGACGCATCCGACACGACAACGTAACCTGTGCTGTCGGAGGACACGGCAAAGGGTCCGGCATTCCCGCCCAGAGTCGCCTCACTGACCCCCATCCCAAGGGACCGGTTCTGCGCCAAGTCCACGACCTCGATCCCTCCATCCTTGAAGTCCGAGTAGGACCCCACGCAACTCAGGTAGAGCCTGTCGTTCCTCAGCGCAGCCGAGCCCGGATTTTTCAGGGTCAGATCGATCCCCTGGACCCCCACCGTCCTGGCGTCCAGGTCCACCACCGTGTCCGCCTCTGCGTCGATGACCGCGATCACGCTCCTGTCCGTGGGCGCGAACCGCGCCTTCCGGTCGAGTCGCTGGCAGGTCACGTAGACCCATTTGCCCACCCCAAGCGACGCCGCCATCTTCGGCACGCCACCTGTTTGGCTGTCGCCGGTAAAATCGGAAGAAGGCTTGTCCACCGTGAACACGAACGCCGCCGCCATCTCTGGAATCCCGTCCGCGTCCGCGAACGCCGACAGGTCGATGGCCTTCAGGGAGTCCCCCGTCGTTGGGTTCACGACCAGCAGGCCGGGCCGGTCGTAGCGCGGCACGTAGGCCTTCGTCGGGCTCGCAAAGGCGATGTCCTGGGGGTTCGCCCCGTTCCCCACGGAGAACTGTTTCACAGGCTTTCGGAGGTCCTTCGGGTCCAGGACCAGGATGTTGTCCGCCCCGAGCCGGTTGATCACGTAGACCATATCTTTGTAGGACCGGATCGCGTTGTCCCCGTGCGTGTTGATCAGGTTGACCGACGCCGTGTCCGTCCCCACGCGCAGGCTCGCCAGGCTCCCGCTCGTGAAGTCGCTCGTGGCGATCACGGCCAGGTCCTGGGCCGCCCCCAGCGAGGCCACAGCGAACAAGGTGAAGACACTGATGGCGAATACTCCAAGAGTTTTGCGATAAAGCATGCTTGTCATCTCCTGAAAAATGGATGTTTCAGAAACTATGGTCCCGGCCCTCACCCTCCCCCAAGGCTGGGGATAAGGCCCTTGTTGCCCCCTCCCTCTCCCGTACGTACGGGAGAGGGAGGGGGAACGGGGGTAGGAGAGGGCCTGAGAATTTATCCTTGACAACTGCCTTGCGGTTTTACATCATACCCCCACAGCGTATTCTGAGTCTCATTCACCTTCAAAAGAAGGGGAGATATATCATGGCCGAGACACGCATGCGAATCGCCCAACTGGACGAAAATCGCCTCGCCAGGCTGCGCGCCCTCGAAGGCGAGCTGGGACTCTGTCTGGTGGCCCTGGAGCGGGAGTTCCGCCTGGCCGACCTTTCAAAGGAGCAGGTCAAGAAGCTGCAGGACGCGGAAAAGGAGATGGGCGTGGTCCTGCTGGCCTATGAGTGCCGCTAAGCTGACCACTGACCACTGACCACTGACCACTGACCACTGACCACTGTCTTCAAAACTGCCCGCTCATCCCGGCGAAGTACCCCCGCCCCGGCAGCGGATACCCCCACACGTCCGCGACCTGGTTGTCCGTCAGATTCTTGACCTCCCACGTCAGCCGGACCGACCGGAACAGCAAGAGACCCGCGCCCGCGTTCTGGATGACCCTGGCCCGGACCGGCCTCAGGTTGGCCCGGTCCAGAAAGCTCCCCCCCTCGAACGCCAGGTTGTAGGTCAGCCTGACGCGCCCGGCCCGGACCTCCCCCGTCCCCTGCCCCTCGTGCCTCGGGCGGTTCGGCAGGGCCTTGTTGCGCCGGTGGGGGATGTCGGACCGGTCCCTCGCCTGCTGATAGGTGTAGTTGCCGCTGAGCGTCAGGAAATCCCTCACCGCCCCCTGGACCGTCGCCTCCATTCCCCGGACGCGCGCCCGGCCGATGTTGGCCGGTCGCGAGACCCCCTGCGAGTGCTGGACGAACTGGATGAGGTCCTCCACGCGGCGGTCATAATAGACGACCTCCCCCCCGGCCTCGCCTCTCTCTCCGCGCCACTCCGCCCGCAGCCCGGCGTCCCACGTCACCCCCCGCTCCGGCCTCAGGTCCGTGTTCCCGATGACCCCCCCCCGGTCCCCGAACAACTCGTAAAAACTCGGCGAACGGCTGTAGCGTCCCACGTTCCCCTTGAGCGTCAGCCCCGGCAGCAGCGTGGTGTGCGCGCCCTCCTGCGCGCCCCAGGTGACCTCCGACCGCGCCTGCCTGGGGGGCGCGGCTGACGCCAGGAACGGGTTCTCCTCAAAGAACCGGCTGCGCGCCGCCTCAACCCGGACGCTCGACACGAGCCTCAGCCGCCCCCCGAGCAGAAACGCCTCATCCTCTCCCCCCCCTGCGGCAGTCCACCGCCGGCTCCTGAAAAACCGGGCCTCGGGGGCCAGGCGGTCCGACGGCCTGAACCCCTCCCGCCGGACCTCATAGAAGGCCGAGACCACGTGACGCCGCCCCGCCAGCATCCGGGCGGCCTGCCGGAAGGCGAGGGTCCGGGTCAGGTTGCGGTTGTCCTGCGACCCCACCCCCACCTCCCCAAACCGGTCCCTGAACGCCTCGGCCACGTGGCTGAAGGAGAGGGTCTGCCGGAGCGTCAGCCGCCCGCCCGCCAGTCCCCGCACCTCCCCCACCCCCTCGACAAAGTCCCGGAGCGTCTCGAACCGGGCGTGCCGGGACTGGTTGTTGCCGATGTTGGGGATCCCCTGCCCCTTCCGGTAGAAGCTGTTGCTCAGGGTGACCGAGACCCTCTCCCCCCCCTCGTAACTCACCTTCGTCAGCAGTTGCGCGGCCCCGAAGTCGTTGTTGATCCGCCGCGCGGGCCCGTCGTCGTCCGGGTTGTAGTCCGTCCCGTTGTCGTCCAGAAAACGGAAATCATTGGCGCTCCGGCTGTAGTCCGCCGACGCCAGCACGCCCACCCGCCCGCGCCGGTGCGAGACCGTCCAGCTCCCCTGCCCGGTCCGGAACGACCCCCACGAGAACGCCCCCTTCTGCTCGCTCCGCTCGCCCGTGCGCCACGTCCGGATATGCACCACCCCGCCCATCCCCTCTCCCCCCGTCCAGAGCGGGGCCCTCCCCCGGTAGACCTCGACCCGCTCCACCTCCGAGGCCGGGATGTCGCTCAGGTTCACCCCCCCGCCCAGGGCCGTGTTGAGCAGCACCCCGTCCAGATAGACCTGGACCTGCTCCGCCGACGACCCCCGGATGGAGATCGTGCTGAAGCTCCCCAGCCCGCCCAGCGACTGCACCTGCACCCCGGCGACCTCGGACAGGACCTCCGGCAGGGACGTGGCCCTCCCCTGGAACGCCGGGGCCTCGATCACCGTCGCAAAGGTCGGGGCCTGCTCCACGTCCCTGGCCCGCTCCCGCTCCCCGGTCACCGTCACCTCCCCCGCCGGCACGGCCTCCGGGGACGCGGCCAGGCGCACCCGGACCTCCTGCCCGGCAACGACGGTCACTTCCTGGGACAGCCGCGCATAGCCGATCCGCTCCACGCGCAGCCGCTGCCGACCCGCCGGAACGCCCCGCAGGACGAACTGCCCGGACGTATCGGCTACCGCACCCAGAGGCAGCCCCACCACGCGCACCGTCGCCCCGGCCACCGGCTCTCCCGTCCGGGC
>CAYRZX010000379.1:4148-6608 GCA_964428665.1 uncultured Gemmatimonas sp.
CCTCGGCAGCGCCGAAGCTGGGGATCGCAAGATCCGGGTCCCCCTGGGTACAGGGGTGTCCTGTCAGCCTCCCGCGCCGGGGAAGTATTGCAGAAATTCGACCCAGGCAGGTCTTCTGGCTTCCGGGGTCATCCTGCGCTCCGCAGCCTTCCCGGCCTCTCGGCCAGTGGCATCCTTGCGGATTTCGTCACCCGGTTACAGCGGCGGGCCCGCGACGGACTTGCACCGTCTTCCCTGTTCGATCCCTTGACGGGATACCTGAATCGGATATTCGCGATGTCGTTTGTTTCAACCCACTCCCCACCTCCCGGCGGGGAGAACGAGCATACACCTTGCGCAACGCCTCTAATATAAATCGGACCTCGATGTCTGTCAAGGGGGTTTTTTATCCCCTCGTCATTATTCTGGAAGCCTCACGCCCGGATCGGGTACTCCCCGAACTCCAGCGCGGCCTCGATCATGGCCTCGCAGTTGGCCACCACCCTCGGCAGGTTCCGGGTCTCCCACGTGCCCGCGTCCCCTCCGGTCGGCCTCAGGACGAACCCCCCGCCCGGCGCCGCGTCCCGGATCGCCTGCCGGACGCGCTGGCGAGTCTCGGCAGGATCCATGGTCTGAAACTGAGGGGATGGGATGTTCCCGCAGAGCAGCATCCGGTCGCCCACGAGCCGCTTGGCCCGCCTCAGGTCCACGTCCGCCTGCGGGGGAGGCTCGCACGGCTCCGTGCCGTCCAGGCCCATCCGGCTGAAGGTCTCAAAGTAGTTCATCACCCTGCCGTGGCAGTGGTGCCGGACCTTCCCCCCGCAGGCGTGGACCTGCCGGTTGATCCGGGCGTCGTAGGGCGCGACGAATGCCTCCAGCATGGCCGGGGAGAGCCAGGGGTCGATCGCCATCTCCAGGCCGAGCTGCGTGAAGTACCTCGGCGCGTCGAAGCCCCCGATCCGGCCCAGCTCCTTCACGATGTGGTCCGTGTAGGCCCTGAAGAACCCGTGCAGCCGCTCCGGCTCGGTGACGAACCAGGTGTAAAAGGCCACCTGATCCGCGTTCCGCGCCAGCTCCCCGAAGGGGTGGGGGACGTGGGTGGTGACGAACCGGTCCCCGTGCCGGCCCCGGTCGAACCCCCCCCAGGCCACGGCCCTGCGCGGGGCGTGCGTGAGGCGCTCCAGGTCCTCCAGGGTGGAGATGAAGTGCTTTTCGTAGTGATAGTCCGACGTGGACGCCGGGTGATAGGTGATCTGGACGAAGTCCCCTGCCGGGGTGCGCCGGGTCCACCGCTCCCGCCGGTACTCCCCCTCTCTCTCCTCGATGACCTCCCGCTCCTCCTGATGGTCCATGCCGAACCAGCCCCAGGAGGGGCCCCAGCAGGACCAGTTGTCCGCGTGGCGAGCGATCATCTCGTTGAGCCGGGCGCAGAGGGGGTCCTCCGCCGCCTCCTTCATGATGTAAAGCTCAAAAGGCACCCGGTCCGGCTCCTCAAAGTTCCACGCCTTCTCAATGCGCTCGCGGGATGTCATAAGGTGTCCTGGTGAAATTTCTTGACGCGCTGGGCAAAAGACGTTATCATACAAAACAAACGGCTAACGATCAGCAGTCAGCAAAGGAGCAACGGATATGGCAAGCGCAATGTTGGAAAAGGTGCTGGAGCAGGTGAAGGCGTTGACGCCGGACCAGCAGCGGCAGGTGCGGGAGGCGATAGACAACCTACTAGTACAATAAGGAAGAAACCAGGAAAGTGGACGCTCTTCATCAAGCCCTGTTGGCCGCAGGCGTCATCAGCGAGATCAAACCGCCTATCACAGATTTCACTCCCTACAAGAACCGCAAGCTAATCGAGGTCAAAGGCAAACCCTTGTCCGAGACCATCATTGAGGAGCGCCGGTAAATTGCCATGCAGATAAGGATCTCGCCCCGTAGTAGCGCGGGACTGAAGTCCCGCGCTACCTCTGAAAAGCCCGGCGGGGCCGGGCTGGGGGAGTCCGCCGCAGGCGGACTTTGCAGAAGCAGCGAGGGAGTTCACTCCCTCGCAAAAAAAACAGCAGGGGCTTAATTTCATGCCATTCTGTCCTCATCTCGATAGCACCATCTTCCTGACCTGAGTGAAGCCCCCCGCCTGAAGCCGGTAGATATAGACCCCGCTGCCGGCCTTTCTGTTTTCCTCATCCCGGCCATCCCATTCCACCGCATGAACACCTGCGGGATGCAGGCCTTCCACCAGGACCCGAATCTGCTGTCCGAGCAGGTTGTAAACAACCAATCGAACGTGCGCCCCTTCGGGCAACTGATAGGTGATCCGGGTGCTCGGATTGAACGGATTGGGATAGTTCTGGCCGAGGCTATAGTCTAACCTGTCTACCTGTTCAAAACTGTGAGACGCACAGCCATTCCGAAACCCGGAAAACCGATTTCCAGACACTGTTCACCCGCGATCACCGTTATGCGACCCTTTTCAAGGGCGGTGGCCCT
>CAYRZX010000380.1:0-6604 GCA_964428665.1 uncultured Gemmatimonas sp.
CTGTCATCTCCGAATTCCCAAACTTCAAAACCGGAAGGCTGCGTAACTAGTGTTTGGAGACAGCCGACTTCTCGGCATTCACGAGGCGATCACGGTGACGCTCTTGAAGACTTATATAGTAATCGACCAGACGCTTGGGATCGTGACCACACTGTTCCGAAATCCGATGGCGGGCTTCACGAACTCGTGAAATGATGGGATCGTCTTTCATTTCACTCCTCCTCACTGAGAAGTTCAAGAGGGGTTACAAGCGAGGGGACGTACAAACCCAGCAGGATGTTCACCTGTTGAATATGCCGAAATTTGTTTGCATTGGCCAGATGATTATAATTCCAGGTCAACAGAAAGGGGAGAGGGCCATTATACCCCGGCTTACGGATCATATTTTTCCAGCCTCCACCTCACCGAGGACTTCGTCTATGATGCCGAGGCCCTCGTCGATCTCCGCCTCGGTGATGATCAGGGGCGGGGAGAGGAAGATCATGTTCCAGCGGACGTAGGCGAACAGGCCGCGGTCGAGGAGGCGGCGCTTGATGCGGGCGGAGATGGGGTCGGCGCTGTTCCAGGGGACGAGGGGCTCGCGCGTGGCGCGGTCCTTGACGAGTTCGAGGCAGGCGAGGAGGCCGAGGCCGCGCGCGTCCCCGACGAGGGGGTGGCCCTCCTGGAGGGTCCGGAGGCCGGCCATGAGGTAGCGCCCCATCTGGGCGGCGCGGGCGGGGAGGTCCCGGTCGCGGTACTCGGAGATGGCGGCCACGGCCGCGGCGCAGGCGAGGGGGTGGCCGGTGTAGGTGCAGCCGAGGGGGAGGTAGCGCCGCTCGAAGTAGTCGGCGATGTGGGGGCGGACAATGGCCGCGCCGAGGGGGACGTAGCCGGAGGTGATGCCCTTGGCGACGACCAGGATGTCGGGGACCACGCCCCAGTGGTCCACGGCGAACCATTTTCCCGTCCTGCCGAAGCCGTCGATGACCTCGTCGGCGATCAGGAGGATGCCGTAGCGGTCGCAGATGTCCCGGAGGCCCCGCAGGTAGCCTTCGGGGGGGACGATGCAGCCGTTGGCCCCGGTGACGGGCTCCACGACGACAGCGGCGATGTTTTCGGGGCCTTCGTAGTGGACGATCTGCTCGACCTTGCGCATGCAGTGGAGGTCGCAGGCCGGGAAGGTGAGGCCGTAGTCGCAGCGGTAGCAGTAGGGGTCGAAGAAGCGCACGGTCCCCGGCACGCCGGGCTCGGACCGGAGGCGGCGGGGGTCGCCGCCCACGGAGAAGGTCCCGATGGTGGTGCCGTGGTAGGAGCGGTAGCGGGCGAGGATCTTCTGCCGTCCGGTGACCATGCGGGCCATCTGGAAGGCGATCTCGTTGGCCTCGCTCCCGCTGTTGGTGAGGAAGGCCTTGCCCAGGTCGCCGGGGGTGACCTCGCTGAGCAGCTCGCCGAGCCGGATGCGAGGCTCCGAGGTGAGCGTGGGGTTGAGGGCGGAGAGGCGCCCGGCCTGGCGCTGGATGGCCTCGATGACCCGGGGGTTGCCGTAGCCGAGGTTGACGTTGAAGATCTGGGCCAGGAGGTCCAGGTAGCGCCGGCCCCCGGCGTCCCAGAAATAGCACCCCTCTCCCCGGTCTATGACGGGCACGGGGTCTTCCTTCTCCTGCGTGGCCCAGGGCTGGAAGACGTGGGCGCGCGCGGTCAGGGCGTCCATCGGATGACCTCGTTGATGGGTTTTCGTCTGGGTTTCGGCGCTTCGTCGGGGTAGCCGACGTAATAGAAGCCGATGATGTACTCCTTCTCCGGGTCGAGGCCCAGGAGGTCGTAGGTGGCCCGCTCCATCGTGACCGGGTGGGTGCTCCACTGCATGCCGACGCCTATGTCCCAGGCGGCGAGCTGGACGTTCTGCACGGCGCAGCAGGTCGCAGCGTAGTCCTCCCGCCGGCGCTGCTCGTCCCCCTCCTGGCGGCAGGAGACGGCGAGGACCGTCGGCTTGGACATGAACTTTTTGTAGCCCGCCTCGCCGATCTTCGCCCGGTTCTCCGCGTCGACGTGGGCCGGGGCCCTGTCCATCTGGATCTGCCGGTAGCGTTCGGCGAGGGTGCGCTTCGTCCGCTCGCCGATGACGGTGAAGCGCCAGGGCTCCGTGAGGAGGTGGTTGGGGGCCCAGACGCCGAAGCTCAGGATTTTTTCGATGATGGCCTTCGGCACGGGGTCGGGCTTGAACTGGAAAATGGTGCGGCGAGATAATATCGCTTCGGCAAGTGTCATGGAGGAGTCTCCAGTGTGAGACGGCAGACGGCAGACGGCAGACGGACCTCACCCTCCCCCATACCAAGTGGAGAGGCCCTTTTCGCCCCCTCCCTCTCCGTATACGGAGAGGGAGGGGGATGGGGGGTGGGTGAGGTCTGTATTCATATCCTTTCCAGCAGCCCTTTCAGATAACCCAGGCTGCGGGAGGCGATGGTCTGGGGGTCGGGCTTGAAGTCGAAGACCTCCAGGGAGATGTAGCGGTCGTAGCCGAGGTCGCGCAGGGCCTTGAGGACGGGGCCGAACTTCAGGTCGCCGAAGCCGGGGCCGCGGCCGTTGGGGTCGTTGACGTGGACGTGGCGCATGTGGGGGCCGGCCTGGCGGAAGAGGTCCGGGAGGGATCCTTCTGTGGAGCCGCTGCAACAGTCGACCATGGTCTGGAAGTTGGGGTGGTTGACCTCGCGCACGAGCCGGAGGGCCTCCTCCACGGAGTTGAGGAAGTTGGTGTTGGTCCTGCTGAGGGGCTCGATGCAGTAGGCGACCCCGCGCTCTTTCGCCGCGTCCATGCAGGCGGCGAAGGTCTCGACGGTGTATTTCCAGACCTCGCTCCGGTCCCAGCCCTCCTGGACGGTGCGCTGCTTGGGGGAGCCGTGGATCATCACGGTCCCGCCCAGGTCCCCGCAGAAGTGGATGAGGGCCCTGATGTAGTCCTGCGTGCGCCGACGGACGGCGGCGTCCGGGCAGTTGATGTAGAGGCCCTCGGGCTTGACCAGGAGCCAGTGGAGGCCGACGATCTCGACCCCGGCGTCGGCGGCGGCCCTGCGGATGTCCTCCCGCTGCCGGGCGGAGACCTGCTCCACGGAGTCGGCGAGGGTGAAGGGGGCGATCTCCAAGCCGTCGTAGCCGACGGCCTTGCAGTAGTCGAAGACCTTGGGGATGGGCCATCCCTCGAAGAATTCGTTGCAGGCGGCGAGTTTCATAAGGGTCTCCTCATATCTTCTTCTTGATCTCCCGGATGACTCTGGCCTCCTCGGACTTCTTGTAGAACAGGTCGAGGGGGTAGCAGCCGGACCGGAGGCCGTTGCGCGGCGCGGTGGTGCAGTCGCTGAAGGTGCGGCAGAGGCGCTTCGTGTCGAGCCGGCCCTTCGAGAGGGCGTCGTGGGGGAGGTCGTGGTAGGCGAGGACCATCCGGCCGAGGCCCACGAAGTCGGCCTTCTTCTCCCGGACCACGGCCTGCGCCACGTGGGGGAGGTACTCCTGAAGGCAGGAGTAAGCCGTGCCGACGGTCGGGAGGTCGGGGTAGCGCGCCTTGACCCGGGCGGTCACCTCGATCTGGCGGCAGACGCCCACGAGCGGGTCCTCCGGGGGCTGGTAGCCGTCGGAGGGGGGGTAGTAGGCGGGCCTCTGGATGTGGGGGTTGTAGTAAGGGCTTCCGGCGGAGAGGTTGACGAGTTCGACCCTCAGGGAGTGGAGCAGGTCCATGAACCGGAGGGTCTCCGTCAGGTCGAACTCCGTCGGCCTCTCTTCGTTCACGCCGAACCCGTAGCGGTAGGGGAGGCATCCGGCGGGGTCCTCCGGGATGCCGGGGCCGAGGCCCTCCTCCGTGGTGAGGGCGGGGTCCGGGCGGAAGGGGACGAAGTCGAAGGCGCTCAGGCGCACGCCGATCATCAGGCCGGGGGCCTCCGAACGAATGGCCTCGACGATCTCCCGGAGGAAGCGGGTGCGGTTCTCGAAGGGTCCGCCGTAGTCCCCGGGCCGTGTCCAGGCGCTCAGGAACTCGTGGCCGAGGTAGCCGTGGCAGTGTTTGACGTCCACGAACCGGTAGCCCATCTCGTGGGCCGCGCGCGCGGCGCGGACGTAGTCGGCGATGATGCCCCGGATATCTCCGTCGGTGAGGAGGGGATAGTCGGGGGGGAGGCCGAACTTCCAGTCGAGGATAGGGTGCCGGTAGAGGATGCGGGGCTCCATCCGGTCCTTCCGGTTCGGCTTGCAGAACCGGCCCGAATGGGTGAGCTGGAGGCCGACGAGGAGGTCGTGCGTGGACCCGAAGCGACCTCGATGGGCGTCCGTGAGGGCCCTGAGCAGGCGGGACAGGCCCTCCCGCGTGTGGTCCGCAAAGTAGAGCTGGTTGGGGTTGGCGCGGCCTTCGTGCCGCACGGCCACGGCCTCGCCGCCCCAGATCAGCTTTGCCCCGCTCTCGCCGAAGCGCACCCACCGCCGGAGCACGTGGTCCGAGGGGTTCCCGTCCTCCCGGGCGTCCCACCCCTCCATGGGCTGGATGGCGAAGCGGTTTCCGACCCGGAATCCGCCCACGTCGAGAGGCTGCGCCAGGGGCGACTCCGGCGCTTTCAGGATTTCATCGTCGCAGGTCAGGCTCAGGCCGAGCCGGGCGACGTGGGCGCGGAAGGCGTCCACATCTTTCAGGGCGCCGATCTTCACGAATCGATCCAGGGACATGCAAGGGATCTCCGTGAGCGGGGGCAGGAAATTTCGGGAACCTGCCACCGGTCATCTGTGTTCAAAATGCAGACGTGGGACAGGGGATATACAGGAGGGTATCGGGACTAATAATAGACAATCGGCGTTTAAAATACAAGAAAAGAAATCCCCACGTCGGGTTCAGGTATCGGGGTTCATCCTTGCCATTTAAGGGGAGGTGTCCTATATTTTGAAAAAGACCGATGACCGATGACCGATGACCGATGACCGATGAATGAGGAGGCGAGTCCCCATGAGGTTCGGGAACAGGCGGCTGAGGGGCGCGATGGCGGTCTTGACAGTGGCGGCGTTGGTGGGGATGGGGTGCGGGGACGAGAACCCGGCTGCGGCGGGCAGCGGGGGGCCGCCCACGGGCGGCGCCAACCTGGCCAACCGGCCGGTCGACGCCACCAACTCGGCCCTGGTCTACGCGGCGGCCAACGCAGCCGTCGGGGGCGCCATTGCGTCGGTCTTTGCGCAGGCGGCGAAGAAGCCCGCCTCCTCCCCGGCCCTCGCCAAGGGCGTGGGCGTGACGGTCAACGGCAAGGACTCGGGGAAGGTCTCGGCCAGCGGGGACTACGACGCCGGCGCCTCAGAGGTGTCGATGAACGTCAAGATGACGTTCGACAACTTCTCGGATGACGGCAGGCTGTTCATAGGCGGGCCGCTGGACATCGTCTACAGGCTGCCGAACGCCAACCCCGCCGGGCTGGCGCTCAGCTACAAGGGGAGGCTGTCGTTCTCCGGAGACTACAAGGGGTCGATGGACTTCGACATCTCCGTCAGCGGGGGAAAGGCCTCGGGGTCCTTTTCGTCCGGCGGGCAGACGATCAGGTTCTAAAATCAGCGTTCAGCGTTCGTCTGTCCGCTCAGGTCTCTCCGGGAAACCGGAGGGGCCTTTTTTTTTGAGGGCGCATGTTGCGCGCATTATTTATATTTACTCCTGACGGCACATGTCGGGCTGTCGTTTGAGGTGATGTAAACAGGCGCGGTAAAATTTTATGGAGGAGATCGCCGTGGAAAAGATGCCTGTTGGGGTGTTTACGTCCATCGGGGCCGGGCTGGGGGCCTCTCTGGGCGCGGTCAAGAATATCGGGGTTCGCACGGTCCACCTGCACGCCCCGCACGGGGACATGCGGTCGCCCGAAAAGACGGCGGAGATCCGGGGGCAGTTCGCGGACGCCGGGATCACCGTGACCGTGGTGTTCTGCGGGTTCGAGGGGGAGAGCTACGAGACGGTCCCCCTGGTGCGGCAGACGATCGGGCTGGTACCGAGGGCCACGCGGGCCGTCCGCCTGAAGGAGACGCTGGAGGTCTCCGATTTCGCGAAGGCCCTCGGCGTGGACGTCATCGCCATGCACCTGGGGGCGGTGCCGGAGGACCCGAAGGACCCGGAGTATCCCGGCATTGTGGAGGCCACGCGGCTGGTCTGCGAGTACTGCGCGCGGAACGGGCAGCGGTTCCACCTGGAGACGGGGCAGGAGACGGCGGACGCCCTGCTGCGCTTCATCGAGGCCGTGGGGCGGGACAACCTAGCCATCAACTTCGACCCGGCGAACATGATCCTCTACAACGCCGGGGAGCCGATCTCGGCGCTGAAGAAGCTGGGCCGGCACGTCAAGAGCGTGCACTGCAAGGACGCGAAGAAGACGCGGAGGCCGGGCCAGAAATGGTATGAGGACTGCCCCCTGGGCACGGGGGACGTGGGGATGGAGACGTTCATCCGGACCCTCAAGGCGCTGGGCTACGAGGGGCCGCTGACGATCGAGCGGGAGTACTCGGCGGATCAGGCCGGGGACATCGCCGGGGCGGTGAAGTTGCTGGAGCGGTTGAGGGAGATATAAAAGCCTAATCCTACAGCGTAAAGAAATCGCTCCTACTACGAAAAGTTTTTGACGAT
>CAYRZX010000381.1:0-6492 GCA_964428665.1 uncultured Gemmatimonas sp.
AGGCCGATCAGCCCCTTCGTCGCCGCCTCGTGGAGCAGGAGGTTGTGCGCCCGGTCGGCCTCCGTCTCCGGGTCGTCCGGAGAAAGATAGCGCGGCAGGAACTCCCGCATCATCTCCGGCCCCACGCCCGTCAGCGGACGGTCCAGGAACATCTTCCACGACGCCCGGTAGGTGACCAGCCGCTCCCGCGCCGTGCCGTCTAACAGGATTGAGCGCCCCTCCCTCGTCTGCTCGACCTGGACGGTGGAGGCGATCCGCCGGACCGGCGACAGGCCGGGGTGCAGGCAGAAGGCCCCGGTTGCGCCGACCACCAGGACCGCGCAGAGAACGAGCGTCCTGCGCGCCTCGCGCGTCCCCTTAGACCAGGTCAGCGCCCCGAACAGGGCCAGCCCCGCAGCCGCCCCCATCCAGCCCCCCCGGCTCCCGGTCAGCAGCAGGGCGATCCCGACGATCAGGAAGGCCGCACAGCAAAGGCTGACCACGAGACCACGAGACCACGAGACCACGAGACCATAGGTCCTGTGGTCCTGTGGTCCTGTGGTCCTGTGGTCCTGTTTGTCGTTTGCCGTCATCCCCATCGCCAGGATCAGCGGCAGGGCCATGCCGAGGTATGCCCCGAGCGCGTTCGGCTGTCCGAACGTCGAGGTGACCCGCGCCCAGACCGGCTCGCTCCAGGAGAGCGGGTCTCCCCCCATCCTCTGAAGGATGCCGTAGCAGGCGGCGGCCACGGCGGCCAGGCAGACCAGCCCGGCGACCCTCTGCGGGCGCTCCTTTAAAAAGCGGAACGAAAGGTAGAACAGGAGCAGGTCCGTCGCCAGCGCGACGAGGCCCTCTTGCCGGGCCGCGGACCCGACCAGGCTGGTCCGGGGGGAGGCCGAGAAGACCGTCGCGAGGATGCCCGCGATCAGGACGGCCAGGACCGGTCCGTCCAGCCCCGTCCTCACCCCATCGGCCCGACCTTCCCGAAGGGCCTTGACCGCCCACAGGATCGCCGCCCCGGAAACGAGCAGCCGCAACAGAACGACCTTGTCCAGGACAAAGACGTGATGCAGCCTCGGGTCAAACGCCAGCGGCGTGGCCAGGATTGCCGCGCAGAGGAAAAGGCGAATGGAGCGGTCAATGGACATAGGCCAACCTGGCCGACATCCCCACGATGGTCCAGAACAGGAGATAGATCGGCGTGAAGGCGATGAAACAGTCCACCATCCCGTGCGCGAGAAAGACCGCCGTGGTCCCGAACAGCGCCGCAGCGACGGAGAATGCCGCATCGCCATCCCCGCATCTCCTGAGACACCGGACCTGCATCCGGAGGATGGAGATGATCAGCGCCAGAAAGACGATCCCGCCCAGCAGCCCGGTGGTCACGAAGACCTCCACGAAGAGGTTGTTCGCATGCACCCGCTCGTCCCACCGGCCCATCCCGTACTCCCGCCCCCACATCCGGCGGAAGTTATCCGGCCCGACGCCCAGGGCCGGATGCCTTTTAAACATTTCCCACCCTGCCCGCCAGAGCGTAGACCGGCTGACCGACTCCGCCTCCAGGGCCGTCGGGTCAGGCGGCGTCTCCTCCCTGCCCGCGAAAACGGGGCGATCCCTGGGGGCCTCCCCCACCCGGCAGGCGACCCGCCCCGGAGGGCACCCCTTCTGGCTGAACCAGGTGGCCCGCTCGTGCACCATGTCCCACGCCAGTAGATAGTCCCCAGGCGCAGCGGGCGCCAGCACCCGCGCCACCAGCGTGACGGACTGGCCGGGCGCGACCTCCCCCGGCAGCTCCGTCCTGGCCTGAAGCGCGGGAATGGCCTTCTCCGTCCCCGCCTCCAGCCAGTGGTAGGACAGCCGGAACGGGTGCTCCCCCTTCGGGCTCCAGAGGACGCGGCCTGTATTCGTGACCCGTACTCGCGCCGTCGAGACCCCTCCGGCGGACAGGATTGGGGCCTCCAGGGTCTCGTACCGGGCGCTGTACCACGCCCGGTCCTCCCCGGTCTGGAGACGCAGGAGGAAGGGGGGGTAGAAGAGCAGCGCCCCGGCCAGGCAGAGGACGGTGACCACGGCAGACGGCCCGAGCCGGCGGAGCGCCGGGCCGATCCCCCCACTGACCGCATACAGCGCAGCGACGAGGCAGACCCCGAACAGGGCCACAGCCAGGCCGGCCCGGCTCAGGGTCAGGATCAGGCCGAGGAGGATCAGGCCCTGCGCGGCAGACCAGAAAACCGAAGCGGAGAAGCGGAGAAGCGGAGAAGCGGGGATAAAGGCTGTGTCCGTCCCCGTTTCTCCGTTTCCCCGTTTCCCCGTTTCTCGCGTATTCACGGGAATGATCGTGAGCGAGAGCACGAACGCCATCGCCAGGAATGCCGCCGCGATGTTCGGGTACTCGAACGTCCCGCTCAGCCGGACCGTGTTCCCGATCAGGAACTCCCGCTCCCGGAACAGCGGCGTCAGCCAGGCGGTCTGGTCGGGCCGCAGACAGGTCCAGATGCCGAGCGCCGAGGAGACCGCAGCGCCCGCGATCAGGGCCTTCAGCCTTATCCCCTGTTCGGCCACCACGCACAGGAGACAGACCCCCGTCACCATTCTCAGCGTGAACTTGAGCGACGCGAGCCGGAAGGCCGGGGCCGTGACAGCCGACAGGAGCGCGATGCCGGCCAGCCCCCAGGCCAGGAGACCCAGCCTGCCGGGCAGGGTCGGCAATCGCCTCAGGAAGACCGCCCGAACGGCCCAGACGCCGATGATCAGCAGCGTCACCAGCTCCAGGTCCGTGAAGACCATATAAGGGGCAAACGAGACGACCGGCCTCCGCACCTCGAACGGGAGCAGGAACGCCAGCAGCGTCAGCAGCCCTTGCAGGATCGCGGTCATCGGTCACCCCTGGTATGCGCCCTGGCGACGATCCCCTTGACACCCGACGGCCCTTGCCCTACATTGTCACGCGGACTCTGACCAGACCCCCCCAAAGGAGCGCCTTCATGCCCGCGCCCATCGAGGTCCTGAAACGCCTGTTGACGCGCGCCACCCATCGCATCTTCACCCTGCCGGTGGTGGTGCTGATGCCTCACAGCCGGTGCAACTGCCGCTGCGTCATGTGCGACATCTGGAGGGCCAATCAGAACCGGCAGGAACTCTCGCGCGAGGACCTGACCCGCCACGTGGACGCCTTCCGAAAATTCAACGTGCAATGGGCCGTGCTCTCCGGCGGCGAGGCGCTGATGCACACCCACCTCTGGACGCTCTGCGAACTGCTCAAGGGTCTCGGCGTCAGAATCACCCTGCTCTCCACCGGCCTGCTCCTGAAACCCCACGCCCCCCACGTGGCGCGCTGGGTCGACGAGGTCATCGTCTCGCTGGACGGGAGCCGCGAGACCCACGACGCCATCCGGGGCGTGCCGCAAGCCTACGACCGGCTGGCCGAGGGGGTGGCTGCGCTCCGCGCCGTCTCCCCCCGCTTTCGCGTGACCGCACGCTGCGTCCTGCAGCGGCGCAACTTCCGGGACCTGCCCCGCATCATCGCGGCGGCCCACGACCTGAAGCTGGACCAGATCTCGTTCCTGGCCGCAGACACCTTCTCCACGGCATTCAACCGGCCCGAGCCGTGGGACGCCGGGCGCGTGGCCGACATCGCCCTCCCCCCGGAGGAGGTGGACGAATTCAGGGAGATCCTCGAAGAGACCCTCCGGCGCTGCGCCAGCGACTTTGCCTCCGGTTTCATCGCCGAAGCCCCCGACAAGCTGCGCCGCCTGCCGCGCTATTACGCCGCCCTCAACGGAGACGACCCCTTTCCTCAGAACGCCTGCAACGCCCCCCACGTCTCCGCCGTGGTCGAGGCCGACGGCACGGTGCGCCCCTGCTTTTTCCACCGCCCCCTCGGCAACATCCACGAACAGCCGCTGGACGCCATCCTCAACGCCCCCGAATCCATCGCGTTCAGACGCCGCCTGAGCGTCCGGAACGACCCCATCTGCCGGAGGTGCGTCTGCACCCTGCGCCTGGGCCTGCGGACGGAGATTTAGAGGCGTGCGCCACCCCCTTCTCTTACCCGGACTTTTGCCTGAGAGGCCAGGCCCAGCGCTCCATCCGCTGGTCCTCATTTCGCATCCGCCACCGCAGAAGCCTTTGTGAGTACTCCAGCAGGACCGGGACGTGGGCGGGGTCCTCCGCCAGATTGCGCTGCTCCCCCGGGTCCCGCCTCAGGTCGAACAGGAACGGCGGCATGGCCTCGTCCGCAAACTGGACCAGCTTGTAGGCGTCGTCCCGCACCACCCAGAGCAGGCAGCGGTCCGGGTCCTGGCCGGGGATGCTCTTCATCTCGGAGCGGAAGTCCTTCTCGTAGAAGATTTCGGGTTTCGACTGCCCCTTTCCCCGCGCCTGCCCCAGGACGCTCCTCCCCTGGAACCGGTCGGGGACCGGCAGCCCCAGGAACTCCAGCATCGTGGGCGCCAGATCGACGGACTCCACGAACTGGTCGAGCTGCCGCCCCCGCGTGGCGTCTGCCTCCGGCGAGGGGTCCCGGACGATCAGCGGGACCCGCATCGTCTCGTCGTAGAACTGCCCCTTGCCGGTCAGGTAGTGGTCCCCCAGGTATTCCCCGTGGTCCGACGAGAAGACGATCAGCGTCCGGTCCCACTGCCCTGAGTCCCTCAACGCCTCGAACAGCAGGCCCAGGCTGGCGTCCAGCTCCGTGATCATCCCGTAGTAGTTGGCCTGCGTCTCCCGCAGGTCCCGCTCCGGGACGAGTTGCGGATGCCGGTAGACCTGCCTCAGGTAGAGGTTCGTCGAGCGCAGCTCCTCCGGCCTCCGGTTGGGCGCGGGCATGTCCGCCGGATCGTACATGTCGTTGTAGGGGGCGGCGCAGATGCGGGGCGGATGGGGCTTGATGTAGTTCACGCTGAGAAACCACCCCCCGTCCCTCCGCGCCCGGAGGTAGTCGACGGCCACCTCCGTCACGAACCGCCCCTCGCTGTCCTCCGCCCGGTAGCGGGCCGGATATCGCAGCGGCAGATGGTCCCCCGGCCCCTCCGGCGGGACGTTCGGCTTGTGGACCTCCGCGTGGCTCAGCAGCGCCTCCGGGTAGCCCTTCCGCCGGAGGCTCTCGAAGTACTCCGGGGAGTCGTACTCGTGCCTGAGGACCAGGTCGAACCCCGGAAGAAAGTTGTCATAACTCAACTTCCGCGTCCGGGGGTCGTCCGGGGGCAGAATGCGCGGGTCCACGGCGTAGTCGTTGTAGCCGATGATCCCCGGCGCGTAGCCCCCCTCGCGCAGGGCCATCGCCAGGTTCTCCTCCGCGTCGATCAGGGGCGTCTTGTTGTCCACGGCCCGCGTGGAGCAGAGGTACCGGCCCGTGTAGATGCACATCCGGCTGGGGCCGCAGGGCGCGGTCTGCACGAAGCATTTCTTGAACAGCGTCCCCCCCCGCGCCAGGGCGTCCAGGTTGGGCGTCTGAATGACCGGGTTGCCCGCGACCCCCAGGCAGTCGGGGCGGAACTGGTCCGCGATGATGAACAGGACGTTCAGGGGTCTGGTTGCCACGCTAACTCCTCTTACGAATTACGAATGTCGAATTACGAATTACGAATCTTCATTCGACATTCGACATTCGACATTCGACATTCGACATTCGACATTCGACATTCGACATTCATCGTTTGCGATAAATTGCCCCGGCGCACAGGGCCGTCAGCAGCCCCTCCGTGATCAAGAGGGAGAGCGCGGCCCCGGTCGCGCCCAGCGAGGGAATCAGGAGGAGGTTCGCGCCCACGTTCGCCAGGAGGCAGACGCCGCAGAACAGGGCGTTCAGGCGGGTCAGATGGAGCGCGATCAGGAAGTGGGTCAGCCCGTAGTTGAGGAACATCGGGACCATCGCGGCCATCAGGACCGCGAAGGAAGGCGCGGCGGCGGCATAGCCCGGCCCGTAGACCAGGGCCATGATCTCCCCCCGGAAGAGCGCGGCCAGGCCCGCGATCGGGGCCCCCACGGCCAGGAGCAGGACCACGGTCCTCCAGGCCAGGGCGGACCGGCGGGGGTCCCCGGTGGGCATCCCGGAGAACGCCGGGAACACCCCGGCCATCAGCGCGGCGGGCAGGAGCGCCCAGGGCTCCATCAGCCGACGGCCTGCGCCGTAGAGCCCCACCTCCTCGATCCCCCACAGGGCCTTCAGAAACACGACGTCCACGCGAAAGCAGACCGCCGACAGGCCGATGGCGACCCCGATGGGCAGGACCTCCCGCAGCGCCCCCCGGATCAGAGTCCCGTCAACCGCGAAATCGGGCCGGAAAAACCGCCGGACGAGGATGAGGTAGGCGGCCCCTGTCGAAACCGCCCCGGCGATGAGAAACCCACCGGCCACGCCTGTGACGCCCCAGCCGAGCCGGATGGCCGCCAGCCCGAACAGCAGGCTGAGTAGCCGGTGGATCAGGCTCAGCCCCGCCTCAAACTGGACCTCCTGTCTCCCCCGGAAGACGTAGAAGATGAACTCCCCAAAGGAGTTCAGCAGGACCCCTG
>CAYRZX010000382.1:0-6470 GCA_964428665.1 uncultured Gemmatimonas sp.
TCTCGACGAGCATCTCTCCCACGCCGGGGGTGAAGGGGCTGGACTCGGCCTCATAGCCCCCCTCCTCGAACGCCCGGCGCGTGGGGAGGTATCCGACGGAGTCGTTCGCCAGCTCGATCACGCAGGTCTGTCGGAAGGGGGACCGGCGCTTGATCTCCAGCCCCAGCTCCGCGAACAGCTCGCCGGGGATTCCCACGATGCCCAGGTCTCCCACCCGCAGGGCCTGCACACAGGTGGAGATTTTTTCCGGCAACTCCGCCGTCCGGAGGACGCGGCGGGCGAACCCCCTTTCGGCCATGGTCCCCTCCTTGCGCGCCTGGACCTCCCGCGCCCGCGCCACGTCCGCGTCGGAGACGGGCCTCCGGGAGAGCGCCACCTCCTCCATCGCCCCGCCCACGGGCGCGTCTCCCACGAACGGCATCTCGTTCCACGCCCAGAGCGCCGCCGCGGCCACCCTGGCCGCGACCCGCTCCGTGTGCTGGTAGTTCCGGTTGTCGGGCCGCAGCCCCCCCTTCACGTCGATGTTGTTGATGTCCCCACACGCGCCGTTGCTGAGGGCGGCCACGAAGGTCTCCCCGCGCATCTGCTGGACGATTCGGCTGAAATAGCCGAAGTAGTCCGCGGAGATCTGGCGCTCGGAGTCGCCCGCGCCCACGTAGTGGAGGCTGTAGTTGGCCAGCAGGCCGAGGGTCTGACCTCCGGGCCGGCGCAGGCCAAGGAGGCCCACCTCCGGGTCCACGGGGCCGGCGGGCTCCCGCGCGTCCGGGTTGCCGATGCCGGGGTTCGTGCGGACCGAGCCGTCGGCCATCCGGTAGCGGCGGTTGAACACGAGCCGGTCCTCCATCGCCCTGGCCCAGCCCACCTCGGCGGGCTCCAGGCGGCTGCGGGCCAGGCGCACGGCGTCGGCGATGCGCCCGACGAGGCCCTCGGTGTAGGCGTCTTCCCCGGTCTCCGCGCCGGTGTGGGTGTGGGTGCAGGAGATCAGGACGCGGTCCCCCGCGAGGTCCGCCTCCCGCGCGATGCGGGCCTTCGCCCGGTCCAGGTAGGTCCGTTTGACCCCGATGAGGTCGCAGACGGCGACGGCGACGGCGGCTCCATCCCGCTCGACGCAGAACGCCCGGACGAAGAGGGGGTCGTGTATCTCGGAGGCCCGGCGCTCGTGAAACAGGCCGGGCATCTTTGTGCCGAGGGGAGGGGTGATGTCGAGCGTGGCAGCGCCGGCTCTGAGCATAAGGGCTCCTTTATATTCGGAATTCGACGGTCGTGCGGGACTCCACCTTGCCCTCGTCGAGGACGAGGCCGAGGCCGGGCAGGTCGGGCAGGGGTATGGCCCCGCCCTCGGGCCGGTAGATGGGGCGGTGAAAGTGCTGTTTGGTCTCCTGGCCCTGGATCAGAAACTCCACGCGGGGCACGGTGACCGGGGACTGCGCGGCGGCCACGTGGAGGGCGGGCAGGAGGGAGTGGCCGTGCGCCACGACGGGGACCTCGAAGGCCGAGGCGAGGGCGCAGATCTTGGCCAGCTCCGTGATCCCGCCGGTCCAGTCGGGGTCGGTCTGGAGGACGTCCACGGCCCCGGCGACCAGGAGTTCCTTCACCTGCCACCGGGTGTAGACGTGCTCCCCGGTGGCGATGGGGAAGCCGGCGGCCTCCCGGACCTGGCGCATGCCCCCCACGCGCTCCGGCGGGATGGGCTCCTCCATCCAGGTCGGGTTGAGCGGGGCGAGGCGCTTCACCATGTCTCTGGCGTAGGTCAGGTCCCATCCCATGACCGCGTCGAACATCAGCGCGTAGTCCGGCCCCACGGCCTCCCGCAGCGCGCGGGCCGTCGCCAGGTTTTTGGCCTTGCCCGCCTCGCCGTCTCCGGGGCCATAGCGGAAGAACCACTTCTGCGCGGTGAACCCTTTTACCTTATACTCCCGCGCCGCCTCTGCCGCAGCCGCCGGTTCGAGCGAGAAACCGAGCATGCTGGCGTAGGCCGGGACGGAGGGGCGCGTCGGTCCGCCCAGCAGACGGTAGACAGGCTGGTTCCAGGCCTTCCCCTTCAGGTCCCACAGGGCGCAGTCCACGGGGCTGACGCCGGTCATGAACAGCCCGGACCTGCCGTGCCGGTCCAGGCGGAGCATCTGGTCCAGCAGGAGTTCGCTGGCGAGGGGGTCCCGGCCCAGGAGGAAGGGGCGCAGGGAGCGCCGGATGACGTAGGCCTGGGCCTCCTGGATGGGCCCGAACAGCCCGGAGACGCCGTCGTCGGCCTGGATTTCGACGTAAATGGCGCCGATGGGGCGTGGGGAGGTTGCAGGCGCAGCGGAGGGCGGCGACGGGGCGTTGTACTCCGGGTAGATGTCGAGGGGCCGCGACGCCCGGTCTCCGCGCGGGAAGGGGAGCGGGGGCTGGCGGCCGGTGACCTTGAAGAGGACGACGTCGGCGATTTTCATGGGGGGGTTCCTTTCAAATCTGATCGAGTCCCAACCCGCGCAGGTCGGCGACCGCGTGGCGCTGCTCGGCCTCATAGAGGCGCCAGATCACGCGCAGGCCCTGGAGGCTGCCGGGGCCGTCGGTCAGGGGGCGCGCTCCCGTCTCGACGCAGTCGAGGAAGTGGGCCATCTCATTCTCGGTGTGCTTGCCCGGCTCGGACTCCATCAGGGTCTCGACATCTCCTTTGCGGTGGACGAGGAGCTTGCTGTGCGTGATGTCGGCCTCGATCATCCCCTCCGTGCAGTGGGCGTGGAAGGAGTAGCCCAGGCGGGTCCCCCGCGCGCCCCAGGTGCCGAAGTGGTAACCGAGCCGGCCCCCCTCGAATTCGACGGTCACGTTGCTGGTGCCCTCCCGCTCCATCCAGGGCGTGCCGGAGTTGGTCCCGAAGTGCGTGCCCTGGAGGGGGCGACCCAGGTACCAGAGCAGGATGTCGATGTAGTGGCATCCGTGGCTGAAGAGCTGCCCGCCGCCCAGCGTGGCGGCCTTCGAGGCCCAGTGGTCGGGGGGGTACCGGGTGAGTTGCTCGGTCCAGATGGAGACCTGGAAGACGTCGCCGCAGGCCTTCTGGTCGAGCAGTTCCTTCATGCGCGCCACGAGGGGGTGGAAGCGCATGCAGTAGGCGATCATCAGGGTGCGATCGGCCCTTCGGGACGCTTCGATCAGGTCGAGGCACTCCTGTTCGCTGTTGGCCATCGGCTTTTCGAGGAGGACGTGCACCCCCGCCTCCAGGCAGGCCAGGCCGATGGGGTGGTGCAGGTGGTGCGGCAGGACGAGGAGGGCCGCGTCGACGTCGTCAAGGACCCTGCGGAAGTCGGTGGCGGGCCTGGCCCCTTCGAGCAGGTCGGCGGTGGCCCTGGCCCTGGCCTCGTCCACGTCCACGGCGGCGACGACCTGAAGGCGGTCGCGCAGCACGTGAAACCGCCTGGCGTGGGCTTTGGACATGCCGCCGCAGCCGATGAGGGCGAGTCGCGTTCTGGGCATGAATCCTCCGTTTTCTGATCGTTGAGAAGTTCCTTCTTGAGGCCGCCGCGTCAGTCCCAGAGGGGGCGGCCGTCTCGAGGCCCCCAGAGGGTCTGGAGGCCGATGGCATACTGGCCGTCCGCGAAGTGGCCCCAGCCGGCGCACATGGTCAGACGCCGCCAGCCGTGGCCGCTGACCCTCAGGGTCTGGCCGGTGCGGAGGTCCTTCAGTTCCTTGATGACCGTTTGCTCGGGCGGACGGTTGGACAGGATGCCGTCGGTGCCCTGGATCAGTTCCATGTAGGCAGGCATCTCGGCCGTGATGTCCACAAAGAAGTCGGGCTCGAAGCGAATCGTCTGTTCGGGAGTGACGTTGTAGGCGAAAATGCGCGGGCACCGGCGGATGCCCATCGTGGAGGAGAGGCCGTGCGAGAACAGTACGGCGTCTTTCGTGGCGATGCCGCAGGCGACGTGGTCGGGCCAGTGGTCGCCGGTGCAGTGGACGAAGGTGATGTCGGGCTGGAGCTCGGCGTAGATCTCGGCGATCTCTTTCTTGAATGCGACATTCGCCTCGACCTGGTGGTAACGGTGGTTGAGGAACCGCTTCTCGTAGCCGAAGCGCCGGGCCAGGGCGAGCTGATCCTTCTTGCACTGCTCCTCGCGTCCGATCGTGTTGCCCCAGCTCGAGTAATCACCGGTGGCGACAACGGTGGCGACGCGGTGGCCCGCCTTCACGGCCTTGATGATGATGCCGCCGATGCCGTCTTCGTTGTCGTCGATGTGTGCGCCGACGGCAAGGAATGTGAGGGACATAACACACGCCTCGTGTAAAGGGTCTGGGCGATCTGTTTCGAGGGGCCTTTCTGGGAGCGGTATAATAGTTTAAAAGGGGGCCGATGTCAAGCCTCGTGAAGGCAGGCGAGCGAAGGGGGGATCGACGGCTGGAGGGGGGCTGTGATTTGGGTATTGACTTTATCTCGATTCCTGAGCAAATTGGGGTATGTCGCGCTCAAGCGGCAGAGTGATCCAGGAGGTATACCATGAATGTCAAGCAGATCTATGACCACACCATTAAGCCGTTGCCGGCTTCTGACCGTCTTAAACTGGCCACGCTCATTCTAAACGATATTCCGCCGCAATGTGTGGTAGACTACAGCGACGAATGGAGCGAGGAGGACTACCGGGACTTTAGCAAGGCGAGCTGGGAGCATATCAACAAGCGCCTGGAGAAAATCAATGTCTGATTCATCCGACTGGAAGCTGTCCTCCGAAGCGGTGGCGCAGTACCGGCGGGACGGGTACCTCGTCGCGCCGGACCTCCTGTCGCGGGAGGAGGTGGCGGCGTTCCTGCGGCATAACGAGGAGGTGTTCGCGGGGAGGCGGAAGACGGGGCTGACGACCCACCTGGAGGACGAGGTCTGGGCGCGGATGGCCGGCCACCCGCGCATCAAGGCGGCGCTGACCGCGCTCATGGGGGGGCGGCCGATGTGCATCCAGACGATGATGCTGGCCAAGATGCCGGAGGGTCGGGGGATCGCCATCCACCAGGACAGCTACTACATCGTCACGGAGCCGGAGACGCTGATGGCCTGCTGGATCGCCCTGGACGACGCGGACGCGGACAACGGCGGTCTCTGTGTCGTGCCGGAAAGTCACAAGGGGCCGCTGCTGGGGATGGACCTGCCGAAGGACGCGACGCAGCACGCCTCCTGGACGAAGGATTATGAGTATCGGGACCGGGAGGGGAAGACCTGGACCGTGCCCCTGCACTCCGCGGAGGTGAGGGGGTGGGACCGCTCGCGAGAGGTGGCGCTGACGGTGCCCGCCGGGGGCGCGGTGTTTTTCACGGGGCGCACGATCCACGGGTCACACCGGAACGAGTCCTCCGCCCGGCTGCGCCGGGCCTTTGCCTGCCACTACGTCCGGGAGGGAAGCTGGGTCTACCGGACGGATATCCAGCGACAGATGGCGCTATAAACAAAATGCCTGACCTTGACGACAAGTCCCGCCTCCGGCGCTTCCTGGACGAGAACGTCCCTCGGATCGACCGGGAGATGTTCTCCTTCCTGCCGGAGGCCGAACCGCTCGGCCTGCTCTACGGGCCGATGCGGGACTATCCGCTGCGCGGGGGCAAGCGGTTCCGGTCCGCCATGGTCCTGCTGGCGTGCGAGGCGCTGGGGGGGGACCGGAGGCTGGCCTTTCGCACGGCCGCGGCGTTCGAGATGTTCCAGTCGTTCGCCCTGGTGCACGACGACATCGAGGACGGGTCGGAGATGCGCCGGGGGAAGCCCTGTCTTCACCGGATGCACGGGGTCCCGATCAGCATCAACGTGGGGGACGCCCTCTACGCGAAGGTGTTCGAGGTGCTGCTGGGCAACCGGGACCTGCTCGGCGACCAGAAGGCGCTGGCGCTGATCTCCGAGATGGTCGTCGTGGCGCGAGAGACCCTTGAGGGGCAGGCCTACGACATCGGCTGGGCAAAGGACAGGACGGTCCCGACGGTGGCGGCGTTCATGACGATGCTCCGCAAGAAGACGGGGTGGTACAGCGGCCGGGGGCCGTGCACGGCCGGGGCGATCATCGCAGGCGCGGATGGGGAGCGCCGCCTGGCGATCGGGGACTTCGGGGAGGCCATCGCCGTGGCCTTTCAGATCCGGGACGACCTGCTCAACATCCAGGTGTCGGACCAGGACGCGCGGGTCGCCCCGCGGACCACGGGCGGGGGCTACGGGAAGGAGTGGGGGGGGGACATCGCGGAGGGGAAGCGGACGCTGATGGTGATCGACCTGCTGAACGCCTGCGGCCAGGCCGAACAGGGGAAGGTCCTGGAGGTTCTGGACCGGGACCGGACGCTGAACACCCCTCGTGAGATCGAGTGGGTCATCTCCCTGATGGCGCGCTACGGCTCCATCGCACGCGCCCAGGCGGTCTGCGAGCAGAAGGCCCGCGAGGGGCTGGGGCACCTGGCCCGGCTGCCGGACAGCGAGGCGAAAGAGACGCTCCGGGAGATGGCGGCGTTTCTGGTGGAGAGGGCGTTTT